>CALZKF010000013.1:0-11576 GCA_945787955.1 uncultured Acidobacteriota bacterium | reverse complement strand
GCCGTTCCTCACGGCCCCGATGGAAGGACAGGCACACTGATCGTTTCGGCGCCATGAGTGAATCGGAGCATACCCTCGGGCAACGGCTCGCCGTTGTCCCTATCCGGGTCCTCGGTGACCTGTACCTGCAGCCGGTTCGATTCCAGGACCTCGACCTCCACCCGGTAACGGTCCGGTGTGATCCCGACCTGCACCGATTCCGGATCGGTATTCCCCAGCAGACGGAAGTTCATCCGCCCCGCCAGCGGGCCGCCGGGATTCTGCCGCCGGAGTAACAGACGCTGGATCGAGATGGTCCCGAACGCCCGTGCGGAGAAGGTGACCGGGACGCTCACCACCGGTTCCCGGGGCAGACCGGTCCGGAAGGTCACTTCGGCGCGTCGCAGCCCGGCCCCCGGCTTCTGAGGCACATCGACCTCCAGCATGAAGTCCCCGGGACCTGCCAGGACGCCTCCTTCCATGGACTCCTCAACCTCCACCTCCCGGACCCGCACCTTGAGCCACGGTTCCGAACTGGCCACCCCGGTAACCGCGAGAGTGCCCTGTTCCGTCGGATCCTTGCGGATCAACAACCTGCCGGTTGTCGGCTGGTCCGCACGGTGCCGCAGCATCAGGCGGCTGGACGGCATCAGCGTGGCGCTGCCGACTACCACCATACGAGCCCTCAGGGTTACGTCGGGCCGGACCGGGTCGTCGGATTTCACGGCGACGGTCTTGGTCACCGTTCCGTAATAACCGGCTGTCTTCACCGTGACTTTCATCCTGCCCTCCCGACCGGGGGGCACGACCTCGTCGTACGAGGCCAGGGCGCAGCCTCAGCCGGGTTTCGCACGCAGGATCCTGAGAGGTGCATCACCGTCGTTGCGGTAGACGAATTCCGCCTCTACAACCTCTCCCCTGATTACCTGCGTCAATTGCACCGTCTCGGTTTCGAATACGATTTTCGGGCCGGCCGACGGCTCCTGTGCGAACAACGGGCCGGGCAACGCCGCCAGCATGCAGATCAGGCAGGTTATGGAGAAACGATTTGACACTTTCCACCTCACTGAGCCGGGTATCGGCCGACCGCCCTCCGCCTTCGGATCCAGGACGCGATAAGACCGTACCTCGGGGAAAGGAGAAATGCCAGGATGAACAGGCCGCCGGCAGCAACCGCCATGCCGCCGGCGATGGAGCCGTCCAATACCCGCGCCAGGCCGTAGCCGGCGAAAACCGCGATGCAACCTGAGGCAACGGCGGTGGCCAGCATGAGAACCAGGCGGTCCACCAGCAGATAGGCCACACAGGGCGGTACCACCAGCATCGCAACCACCAGGATGGCGCCTACCGATTCGAACGCCGCCACCACGGTCACCGAAACCAGCGCCATGAGCAGGTAGTGCAGGCGGACAGGCCGGAACCCAAGGGCCTCGCACAGACCGGGATCGAAGCTGACCAGCTTCAGCTCCTTGAAGAAAAGACCTATCACAACCAGATTCAGCAGCAGGGTCAAACCGGTGACCCAGACCGCCCGGGGCCCCACAGTGGTCCCGGCCACGACCACAAGGTCCCAGGGAGTGTAGGCGATTTCGCCGTACAGGACGCAGTCCAGATCCAGGTCGATCATGGACGCGTAACGGCTGATGAGGATCACCCCGACGGCAAACAGTGCGGGAAAAACCACGCCGATGGATGCATCGGCGTAAAGCCGGCCGGACCGTTGCAGACGTTCCACCAGGAAAACCGTCAACACTCCCAGGGCGCCGGCGCCGACCACCATCACCAGGCTGGACCGGCTCTGGCTCAGCAGGAACCCGATGGCGATCCCCGGCAACACCGAGTGGCTGATGGCGTCGCCCAGGAGAGCCATCTTCCGGAGTACCAGAAACGTGCCGACCAGAGCGCACGACGACGCCACCATGCAGCCCACGAGCAAAATGACGAAGGTGTCGCTCATGATGCTTCCCGGGGGATCGGCTTGCCGTGGGGATCGCGCTCCGGATACCCCAGCCTGCGGTCCAGGTCGTCGACCACCTCGTCGGACAATGCGTGTTCCATCATCTCCGCGTCCCGGTGCAGGTGGTCGGGCGGAAGCTCCAGCCGGCGAGACAGGTACGACTCCCACAGGCGGTGCTTGCGTACAACTTTGGCCGCCTCCCGGATGCCGTCCGCAGTCAGCCGCAATTGATCCCCGGACCGTTCCAGGAGACTGTTCTTCACAAGCCGCCGTGCGCTCCGCAGCAGTCCTGAACCGGACAGACCACGGTACCCCATGAGAATCGGAAGAGTAACCCAGGAACCGAACCCGATCCCCCTCTCGCCGGCGAGGTACAGGTCCTTCAACAGGTTCTCCCGGCGGATCCTGCGCTCCACCAGGCGGTCCTGCAGCATAGCCCAGACCATCCCTCTGCGGGGGGCCAGCATCAGCGAAAATACCAGGATCACGCTTGAGACCAGGACGATGGCCGGACCGGTCGGGACTCGGGGGATAGTGGCGCTGGCCAGGGATCCGACCGAGCCTGACACCGCGCCGATTCCCCCCGATACGAGGAGCATCGCTCCGAGCCGGTCGGTCCACTGCCTGGCCGCAGCCGCCGGGGTCAGCAAGGTCGCCACCATGAGAACCACACCGACCATCTGCAGTCCGATTACCACCACCAGGACCAGAAGAGAGGTCAGCCCGAACTCCAGCAGCTTCACCGGCAGCCCCAGACTCACCCCGAACCCGTGATCAAAGGAAACCAGCTTGAACTCCTTGAAGAACAGCACCACGGCGAATAGAACGAGGAGCGTTACGGCTGAGAGCAGCCGGATGTCGTCGGTCCCCATGGTCGCCGCCTGCCCGAACAGGAACCTGTCCAGCCCGCTCTGGTTTCCCGACGGCAGCTTCTGGATCCATGTCAGCAGCACGATCCCGATACCGAAAAATACCGAAAGGATGATCCCGATGGCCGCATCTTCCTTGATGCGGCTGTTCCGAATCACACCGAGAATCGCAAAGGCGCCCAGGATACCGGCCACCATCGCGCCGGCCAGGAGGACCTCCGGTGACTTGCTGCCGGTCAGAAGGAACGCCACACAGACTCCCGGCAGTGCGGCATGAGCCAGCGCGTCGCTGAGCAGGCTCTGGCGCCTCAGGAGGGCAAAACAACCCAGCACGCCGCCGGTGAGTCCCAGCAGAGACGAACCGACCAGGACGTTCCGTACCGTATAGGTCCACTCCATGGCGCGCCCTCTACTCCTTCAAGGTCGCCTTGCTGGCGAACAAGGCCTCGGCGGCCCGCGTCAGGATGCTGGAACGTCCGCCGTAGGTTTGCTGAAGATTTTCGGCGGTAAACACTTCTTCCACCGCACCGGCCGCCACCAGCCGCATGTTGAGGAGCACGACATGGTCGAAATATTCCGGCACCGTCTGGAGGTCGTGGTGCACCACGACTACCGTGATCGCCTTTTCGGTGGTGGCGTCCACCCCGGCCAGCGGCTCGTCCATGAGGTAAAGCCGGGCATCCTGGGCCAGTGCCCTGGCCAGGAACACCCGCTGCTGCTGGCCGCCGGACAGTTGGGAAATCTGGCGCCCCGCCAGGTGTCCGATCCCCAGCCTCTCAAGACAGGACAGGGCGATCTCCCGGTGTCGCCTGCCAGGCCGCCGGAGCCAGCCGATGCGGCCGTACAGGCCCATGGTGACCACGTCCTGGGCCAGTGTGGGGAAGTCCCAGTCCACACTCTCCCGCTGGGGGACGTACCCGACCCAGGATCGCCGGGTGGCATACGGTTCGCCGTACACCTGCACCCACCCTGTGGTCTGGCGGACCTGACCCAGGATCGTCTTCAACAGTGTGCTTTTCCCGGCGCCGTTGGGGCCGACGATCGCCACCAGCCGCCCTTCCGGAACCTTGAGATCCACGTCCCACAACACCGGGTTGGAGCGATACGCCACGGTGAGGTCGTGGACCTCCACCGCCGGAAGCCCGGTCTTCGGAACGGCGCCGGCCCCGGTCATCGCAAAGCCTCTGCGATGGCACGAACGTTGTGGCGAACCATGCCTTCGTAAGTTCCTTCCGGAGTCCCGGCAGGCCCCATGGCATCGGAGAACAGTTCACCGCCGATCCGGACTTCATGACCCTGGTTTTTGCAGGCGGCCACCACCGACTCGATGGACCTCCGCGGCACCGACGACTCCACGAAGACCGCCGGGATCTTCCGCCTCACGATCATGTTCGCCAGCCGGTCCACATCCTGGAGGCCGGCTTCCGCCGCCGTGCTGATGCCCTGCAGACCGACTACTTCGATACGGTAGCGGGCGCCGAAATAACCGAATGCGTCGTGAGCCGTAACCAGGACCCTGCGGGGGGTGGGGATGCCGGCGATCTGCTCCTCCACCCAGAGGTCCAGGTCCGTCAGCGCCCGGCGCACCGTGTCCGCGCGTTCCGCGAGCTCTGCGGCGTGTTCCGGCACGAGCGCCGCCAGCGCCTCCTGCACCGGGCTTACCGTCAGTGACCAGAGTTGAACATCGAACCAGAGGTGAGGATCGTACTGGCCCTCAAACCCGGGCAACTCCAGGAGCCGTTCTTTCGGCACGGCGTCCCCCACCGCCACCACCAGGCGGCCCCGTTCCATCCGGGACAGGATCGCTCCCATCTTGCCCTCGAGATGCAACCCGTTGTAGAGGATCAGGTCCGCCGAGCCCATGTGGCGGACGTCACCCTCACTGGGCCGGAACAGATGGGGATCCACCCCTGAAGACATGAGGGTAACCACAGTGGCCCGTTCCCCTGCGATTCTCGCTGCCAGGTCGCCGATCATGCCTGTGGTGGCCACCACCAGCGGCCTGTCTCCCCCGGCGCCGGCGGCGCCCTCGCCGGCAGGGCCGCAGGCGATCAGCGTCAACATCAGCGTTCCGAGCAGTATCAACGGCATTTTATCCATAGGATCATCATATGCGAGGCCCGATTCATGTGACAATCAATTCCGCCGCGCGTATCATCTTCCGACCGGCGAAGGGAGACCATGCCTACCAAAACGATCCTGGCCGTTGCAGGGGTAATAATTGTCTTGCTGGTGGTCCTGCTGGCCGGTGTAGGTGGCGACTCCGACCAGGCCCACGTACCGACGCCGGTCGCAACGCCTGCCACTGCCGGCCCTCCTCCGCCGCCACCCCTGGCCATCGAGCGGTACACGCTGCGCCGCGGCAGCACGCTGGACCGTCTCCTTCAGGACGCCGGCCTGGATACCGACCTGCGCCTGACCGTACTGGACAGCCTGAACCAGGCCCTTGATCTGCGCCGGATGCCTGAAGGCGCCGGGGTCAGCATCAGCCGGCGGACCGACGGCGAGCTGGTGGCGGTGGCGGTTCGGACCTCCGTGGACCGTTTCATCCGGATCCTGCCGTCCGGCGACGCGCCCGGCATCCGGGAGGTTGAGATTCCGGTCGACGTTGAAACCCGCAGCGATAGCGGCACCGTGGAACAGTCGGTCAGCCAGACCTTCGCGGACCTGCCGGACCCTGTCGGCCTCACCGCCTCATTCGCCGACATTTTCCAGTGGGACATCGACCTGCTGGTGGAACCCCGCCAGGGCGACCAGGTCCGGATCGTGTACGAGTTCCGGTCCTACGGTGATCTGCCCTCCGACCTGCCTCCGTTCCGGGGCGAGCTACCCGGCAGCGGTGCCCCCGCCGGCATCGGCCGCATACTGGCCGCCAGCTATCAGGGCGAGCAGGCAAAATCGACGGCGTACTGGGTCGAGAGCGACGAAGGCGACGGCAACTATTTCGACGAGAACGGGGTGCCGCTGCGCAAGACCTTCCTGAAGTCTCCCTTGAACTATCGCAGGATCAGCAGCCGGTTCTCCCGTGCCAGGCAGAACCCGGTCACCCGGAATGTGGTCCCCCACCACGGTGTCGATTTCGCCGCCCCGTCCGGAACGCCTGTGGTTGCCGCCGCCGACGGCCGGGTCGTATCCGCCGGATGGTCCGGAGCACTTGGAAAAATGGTGAAGATTCGACATGGATCGGAGTACGTGACGCTCTACGGTCATCTCAAGGGGTACGCCAAAGGCATCCGGTCCGGGGTCCAGGTGCGGCAAAACCAGGTCATCGGGTATGTCGGCGCCACAGGGCGCGCCACCGGACCCCACCTGCACTACACCATGATTGTTTCCGGCAGGCCGGTTAACCCGCTGTCGTTCCGGAACCCGCCGGTGGAACCGCTGCCCGAGGGCGACCGGCCGAAACTGGAGGCGGCGGTCCGGAAACACGGCCCGACCCTTCAACCGCCGGCGGTTCAGGCCGCCACGGTATCAATGCTCCCGTAGGAGCCGTTGCACCGCTTTCTCAAGCGAACGTCCCGAGGCGTATCCCGAGTGGGACGCTCTCACCCTGCCCCGCCGGTCCACTATCCAGGTATGCGGCAGGACCGAACCGCCCTCAAACGCTCCGGACAGGGGTGCGACCGGTCGCACCACCGGATAATCGATCCCGAGATCACGAATCCGGGCCAGCAATTCGTCTCTTCCGCCCTCTTCCAGATTAACGCCCAGCACCACCAGACCCTCGTTGCGGTACCGTTGGTGGAGTTCCCGCAGGGACGGTATTTCCATCCGGCAGTACCCGCACCATGACGCCCACAGGTTCACCACCACCACCTGGCCGGCCATCGAATCCAGCGTGACCGGCTGCCCCAGGGTGTCCACCACAACGAGCCCCTGGGCCGGTCGAGCCGATCCTGGAGGAACGATCCGCACGCCGGTTCGGAAACCGTACACAACCCAGATCAGCGCCACGGCGGCGGCGCCCCACATCAGGTTGCGGATCAGGGCAGGTTTTAGCTTCATCGTCAATCTCCGGCCTGGAAAGTGTAAACCGGCTTAACCAGGATTCTATTTCAGCTCTTCGAACCGATCCCGGCATGCTAGCCTGTGCTCATGGATCCCAAGGCGAAACTGGCCGTGGCGCTTTTCGCCGCTCTGCTTCTGGCCGGGATGTTCGGGTACCACTTTATCGAGGGCTGGCCGCTGCTCGATGCGTTGTACATGACAATCATCACCATCAGCACGGTCGGGTTCCGGGAAGTGGAGCCGCTCAGCCCGCTCGGCAAGCTGTTCACGTCAATCCTGATCGTTACCGGCGTCGGCACTCTGGCCTATGTCGGCACCATCGTTTTGGAGGCTGTCTTCGAACGAGGCTTGCTGGGCGAAAGGAGAAATCGGGTGGAGATCAAGAGGCTTTCCGATCACGTCATCCTGTGCGGTTACGGCCGCATGGGCGCCGTGGTCGGCGAACAGTTGGAAGCCCGGGGCATCCGCTACGTCGTGGTGGAGAAAGACCCGGAAATGCTCAGGCAGCTGCAGACCCGGGGCATCCGGTTCGTAGACGGCGACGCCACCGAGGAGAAGACCCTTCTGCTGGCCGGCGTGGAACGGGCCAGGGCGATGGCCACCGTCCTCCCGCACGATGCCGACAACCTGTTCGTGACCCTTACCGCCC
This sequence comes from uncultured Acidobacteriota bacterium, assembly GCA_945787955.1. Lineage (GTDB taxonomy): Bacteria > Acidobacteriota > Polarisedimenticolia > Polarisedimenticolales > Polarisedimenticolaceae > Polarisedimenticola. The sequence continues at coordinate 4,114 of CALZKF010000013.1, read as the reverse complement.
GGGGGCTCAACAGCGCCATGGCGATCGTGACACGGTCCTGCAACCGGAAGAACGATGCCAAAATGATCGCCGCCGGAGCGACCCGGGTGCTGAATGTCTACCTCAACAGCGGCCGCCTCATGGCGCGGCAGCTGCTGCATCCGTCGGTCACCGCGTTCATGGACATGATCAGCCAATGGGGTGACGAGAGCCTGGGTCTGGAAGAGGTGCAGCTTCTCCCCGCTTCCCCCCTGGTCGGTGTGGAACTGCGGAACGCACCCCTGCGCAGCGAGCTCAACGTCATCGTCGTCGGAGTCCGGGGCAAGAACGCGGTCATGCACTTCAACCCGCCGTCGGAGTACGCACCGGCGGCAGGAGACGTACTGGTGGTCCTGGGCCACCGTGAGAACCTGCGCCAGCTGGAAAGGATGGCCGAAGGCGACTAATCCTCCTGCGCAGCGCAAACGAAACCGGTGGTCGCCAGCACGTTGCCGGCCGCATCACGGGCTTCCACGGTCCAGGTGCCGGCGGAGCCGGGGTGCATGGTCTTGCGGGTCCATGTGCGCCAGTGCGATCCACCCAGGGTCAGGCCGACGCTGAGTTTTTCCTCGCCGTCCTGCAGCCAGACATGGCGGATACGATCTCCATCCGATCCGCCGGTCACCCGGGTCAAGAACCAGACCTGGTCTCCGACCCGGAAGCTGTCCGAGACTCCTACCAGGGTTCGCTGTTCTACGCCTGATCCGACTCCCGATTCGGGGATTGCAAGCTTGGCCTGCTCCTGTGTGAAGGCAGGGACTGCCAGGACGAGAAATCCCATGGCGGCCACGGTAACGACGACAACGGCAGGCTTCTTCATTTCCGTCCTCCTACCACAACATATCAGTAAAAATTCTGTATACCGGTCGAAGCAGCATCGGCAACAGGTTCCAGGCGACGACGATCCCCAGGAGGCCGCCCAGCGGGTTGCTGCGAAGCCAGAATACCAACCGGCGAGCCGGCGGGAACATGCCGGCCAGCACCGAAGCTCCGTCCAGCGGCGGCATCGGAATCAGGTTGAACACGAACAGGACCAGGTTCAGACCCATGAGGACCGACAGCATTCTTCCTGCGCCCTCGGCAATGCCGTTGTTCAGATCCACCGGCGCCACCAGGTTGTCGAACCCGGCGCCCAGCGGCTCCCACCACCCGAGAACAAGTCCGGCCTTCAATACCAGCAAGCCGAGACCTGCCAGGGCCAGGTTCGCAAGGGGGCCGGCCAGTGCCATGGCCGCCGCCCGTTTCGGGTAGCGCTCCTCCCACAGCGGGTCGTAAGGCGCGCTGGCCCAGCCCATCATCCAGCCACCCTTGAGCATAAAGAAGGTCAGCAGCGGGATGATCACCGTGCCGAACGGCTCTCGCTTTACGTGGGGGATCGGGTTCAGGCTGACCTGCCCACCCAGGTAGGCGGTGTCGTCCCCGCCGATCCGGGCAACCAGGGCGTGGGCGCCCTCATGGGCCGTGATGGAGAGCAGGAACACGACGTACCACACCGGGAGCATGAGCATAAACTGTTGAGATTCCAATGACTGTCCCTCAAAGGTTCATGATCTACGCTACCACAACGATGGCTGCATTATGCTAGGTTGCAGCGGATATGGAGCACCAGCGCGACAGCCTGAGGAATCCGGCGGTTCCCGGCACGGCGGGAGGGCTGCTCGTTACCCTGTGCGCGCTGGTTCTGGCGATCCTTTTATCCCAGCTCACCGTTCTGGCCGCCGGAGGCCCTGGGTTGATGCGGTTCACCGAGCGTGGACTGGCACCGTACCCCTTCACGCTGCTGGCTCTCTCCTCCGCTACCGGTTTCCTGGCTGTCAGCGCCCTGCTGGGTGTCCTTTTCCGGGGGCGGATCGATCTGTCGCTGCGGCGCAACGATCTGCTTCCTGCAGCTGCGGCTCTGGCGGCCGTTTTTCTCGCAAATATGGCCGGAACCGCCATCGGCAGTCGAATCGGCGAGGACTATTCAGGCGCCCCGGACCTGAGCTTCGGGCGGTTGGCAACAGCCGTAATTTTCCTGGTCGGCGTCCTGTTGGCTCCTGCAGCGGAAGAACTTTTTTTTCGTGAAATGTTGCTGACCAGGATTCTGGCCGGCGCCCCCAGATGGTTGGCAATCACGGCTACGGCGGCGGCGTTCGGCGCTTTCCATCTCGCCGCCGGGGGGGTTGTGCTGGTGCTGACCCTCGCTTCCATGGGCGTGGTCCTCGCGTGGCTGCGGCTCAAAACCGGCTCCCTGGCTGCCCCATTCCTGGTCCACGCGCTGAATAACGCTATCGCCCTTGTCTTGCTGTCCTGAACCTGCCCCGGGCACTATATTTATCGGCATGGTGAAGGGATCGGACCGTAGCCGCGGCTTCAGCATCGGAGAGTTGGAGCGGTTGCCCTGGCGTATGCTGGCCCGGGTCTGTACCGATACGATGGTGCAGGCGCATTACCGCAAAGTGGCGGAGAGGCGGCTGTCGCAGCGCATCGAGAGGCTGACCCTGGGTGAACAGGTCGCTTTAGCCCGGGTCGCGCCAAAGGCGGTGTTGGCGGATCTGGCCAGGTTGCGGGAACCGGCGGTGATCGAAGCTCTACTGGGTAATCCCAGGACGACCTCCGCGGATATCATTGAATTACTGGGTGACAGGGACCTGCCGCCGGCAGTGTTGCGGATTGTGGCGGAGCACCATCGCTGGGGCGGGTACGTTCCGGTACGTGTGCTCCTCGTTTCACACTTTTCAACCCCGGTTCACACCGCTCTGAAGGTTCTGGCCACCCTCCCCAAAGAGGATGTGAGACGGCTGCTGGAGGAAGGATCGCTGCCGCCGGTAGTAGCAATTCAGGCCGGACGGCTTCAATGGCGCAAAACCAAATGAGAGCAAGGAAATACCAGAAACGGCCCACGGTTGACAGGCTGACGAACCAGTCCCTAGAATCCACAGGGGTTCGCACCGAACCACCCGCCGGGGAAACTTATGTCCAGCTTTGGTGAAGATCTGAAACGGGAGCGGGAACTGCGCAAGATTTCCCTGCGGGAGATCGCCGAAGCCACCAAGATCAATGCCCGTTATCTGGACGCCCTGGAGAACAACGATTTCAAGCGCCTGCCCGGCGGCGTATTCAACAAAGGGTTCGTCCGTGCTTTTGCCCAGCATATCGGCGTGGACGAAGAGGTCATGGTGAACGCCTACCTCCTGGAGCAGCAGGCCCAGAACAACCGCGACGCAACATCGGAGGGCGAAGCGCTGCGAGGCAATTATGGCGATCGCTTCACCGGCACCGGAGAGTCCCGGAACGCTCCCCCGGCCGGGGATCGCAAGCGACTCCTGCTGGCCGTGGTCGCCGTCCTGGCTGTGATCGTGGCCCTGGCTGTAGGCTGGCTGCTGTTCTCGAAGGAGGATCCGGTTCCGGTGAAGACCGGAGAAACTGAATTGACGGCGCCTCCCACCGAACCGGACATCAGCATTGTCGATGAGAATGATATCGAGGTGGAGGCAATAGAGTCCGGGGGCATGCTTAGAGTACGTATACGCTTTGAAGTAAGAGATTACTTGAAAAGCCCGGAAATAGTTGTGGGAACGCACACTACTGACTTTCTGTATTTATGCGCAGGTTCGACCGCAGCAATTCCCGAGAGACCTGATTACCCGCCGGGGATTCATGAGATTGAATACATTGTTCCTAACTTGCCTTTTGCCAATGGCACTTATTGCATACGATTTGCCGTATTTGACCGCCACCGCAGAAAGGTATTTGGTGGCGAAACATTGAAGGTGTTTAACGTCACTTCCACAGGCGCAGAATTCTACGAGGCTCCGCTCAGAAATCTTGACCTTCGTACGGAATGGAAACTAGATGGTAAAAGGTACAGGTCGAATGACGCGAACCTCTCGAAATCCGCGGCCACTGGGCAACTGGCGGGGCTGGAGTTTTAGTAAGACCCTCGATAATCGCAAAGTCACAATGTATGCGGAGCGATACTCGTATGACCAATGAGTGCCTATCCAGAACGCAAGGTCACGCAAGACTTCTGTAGCGCGACCGCTTTTGTGGTGTATCAATTTCCAAAAACCAAACAGAACATTCCTGGCTTTGTGTGATGCGCTGGTCGGATCGA
>CALZKF010000012.1 GCA_945787955.1 uncultured Acidobacteriota bacterium | reverse complement strand
CCTCCCAGGCCAGCCCGTACTGGCTGCCGGTCCAGACCAACGTCGGATCATAGGCTGAAGAGGTGTCGGCTGTAATCCTGCGCTCGTAGATCTTGTTCCCCGCCTCGTCCATCCTTGCGAAGAAGATACCGGGGTAGGTCCCTCTGCGATCCATGAAGGCCACGCCGAATTCGCTTCCGGCGCGGACGATCACCGGTGTCGACGACTCCCAGGTTTCGTCTACAAAGTCCAACGGCCCGATGGCGACCTCCGGGGCGTCGCAAACAAGATCGCAGCCGTTGTCCAGGATGCCGTCGCCGTCGTTGTCGAACCCGTCGCAGGGATCTTCCGATCCGCCCAGAATCTTTGTGCCGTCGGTGGACGCCTCGGTTCCACCCGCCCCAGTCATTGATGTCCCGTAGTCACACTGCATCGTTTGCGACGTGAGCGAGAGATGGCCGCCCTCGGTCGCCCTGCTGCGGAACAGCAGGGCGTCGTCGGCGCCACCCAACAACCATGAGTTTACCGGTAATCGAGAATCTTCCATCACCGGACCACAGGACGGATCCAGCCTGCCATCCAGCATCTGCAGGCTGGCAACCGGCGGTTGTCCGTCCCACTCCTGCAGTACCAGGCGTCCGTCACCCAGGCTCGGCACGATTCTGCCCGACGGCGCGTCTCCACTGATCTCGCCTGTGTCCAGGAGGGTGAATGTCCCATCCATGGAGATGCCGGCGGTCATGGCGGCCGGCTTGTCGTCCGGCAAACGCTCGTTCCAAGTAATGATCATGGTGTCTCTGAATTGCCCGATCCTGGGCCTGGCATCGGCAACCGGGAAAACGTTCAGCTTCCTGCCGGAGGAGACCGGACCTGACCGGTCGAGAATCTCCAATGTGAGGCCACCCTCGGCATCGGTCCAAACCACGGCGGTTCGATCCACCATTGTATGGACGGCAACGGAGACCATCGCCTCGTGGATCGTCATCAGGGTTTTGACCGTCTCGCTCTCGAGGTCGACCTCGACAATCCTCGATGTGCTGTTCGCCTCGTTCTGCAGGATCGCAACCATGCCGGTTCCGTCCTCATTGAGGGCGATACCCAGCAACCGTCCAGGATCCGGGAACGGGAAGCTCCTCAGCTCATCGTTCTCGATCCGCGGATCGAGATGACCGATATTCCACCTACTCCGAGTTCCGATCCATCTGCAACCACAGTGTCTGGATCTCTCCAGCGTCCTCGAACCAGGCCACGGAGTAGGAATCGGGAGATCCGGCCACGGCGAACGGACCGGAGGCGGTCCGAACCGGCCTTTCCCCGCTCCCGGCCAGGGCGATGGAAGAGATCCACAGGATCAACAGAATCAGGAACGCAGCGTGTTTCCGGTCGAAGGTTGATTCGGTCATGACCTTTCCTCCATGGACAGTGAGCTCACCATCTCTGCTGGTTCCATGGACGAACGGGGGGAGTCATTCCCCCCAATAAATTTCCCGGCCTTTCGGCACTGGGGTATGCTTCTTTGTATATGTAGATGGTGGGGATTAGACTGAGTCGGAAAAGACGTCCCTCCTTAGGAGTTAAACCCGCGATGCCGGATGGGACCGATAATTCCAGCCTGGATCACCGGATGGAGCAGATCCATCTCCGCCTGCGCAAAGCGGTTCAATACGCCTGTCCCTACTGGCTTTCCGACCATTCCGACGACATCGTCCAGCTGGCCATGATCCGGATGATGGAAATCGCAAAAAAAAGTGGAGGGGTGGAGGAGCCGAAATCGTCTTATTTGAAGGCGGTGGCCTACAGCATCGTCGTGGACGAGATCCGGCGTCGATACCGTCGGCGGGAAAACAATATAGGAGACGGCTCACCAATGGACACCAGGCCTGCCTCCACAGCCGATCCTGAACGCCTTGCCGGCTCGACGGAACTGGGTCGAGGGATTGTCGGATGCCTGCACCGCCTGCGGGATTCCCGCCGAAGAGTGGTCGCACTCCACCTTCAGGGCTACACGATCCCGGAGGTTGCGGCATCTCTTGGATTCACGGTCAAAAAGACCGAGCATCTGGCCCATCGCGGTATCACCGATTTGAGACTATGCCTGGCAAGGAAGGGACTGCAGCCATGATCGATGGTTCGTACAAAACGGACGACTTGCGGCGCGCTTTCCAGGAGCGTCCGGCTGGTGACGTGCCCCTCGGCGGGTGCCCATCGGCGGAGTTGCTCGAGGCGGCGGCCCAGGATCGTTGCCCTCAGGATGAGTTCACCCGGATCCTGGACCACACGGTGGCCTGCGCCGCCTGTGCTACGGCCTGGAGGATCGCAAGGCGTTTCCGGGACGAGGAAACGGCATCCGCCGCCCCCGCCCGTCGCGCCCCGGTTCCAGCCTGGGCGCTGGCGGCAGCGGCAGTACTGGTTATCGCCATCGGAGTTATATGGGTGCCGCAACTGTTGGGCCCGTCCCCTTCTCCCGTCTACCGCAGCAACGACGTTCCGGCCATACAGAACGAAATCGAGGACGGCAGCGTGCTTCCCAGGAGTCGGGTTTTGTTGCGCTGGTCCAGCAACCTGGAGGACGCCGTGTATTCGGTTCGTGTGTCGGATCTGGACCTGAAGACACTGGCTTCCGCCGATCACCTGGAGGAGACAGAGTTTCTGGTTCCACAAGAGAGCCTAATCAATCTTGCATCGGGAGACGTGGTGCTCTGGAGAATCGAGGCGTTCCATCCAGATGGGTCCCAGGCATCCTCGCCGGTTTACTCCATCCGGCTGGAGTAAGGACAACTCTGATGCGTCAACTCCCGGCCATCCTGCTCGTCCTTGTTTTTTGCGGGACCGGGCAGGACCGGGCAGATACACTGCTGGACCTTTCCAGGGAAAAGCTCGAATCCCTGGACGACTGCGACCACCTCGTGCTGCGTTACCCTGACGAGTTGGAGACGTACAACTGTTACTCCTATCTCGCCTCCAGCCTGAACGACCGACCTGGCGCCGTACGCCGTCTCCAGGCCCTACTGTCAATCCGGCCGGAGAACCATGCGGCCCGCATGAACCTGGGCCTGATCCAATCCGAACTGGGAGAACTGGACGCCGCGGAAGAGTCGTACCGCAAGGCTGCCAACGGATTCCAGGCCCAACGGCATATGAAGGGTGAAGGGTACGCCCGGATCAGCCTCGCCATGCTGCTGCAGTACGTGAATCGCCCTGTGGAAGCCTTGGCGGAACTGGAGCGGGTGGAGGCCGTCGCACAGGAAGCAGGCGATGACGAACTGCTGGGAATGGTTCTGGGCCAGCGCGGCGTGCACGCCACCAGCCAGCAGGATTACGGAACTGCCTGGAGGTACTACAAGCGGCTTGAGTCGCTGGTCTTCCCAAACGGCCCGTCGAGACTCCAGGCATGGGCTCTGTCCGGTCTGGGAATGGTTTCCTGGGCGACGAAACGGTACCGGCAAGGGCTGCAGTACTACCGGCGGGAAGCTGAACTGTACCGGAGCTTCGGCAATTTATCCCGGGAGGCGGCGGCCCTGGACAACATCGCCGTGCTGCTGTTCGAGTTGGGCGAGGATTTCGATGTCCTGGAGGGGGAGATCGAGCAGGCATCGCTGGATTCTCTCCAGGCCGCCGTGGATTCCGGAAACGGAATGATCGAGGCCAAGGCCCGGTTCCGTCTGGCCCAGATGCAGAGTGGGCCCCATGGGATGGAACAAGCCTTGAAGGGGTTGGAAATCGCACGTCGCCTGAACCTGCGCCGAGAACTGCCCTGGGGCTTGTTGACGGCAGCGATCTGTTCTCTGACCCTCGATCCCCCTGATCCGGACCGTGGGATGGAGCATGTGAACGAAGCGCTGGCCCTGGCCCGCGACCATGCCGACCTGGAAGTGATCGCCCAAGGCCAGAACGTACGTGGACAGCTGCTGGCGTTTGCAGGTAGGCGGAATGAAGCCATCAGGAGTCTGCTGGAAGGACTGGATACCGTAGAACAGCTCAGACAGCGTCAGGCTGAAAACGAGGTCCGCGCCCGATACTTCTCTCGCTGGCGCAACCATTACGCCACAACCATCGACGTGATCCTGGGTGCCGAATACGGCGCCGTCACTCCGGATGCCGTCGACTTGGCGTTCCGGATATCGGAACGACTCCGCGCCCGAACCCTGCTGGACCAGATGACTGCCACGGGGGCGGTGCAAACAGAGATTCCTGCAGATGAAACCAGCCCCCTCCGGCAACGGCATGCCGTGACCTTGCAGCAGATCGCCGAGTTGCAGAAGCGACTTTTGTACGACGACCTGAGCCGGAAGAAGCGGGACGCACTGTTGAGCCGATTGGAGGAGATCGAATCGGAAGAGTTCACTGCCAGGACCGCTCTTGCCGACGAAGACCCAGGCTACGCCCTTCTGCACAGGCCGAACATTCCCACCATCGAAGAACTGCAGTCCCGGTTGAAGCCGAGTCAGGCGATGCTTTCATTCAGCCAGAACCCCAGAGGGGTCACTGCGCTACCCTCCCGTTCCCAGGTGTTCATCGTAACCTCCGAAGATGCCCGTATCCATCCGATCCCGGGTCGCCAGGATCTCAAAGAGCTGGTCGGCGCCTACCTGGCCCTGATACGGCGGCGTGATGGTCTGGAACCAAGGGCAGGCGTCCGGCTTTACGATGAGTTGCTGAGGGATGCCCTCGAGGATCTCCCTTCCGAAATCACCGACCTGGTGATCATTCCCGATGGAGTGCTCACACAGATTCCTTTCGCCGCCCTCCGAGACAATGCCGGTTCGGATCCGATCGGCACCCGCTACAACATCACAATCGCACCCTCCGCCACCACCTGGATCCGGCTGCGACAGACGCCGCAACATGCGGCTTCCCACTCGGTGCTGGCGTTGGCCGATCCACCCCCGGCCGCGGAAAGCAACGGACCAGACGGGCGGCGCTGGACCACGTGGACGGAAGGATTCGAACTTCCTGCCATCCCTGGAACTCGTAGGGAAGCACAGACCGTCATCCGGCAATTGGGAGGTGAAACCAGGCTGCTCATCGGATCCGACGCCACGGAAACGGCGGTCAAAGAAAGCAATCTCCGTGATTACGCCATATTGCTGTTGGCCACCCACACTGTCATCGACGACACGCACCCTGAGCGAACCGCAGTCGTTCTTTCTCCAGGAGGTGCTGACCAGGATGGACTCCTACAGGCGCGGGAGATCGCGAACCTCGACTTCGCAGGACAGGTCGTGGTGATGTCCGGCTGCAGCAGCGCCGGCGGCGAACATCTGGATGGAGAGGGCGTCCTGGGTTTTGCCCGGTCGTGCTTTATCGCCGGTGCAAGGACGGTGGTAGGCAGTTTGTGGCCTTTGGAAGACCAGGAAGCGGCAGAGCTGGTAAGCGAGTTCGCATCTCATCTTGCCCGCGGCCTCAGCGTTAGCGCCTCCATGGCGGAGGCCCAGCGCGACATGCAACGCGGCGGCGCTCCTCCTGCGGCGTGGGCCGGGATGATCGTGCTGGGTGACGGTGAGCATACGCCGTTCCCAGGTGGAATCGGCCGGAGGACCGATTTTCCTCTGTGGTGGGTTGCGATGGTGATTGCGCTCGTCGCAGCTGCGGTCGTGTTCCTCTTGCTCCGCAGGCCCACAAAGTAGCCGGGACGGGGTTTCACTCAGGGGATTTAAAGTTCTTAATTCGTTGCCCTTTCCCGTTTACGAGGATTACGAGGGTTAGCTCCCTTCGGTCGCTGACCTTCGGTGATGGACACCCAGATGGACACCTGAGGTCGGGTCTGAACTCTCTCGGGTGGGTCGGGCAATCGGTGAGCCGACCGTGACAGGCACGAAGACACTCGCGCAAAGGAATGACGGTCGGTTGGCCTGGAAACACGTGGCCCATGTAGCGACTGCATTACCTGCCCAGAAGACATGGGACGCTCTTCGCGCCTCGGCGCTGAGCCCCCGCCCGAGCTGGGCCGACCCATCGCCGGGTCGGTCAGACGGCACCCGGTTGTCGTTTTCGGTTTTCACCGTATCTTTGCTCCGTTCTTATGCGTCGACCGCAATGTTCCACGTGTAGTGCCGCAGGGCGAGAGAGCTCAGACCCATGGGGAGGAACGACCGGAATGAACATGAAATCGATAAGCGGATTGCTGGTCGTGCTTGCCCTCACCGGCATCCCGGGCGCGATGGCGGCCACTGCGGAACCGGCGCAGATGAACGGCCTGGGCTTCTGGGCCACGACGACGGTCTTCACCATCGGCGAAACCCTCAACGGTTATACGCCCCCGGGAATCCCGGACGGTATGGGTGCCTTCGAGATGGATGATCAGGTCGTGGTCTTCGGCAACCACGAGCTCCGTAACACGCAGGGCTACCCTTACGAGCTGGCGAATGGCGCCGTCCTGTCCGGCGCGCGCATCTCTTACCTGACGTTCGACCGGGACAGCCGCGAGCTCGTCGATACGGGGCTGGCCTTCGACACGATCTACAACCGCGCCGGCGATGCGGTCGCGAGCCCGGCCGATCTCGATTTCGGCGCGCTGCACCGGCTGTGCTCGGCCGGCTCGTTCGAGGCCGGACAGGCGGGCTTCGTCGACGATGTCTTCCTGGCCGGAGAAGAAGCCTACGGCGGCACCGAGTTTGCGCTCGACGTGCACTCGGGTGAGCTGTGGGCCCTGCCGTGGCTCGGGCGCGCCGCGTGGGAGAGCGTGGCCGCACTGGAAGTGCCGCAGCTCAACCGCACCCACGTCGCCATCCTCGTCGGCGACGACCGCAGCGACGCACCCCTGCTGCTGTACGTCGGACGGAAGACACGCGACGGCAACTTCGTCGAGCGAAACGGTCTCGGCTACGGCACGCTCTACATGTGGGTATCCGACAGCGGCGATCTGAGTCCGGCAGACTGGAACGGTACCGGCACCTCGCGCACCGGTCGTTTCGTCGAGGTCGTCCACTACGACCCGGACCAGGCCGGATCGGCGGTCAACCCGTGGGGCTTCGGATTCGACGAGCTCGGATTCGCCGCCCAGGCGGAACTGGACCGGCAGAGGTCGACCCTCGGGGCGTTCCGTTTCAGCCGTCCGGAAGATCTGCATACCAACCCGAGACGGGGCAAGGGCAACGAGGTCGTCTACGCTTCCACCGGACGCAATACCCGGATCAATCAGGGCGCCGACCTCTGGGGCACGACCTATCTGGTCGACGTCAAGATCAGCCGCGGTCGCATTCGCACCCACAACATCACCGCGGAGATCACGATCCTGTACGACGGCGACGACGCCGGCAAACGGGACTTCGGCATTCGCAGCCCGGACAACCTGGTCTGGGCCGACGACGGCCAGATCTACATCCAGGAGGACCGCTCGCTCGGCGGTTTCGGAGCCGCCAGCGGCGAGGAAACCTCGATCTGGCAACTCGATCCGAAAACCGGCCAGGCGACCCGCGTCGCGCAGATGAACCGCGCGGGCGTACCGTCAGGTCAGTTCGACGTCGACCCGTTCGACGTGGGCGACTGGGAAAGCTCGGGGATCATCGACGTCACCGACGTGTTCGACGCCGAAGGCGAACGCCTGCTGTTCTTCAACGTCCAGGCCCACAGCCTGCGCGGCGGCGCGATCGGCAGCCAGAACCTGGTGGAGGGCGGGCAGTACCTGTTCATGAGCAAGAAGGACGAGGAGGACGACGACGAGGACGACGAACGCGACTGATCCGATTCGGCAGGGGACGGAATCGAGCCATTCTGCCCACGACGGTCGCACATAACTGCGGGATAGCGGACGATCGCTCCCAAAAACGCGGCTGAAACTTCATAGCCGCTGGATACCTGCGCATATCAGCCTGCGAGCCAACATGGCGCGGCCCGTGCGCGGGTTCGAGCAATTGTGATATCCAATCCTGGCCTGAGAATGGGTGTGTGCCGACGCCCTCCAGCGTTCACCGAGCAGGGCGTTGCCATGCTTTCGAGCTCCTGAGAAGCAAGCGGGCGATCCATGTCATCATTGCCATCATGAGCGCCTTCGTCACGTTCAGGGAGATGCTCACCACTTACAATGATTTGGCGGACAAGCTCGCCGATCTCGAACAAAGATTCAATGAGAAGTTTCGCGTTGTCTTTGACGCCATTCGACAGCTGACGGCACAACCCACTCTTTGATCAGCAGCGTCGTCAGATCGGTTTCTCGAGCGATGAAGGACCAAGCAACCGCTGATGGGCCGAAACGAGCCAGGGCGCCGGAACCGAGACTCGACGCCGAAGGCGCACGGAGTAACTCGGACGGGGTTTCCCCCAGGGGTTTTTAAGTGCTAAACGGAAAGGGCGACGAATCAAGCTTTTTCCAATTCGTTGCCCTTTCCCGTTTACGAGGAGTACGAGGAGTGCTCTACAGTCCGAGGGTTATGGACACCCAGATGGACACCTGTCCTTGAACCGTCCGAGCAGAAGCCTCAAGACACCTACTTGAGAGACGGCCCCCTCCCTGAAGCGGCATTCTCACAAACGGCGAAGGGCAACAAATGGTCGCTCCGGTGGTAGAATCACGGCGATCTCCGTGAGAAAGGAATTTGTGATGAGCCGACTCTCGTTGCTTGCTGTAGCGGTCACCCTCTGCCTGTCCGGCTCGCTTTTCGCCGGCTGGCAGCAGCCTTCCCAGGAAATACTGGAGGTGCTGCACGCGCCGGTGGTTCCCTCGGTCCGGACCTCGCCCACCGGCGAACACCTGCTGCTGGCCGATCCGGTGACCTATCCTCCGCTCTCCGAACTGGCCGCGCCGATGCACAAGTTGGCGGGGATGCGCGTGAATCCGGTCGTCAGCAAGATCCACGGACGGCACGGGGGCACTTCACCGCGCCTGGTCGCGGTGGAGGACGGAGTGGTGACACCGCTCGATCTGCCGGACGGAGCGGAGCTCCACGACGTCGCCTGGACCGCAGATGGTCGGCGGTTCGCCCTCACCGTCGAGCATCGCGATCACATGGGCCTGTGGGTCGGTTCGGTAGAGGGGAAGCTGAAGAAGATCGAGGACGTCACTCTCAATTCTCTCCTCGGCACCGCCGTGCGCTGGCGGCCGGAACAGGATCGCCTGCTGGTCCGACGCTTTCCGAAACGAGGCACGCCTCCGCAGCCGCCCGCGATCCCCAAGGGTCCGAAGATCCTCGAGGGGGCAGGAGCAACGGCCCGGTCGACCTACGAAGCGCGCAATCTGCTTCAGAGCGCTCACGACGAAGCTCTCTTCGAGTACTACGCCACCTCCGAGCTTGTGCTGGTCGACCCGGAGACGGGGAAGGTGACCACGCTGGGTAAGCCCGACCTCTACGCCACCACCGATTACTCCCCGGACGGACAGTTCCTGCTCGTGGAGCGTCTGGTCGCTCCCTGGTCCCAAGAGGTCGCCTGGTGGCGATTCGCCCACGAGATCGAGGTCCGCGACGCCGACGGAAAGACCGTCGCATCGATCGCTTCGCAACCGCTGGCCGACAACGTGCCGACGCACGGCGTGCCGGTCGGTCCGCGCAGCGTCTCGTGGCGCGCCACGGCCCCGCACACTCTGTTCTGGATCGAGGCGCTGGACGGTGGAGCTCCCACCGCGAAAGTGCCCCACCGCGACCGGCTGATGCGCCTCGAGGCCCCCTTTACTTCGGATCCCGAGGAGGTCTTCAAGGCCGAGCATCGTATCCGGGACGGGCAGATGGCCTGGGGTTCCGAGAGCGGAACGCTGATGCTCGCTCAGCGCGAGCGCATCCGGCGCTGGCGCTACGTCTGGCTTCTCGACGTGGACAAGGGAACATCGCGCCTGTGGTTCGACCTGAACGAGCGGGAACGTTACGCTTCGCCCGGCTGGCCGGTATTTCACGTGTTGCCCAACGGGCAGCGGGTGCTGCGCCAGAAGAAGGACGCTGTCTACTTCAGCGGTAGCGGCGGGACGGACGAGGGCGACCGGCCCTTCCTGGACCTTCGCGACATGAAGACCGGCGAGGTTGAGCGCCTGTTCCGTTCCGATCCACAGCGCTACGAGTCCTTCGTCGCCTTCGCCGGGGACGAAGATCGCTTCGTGATGCGCTCGGAGTCAGCCGCCGACGTGCCGAACTACCAGCTGGCCACGCTGGGGAAGAAGATCAAGGCCGCCGAGGGCGAGGCGACCAGGGCGATGACGCGACTGCCGATCACGCGCTTCGAGGACCCCACGCCGCAGCTGCGCGAGGTCCAGAAGCGCATCGTGCGCTACGAGCGCGAGGACGGCGTGCCGCTGAGCTTCCAGCTGCACCTTCCCCCGGGGTACGAGGCGGGGACGCGCCTGCCGACGGTGCTCTACGCCTACCCGCTGGAGTACTCCGACCCCTCCATCGCGGGGCAGGTACGCGGCTCGACCCGACGGTTCAGCCGCATCTACGGCGCCTCGCACCAGTTCTTCCTGCTACGCGGCTACGCCGTGCTCGACCAGACCACGATGCCGATGATCGGTGACCCCGAGACGACCTACGACACGTTCGTACAGCAGCTTGTCGCCGACGCCGAGGCGGCCGTGGCCAAGGCGGTGGAGATCGGCGTCGCCGATCCCCAGCGCATCGGCGTCATCGGCCACAGTCACGGGGGACTCATGGTGGCCAACCTGCTGGCCCACACCGACCTGTTCCGCGCCGGCATCGCCAGGAGCGGCTCTTACAACAAGACGACCCAGCCATTCGGCTATCAGTCGGAGCGTCGAACTCTGTTCGAGGCCCGAGACGCCTACATCCAAGCCTCGCCGACCTTCTTCGCCGACAAGGTCAACGAGCCCGTGCTGGTGATCCACGGCGAATCGGACTCGAATCCGGGCACGCTGACGTTCCAGTCCGAGGTGTTCTTCGAAGCGGTGCGCGGCTCGGGCGGCACCGCCCGCCTCGTGCTGCTGCCGTTCGAGGACCACGGCTACCGCGCCCGTGAGACCATCGAGCACGTCCTGTGGGAACAGCTCGCCTGGTTCGACGAGCATGTCAAGAGTGCTCAGGTCGGAAAGACCGGATCGGGCGGGTAGAACTGGAACGGATCCGGCTCGGATTAACCAGATTCTCGGACTTCACGTTACCTCCTCGTCCATTCCGGCCTGTAACTCCAATGGGAGAGAAGCACCGAGGAGGAGGGATCGGGACATGATTGAAGGCAGATCCGAAATGCCGCAGAGTCAGATCAACCGGCTGGCTAGAGCATGGAAGGGCTCAAGGCGACTGAGCCTAGGCTGACTGGCCCAAGACACTTGGTGCCGGAGGCAGGGCTCGAACCTACACGGGGTTTCCCCCAGGGGATTTTAAGTGCTTTGTTCGTTGCCCTTTCCCGTTTACGAGGATTACGAGAGTTAGCTCCCTGGGGTCGCTGACCCGTAAGGAAGAAGGCACTGTTTACTTGCGGGTTATGGACACCCAGATGGACACCTGGCGGAAACAGCCTGCTTGATCGTCGGTCCCCAATTAAGTAACGATTGCCGTGTGGCCCAAGGAACCCTCCATCAGGGCGGGCAATTACATCACCAATCTCCGCATTTCATGCGGATTAGTCTTGCAAATGCGGGCAATGCACTTCATAATCTCCGCAACAGATGCGGAGATTACATCATGTACCTGTGGGAGAGAACAGAATGGCCTTCCATGACATGGGACGGGCAGAGCCTGTCCACGCTGCTCGCGGCGGTCTCGCGCCAGCAGGGCCGCCTACTGGGAAGGATGGAAGCGCTCGGCTTCGACCTCCGCGACGAAGCCCATCTCCACACCCTGACCGAGGATGTGGTCAAATCGAGCGAGATCGAGGGCGAGAATCTAGATCGTGACCAGGTCCGGTCGTCCATCGCCAGGCGACTCGGCATGGATGTCGGCGGACTCATCCACGCAGAACGGGATGTGGAAGGCGTCGTCGAGATGATGCTCGATGCCACAGGAAGCTACGACGAACCGCTGACCGCAGAGCGCCTGTTCGCGTGGCACGCATCGCTTTTCCCGACCGGTCGCAGCGGAATGCGCAAGATTATTGTTGGAGACTGGCGCGATGATCGAGATGGACCGATGCAGGTGGTCTCGGGCCCTATCGGCCACGAGAAGATCCACTACCAGGCGCCAGCTGCGGACCGACTCCCCGATGAGATGGCGAGGTTTCTTTCCTGGTTCGAGGCGTCCAGCGAAACAGACCCGCTTCTCACAGCCGGGTTCGCACACCTGTGGTTCGTGACGATCCATCCATTTGATGACGGCAACGGACGGATCGCTCGCGCCATCGCTGACATGGCGCTGTCCCGCTCGGAGTCGAGCAGGCGGCGTTTCTACAGCATGTCGGCGCAAATTCGTCTCGAACGAAAGGAGTATTACGCTGTACTCGAATCGACGCAGAAAGGCGGCGTGGATGTCACGCGCTGGCAGACCTGGTTTCTAAGCTGCCTCCTGCGAGCGATGGAAGGCGCTCATCAAACGCTCGGCTCGGTTTTAAGGAAGGCACGCTTCTGGGAACGCTTCGCTACCGAGCCGTTTAACAAACGACAGATTGCGGTCCTCAATAAATTGCTGGACGGGATCGAGGGCAAGCTTACAACTTCCAAGTGGGCGAGGATGGGCAAGTGTTCCCAGGACACCGCGTACCGCGACATCCTTGACCTGGTTCAACGTGGAGCACTCATAAAGGACCCTGGCGGCGGGCGCAGCACAAGCTATTCTCTTGTACTGCATAGCATTGACCAGGATTGATTGAAGTACGGACTCCGATTGGTGCCGGAGCCGAGACTCGAACTCGGACGAGGTTTCCCTCAGGGGATTTTAAGTACTTTGCTCGTTGCCCTGTCCCGTTTACGAGGAGTACGAGAGTTAGCTCCCTCCGGTAGCTGACCCGTAGGGAAGAAGGCATTGATTACATGCGGGTTACGAGGAGTCCGAGGGTTATGGACACCCAGATGGACACCTGTTCTCAAGAGCCTTCACTCGCCCATGATCCGGTCCAGGAAGTCTTTTGGCTTCACGACCTTTATCCCCTCATAACCGGACGCGCGGAGCAAGGCCCGATCTCCGGAAACAACACAAACCGCCTTCCCTGCAATCGCACATGCGAGAAACTTCACATCGTCCGCATCGTCACAAGCATCCACCGGTTGGGGAACGGATTCCACAATACGGCTTTCACGAATGACAAGATCGAGAGCACTACCAATGTCAACCGAAGGGTACTGCTCCCCCAAACGCTTCCCGACACGACGATACTCAGTCAGTATTTCAAGGCTGGCGAGGAGATCGAACCGTCCTTTAGACCATGCATCGAGAATCCTGGCAGGAGGTCCGGTCCAAAAGATCCCGGACATCAGCACGTTGGTATCGAGGACGATCCTCATCCACGACGGCGGACTTTGCGGACTGCGTTCTTGACATCCGAACGCTTCACCCCAGCCTTCCGAGCCTGGCTTCTGACCTTCTTAGCAAGAGCGAGAAACTCACTTCTGTCCGGGGCTTCAATTTTTTTCAATATCACGAGATCACCTTCCCCCATAACGACGAATTGTGCGCCCGGCTCAAGTCCGAGTTCTTTCCTCACGTCTTCCGGGATGACGACCTGCCCTTTGGATGACAGTTTTGTGGTGCCGACATTGAGCATAATTAAACTCCAATTAATCTTACTGGTAAGATTATATGCTCAATAAGAGTTCGGCGCAAGCGACTGCTTTCCAAATGGTGCCGGAGCCGGGACTCGAACCCGGACGAGCGTTAGCTCAGGGGATTTTAAGTGCTAAAGGACTTCGTTGCCCTTTCCCGTTTACGAGGATTACGAGAGTTAGCTCCCTTCGGTCGCTGACCCGTAGGGAAGAAGGCATTGATTACATGCGGGTTACGAGGAGTCCGAGGGTTATGGACACCCAGATGGACACCTGATTCTGGCCTCTGAAGTGCAGATCGCTACCGCTCCGAAACGTCGAGGCAGCAACGAGCATAACAGCGGCGGGAGATTCCATATCACGCTGGCTGGCTCCCGTCAGGCCATATCGAACCGGTCCGCGTTCATGACCTTGGTCCATGCCTCGACGAAGTCCCTGACGAACTTCTCCTGGTTGTCGTCCTGGGCATAGACCTCGGCATAGGCGCGAAGGATCGAGTTGGACCCGAAGACCAGATCGACGCGCGTGGCCGTCCACTTCGCTTCGCCCGTGCTGCGATCACGGATCTCGTAGAGTCCGTCCCCGGCAGGCGCCCAGGCGTAGCGCATGTCGGTCAGGTTGACGAAGAAGTCGTTGGTGAGCTGACCTTCCCGGTCCGTGAACACGCCGTGGCGGGTGCCACCGTAATTGGTGCCGAGCACACGCATACCGCCGACGAGCACCGTCATCTCGGGCGCCGTGAGCCCCATGAGCTGGGTGCGATCGAGCATCAGTTCTTCCGCGCTGACGGCGTAGTCCTTCTTGATCCAGTTGCGGTAGCCGTCGTGAATCGGCTCGAGCACCTCGAAGGACTCCGCGTCGGTCATCTCATCGCTCGCGTCACCGCGTCCCGGGGCGAACGGCACGGCGATCTCCACGCCCGCGACCCGGGCCGCCTGCTCGATGCCGACGTTGCCCGCGAGGACGATGACGTCCGCCACGCTCGCGCCTGCGTCCACGGCGATGCCCTCTAGCACGCCGAGCACCCGGACGAGCCGTTCCGGCTCGTTGCCTTCCCAGTCCTTCTGAGGGGCCAGGCGGATGCGCGCGCCGTTCGCGCCGCCGCGCTTGTCCGAGCCACGGAAGGTCCGCGCGCTGTCCCAGGCGGTGCTGACCATCTCGCCGACCGTCAGGCCGCTGTCCGCGATGCGCGCTTTGACCGCCTCCGTGTCGTAATCGGCGTTGCCCGCGGGGACCGGATCCTGCCAGATCAGGTCTTCCTCGGGCACATCAGGGCCGATGTAGCACGCCTTCGGCCCCATGTCCCGATGCGTCAGCTTGAACCAGGCGCGTGCGAAGACCTCGGAGAAATAGTCCGGGTCTTTGTAGAACCGTTCCGAGATCTTCCGGTAGGCCGGATCCTTGATCATCGCCATATCGGCATCCGTCATCATCGGGTTGTAGCGGATCGACGGATCCTCGACATCGGCGGGCTTGTCCTCTTCCTTGATGTTCACCGGCTCCCACTGCCATGCGCCGGCGGGGCTCTTCTTCAATACCCAATCGTGGTTGAAGAGCATGTGGAAGTAGCCGTTGTCCCAGCGCGTGGGATGGGTAGTCCAGGCCCCCTCGAGACCGCTCGTGACGGTGTCGCGCCCGAAGCCCTTGCCCTTGGGGTTGCGCCAGCCGAAACCCTGCTCCGCGACATCAGCCGCTTCCGGATCCGGACCCAGCAGGCTCGCGTCGCCGTTCCCGTGACACTTGCCGACGGTATGGCCGCCGGCGGTCAAGGCGACCGTCTCCTCGTCGTTCATCGCCATGCGTGCGAAGGTCACACGGACGTCATGCGCCGTCCTGAGCGGATCCGGCTTGCCGCCGACACCTTCGGGATTGACGTAGATCAGGCCCATCTGGACCGCGGCGAGCGGGTTCTCGAGGGTTTCACGGTCCTCGCCATCGTAGCGGCTCTCGGCGAGCCACTCCTTCTCGGAACCCCAGTAGGTGTCCTTCTCGGGATGCCAGATGTCTTCGCGGCCCAACGAGAAGCCGAAGGTCTTCAGGCCCATGGACTCGTAGGCGATCGTGCCCGCCAGGATGAGCAGGTCGGCCCAGCTGATCCGGTTCCCGTACTTCTTCTTTATCGGCCAGAGCAGCCGGCGGGCCTTGTCGAGATTGACATTGTCCGGCCAGGAATTGACGGGGGCGAAACGCTGGTTGCCCGTACCGCCACCACCGCGGCCGTCCGCGATTCGATACGTGCCTGCGGCGTGCCAGGCCATGCGGATCATGAGACCGCCGTAGTGTCCCCAGTCCGCGGGCCACCACGGTTGGCTGTCCGTCATTAGCGCGTGCAGATCCTTCTTGAGCTCCTTCGTGTCGAGCTTTTTGACTTCTTCGCGGTAGTCGAAGTCCGCTCCCAGCGGGTTGGTCTTGTTGTCGTGCTGGTGAAGGATGTCGAGGTTCAACGCTTTGGGCCACCAATCCATGTTTGACGCGCCGGCGGTCGTGCTGCCGCCGTGCATTACCGGGCACTTCCCGGCGGGCTTCTTATCGTTTCCGTTCATGATAATCTCCTATCTCACTACTTTCTTTTCATGGTTGTTGGTTTTGCTCTGTTTGTCTTGGCGCATTTTCGACAGACGCCTAGTGCTTCCACGTGCGTCGTCTCAACCCGGCCAATCGCCCGTATCGACTGTGGCAACTTCAACTCGTCGAACGCGTCGCTGTAGAAATCTCTGGTCAGCCCACACCTCAGGCAAACGAAGTGATGGTGTCGACTGAGATTCGCGTCGAAACGCATTCGTTCGCGGGATGAGCCGAGCGTCGTGATCAGACCGAGGTCGCTGAGCAACCAGAGGGCCCGGTAGACTGTGTCCAGCGAAACCGTCGGGACCCGCGTGCGAACGCCCCGGTAGACCGTCTCCGCGTCGGGGTGGTCGCCGGTCTGCGCGACTTCGCGGAAGATCTCCATCCGCTGGTGGGTGAGCTTGACGTCTGCACTCCGACAGACCTGCTCAAAACGCGTCATCCGGCGTTCGATCTCGCTTTTGTCGGTCTTCACCGGTCGAATCCTTAATAAGAATGAATTACTATATAAGAATAGATCAGATTATGGAGGCGGCGTCAAGAGTGTTCGGCACGAGGCGAGACCGGCGGAGAATTCCTACACAAGTCCGCATAGGCGTTCCGTCTTGGACGCCCCTGGTGCCGGAGCCGGGAGTCGAACCCGGACCCGCTAAAGCGGAGAGGATTTTAAGTGCTAAAGGGAAAGGGCGGCGAATCAAGGTTTTCCTAATTCGTTGCCCTGTCCCGTTTACGAGGAGTACGAGAGTTAGCTCCCTCCGGTAGCTGACCCGTAAGGAAGAAGGCACTTTTGACCTGCGGGTTATGGACACCCAGATGGACACCTGTTTGGGTTGGCCCTAGTGCCGGGCCCGCCCCTCTTCACGCATCATAGGCTTGCCGCGTCCGGCTGAACCTCAGGTAGGCGATCGGTACGACCAACATGTTGAGCGCCGTCGCCGAGAGCAGTCCGAACAGGATCACGATCGCCATCGGCGCCTCAAGTTCAGCGCCGGGGTGGGCGCCGGATAGAGCGAGGGGGACGAGGGCCAGGCCGGCTGCGAGGGCGGTCATCAGGATCGGCACCAGTCGTTCCCGGGCTCCGCGGACTACCGCTCGCTGGAACGACGTTTCCCCCTCCTCTTCCAGAAGGTGCCGGATGTGCGAGATCATCATGATGCCGTTGCGGGTTGCTATACCGAACAGTGCAATGAAGCCGATGATCGAGGCGACCGACAGCACTCCTCCGGAAGCGAATACACCGATGGCGCCACCTATGAGCGCCAGCGGGAGGTTGAGCATGATGATGACGGCGTCTCCGAGAGAACGGAACGCTGCGGCCAGAAGCACCAGGATCCCGAGCACTACGGTTATACCGAGCCACAGCAAACGCCTTGAGGCCGCGGCCTCGCTTTCGAACTGGCCGCCGTACTCGATGGAGTAACCTGGGGGAAGGTCGACATCCGAGTCGACGGCCTGCCGTATACCGTCGACTACCGACCTCAGATCCTCCCCCGCCACGTTGGCGGCGACGACGATTTTGCGTTGGCCATTCTCGCGACTGATGAAGTTGGGACCGCGGTCTTCCCGGATCGTGGCCACGGCGCCGAGCGGCACCCTTGCGCCGGAGGGTGTGTCGATCCGGGTCCGGCCGATCGAATCAAGGTCCGTCTGGACCTCCGCCGGATAGCGCACGATCAAGGGGAAGGCGACCTGGCCCTCGAATACCTGGCCGACCTCGCGGCCCACGAACGCCGTCCGCATCGCCTCGGCGGCGGCCCCCGCCGGCAAGCCGAATCTAGCCAGCTCCGTGCGGTTGAAGTGGACGCGCACCGTTGGGATATTGGCCTGGGCCTCGACCGCCACATCGACGGCGCCGGGAACCTCCCGGGCCACCGTCTCGACGGAACGAGCAAGGTCTCGCAGCATCCCGAGATCCGGCCCGAAGATCTTCACGGCAATGTTCGCCTTGGTCCCGGAAAGCATATGGTCGATGCGATGGGAGATCGGCTGCCCGACCGTCACATTCATCCCGGGTACGAGGGTCAGCCGTCTCCGGATATCCTCCAGCACCTCCTCCTTGGGGCGGTTCTGCATCGTCAGATTCACATCGAGCTCAGCGGATTCAACCCCCTGGAGATGCTCGTCAAGCTCGGCCCGACCTGTGCGGCGTGCTGTGGCGGTAACCTCGGGAATCTCCAACAGAAGGCGCTCCACCGCCGCCCCGAGTTTGTCCGACTCCTCGAGGCTCGTTCCGGGCAAGGTCACCGCACTCAGGGTCAGCGTTCCCTCGTTGAATTCGGGCAGGAACGCCCGCCCCATCCAGCCAAAGGACGCCAGCGCAGCGACCAGCAACAGACCGGCTCCCGCCAGGATGAAGGTCCCCCGGGGGAGGCACCACTCCAGTTGTCGTTCGTAAAAAGACTTGAGCCAGGTGATCCATCGCGGTTCGTGTCCCGACAGCACCGCTTTCGACCGCGGCAGCAACAGCGCACACATCACCGGAGTCACTGTCAGGGCGATGAACAACGACGCAAACAGTGCGACCAGGTAAGCGAATCCGAGCGGCCGCAGCAGACGCCCCTCGACACCGTGAAGGAAAAACAGCGGCATGAATACCAGCCCGATGACCAGGGTTGCAAAAACGATCGATTGGCGTATTTCACTGCTGCCACGATAAACGACATCAAGAACCGAGTGCCGTTCCGCCTCCGGCCTCAATGCATTCTCCCGCAGCCTCCGAAACACATTTTCGACGTCGATGATCGCGTCATCAACGATCGCACCGACGGCGATCGCCATCCCGCCGAGGGTCATGCTGTTGATGGTCGCTCCCGTGAGTTTCATCGCCAGCACGGCAGCAAGAAGCGATAGCGGCATTGCCACCAGCGTGATCGAAGCAGCCCTGAAGTTGGCAAGAAACAGGAATACGATCAAGATCACGAGAATGCCGCCATCGCGCAAGGCTCGTGTCAGGTTGTCAATCGCGGTCTCGATAAAATCGGACTGCCGGAAGATGTTCCTTTTGATGACCATGCCGGCCGGCAGGGAAGCTTGCAACTCATCGAGAATTCCGTCCAGGCGCCGGGTCAGATCCAGCGTGTTCGCCCCTGGCTGCTTTTGGATGCCGATGACGATGGCCGGATTTCCGTTATGAGAGCCCTCCCCGCGCCGGAGCGCAGGACCTATCGTAACTTCGCCCAGGTCCCGGATCAGAATGGGCCGGCCGTCGCGAGCCGCGACCACCGTCTCCCCGATCTCCTCGACACTTTCGGGGCGCCCGATCCCGAGGATCAGATACTCCTGCCCTCCTGAGACACGGAACCCGGCAGAGGTGTTCCGGTTAGCCTCGCGCAATGCGTGTTCGAGTTCACCCATTGTTACCTGGTAAGATTCGAGGCGCTGAGGCGAAACGAGTACCTGGTACTGTCGCTCGGCTCCTCCGATGGTGGTGACCTGTGAGACGCCGGGCACGGACAGGATGCGGCGGCGCATGATCGTATCGGCGGTAGTTCGCAGGTCGAGCATCGGGTGGCGGTCCGACTCCAGGGCAAGGAACAGAATCTCACCCATGATCGAAGACACCGGCGCCAGGACCGGAGGCTCGACCGTGTCGGGAAGCGAACCGGCGACGAGAGTGAGCTTCTCGTTGACCGTCTGACGAGCCCGGTAGATATCCTCGCCCCAGTCGAATTCGACCCAGACGATGGCGGCGCCGACGGCGGTGACGGACCGCACCCGCCGCACCCCGGCTGCGCCGTTCAACGCAGCCTCGATGGGGAAAGTAACCAGGGACTCCATTTCCTCAGGCGCGATACCGTGGCCCTCGACCAGGATCGTCACCGTAGGCGCGGTCAGGTCGGGTAGAACGTCGACAGGAAGCCGGACCGCCTGCCATCCGCCCCAGGCGAGCAGAATCGCCGCCAGGGTCAGAACGATCAACTTGTTGTGGAGCGACCAGCGGATCAATGCATCAATCATCATCGCTCCTCAGTGCACGTGGCCGTGAGCCGGAATTACACTGGACATTGCGGCGAGTCGCACAAGATAACCGCCGCGATGAACGACGCGCTCTCCAGACTCGACACCGGTTATAACCTGCACGTATCCATCTGCGCGGTTGCCGAGTTGTACGGCACGACGTTCGAACGACTCCCCTCCGGTTTGGACGAAAACCACCGGACGGCCGCCGTCATCGACGATGGCGGACTCGGGAATCGCCGTCACGGACTCCTCGGCGCCGACGAACAACCTCAGCACCGCGGCCTGGCCGATCCTGAGCTGCGAGCCACGGTTATCCAGCGCGAAGCGGATCTCGGTGGTTCTTGCTCTCGGGTCGATGACCGGGCTGGACGCGAACGGCTTACCCAGGCTCAACGGCTCTCGATTGTTCAGAATCAGCTCACCCGCGGTAACCGTACCCAGTGAGGAGGCGAGCATCTCCGGAACCGCACCGACTACATGAACCCGATCGGGATCGACGATTCGCATGAGAAGTTCGTTGGCCTCAACACTGCCTCCGGCCGTGAATCGCACCTCGGACACCACACCGTCGAACGGGGCGCGCATGGCGAACATCGCCGACTCCCCACTCCCGACGCCCGACTGACTGAGTGCTTCGAACCGGTTCCAGCGCTCCTGCGCAGCATCGAGCCGGGCCTTCGAGGCGGCCATCACCGCCGTCGCCTCGTCCAACCGGCGGGTCGGAAGCGCCCGCGCCTCGACCAGGCGTTCGGCCCGGGCCCGTTCCTGAACCGCCAGCATATGAGACTGCTCCGCCTCGATCAGCGCGGCGCGCAGGCCCGCGGCATCCCTGAGGTCGTCGGAGCGTGGTGCGATTTGCGCCAGCATCGCCCCTGCACGGACTCTTGCACCAGGAACCGGAACCCCGGCGTTCGGATCGATCCGCCCCGGAACCGGCGCAGTCAGGAGCGCGTCACCTCCGGCCCGCGGCTGAACCGTTGCCGGCACGGTGACACCCTGCCGTATCCCCCGTGCTGCTACGGCCATCGTGCCGAATTCGAGCTTCCACTGCTGCTCTTTCAGGAATGATATCGCCTCGCCCTCATCATCCTCAGCTGGAAACGACGCGTCCGGGGCATAGACGGTTACCGGCCCCAACTCATGGACATCCTTCAGATTCGGAGCATCCACCCGCAGCGACATCTCGTAGATTCCGGCTCGCTCCACCAGGAGGTCCACCCCATATATTCCTGGACGGGATACGCCGCCGCGGAACTCGAGGATGTTGCCGTCCGATCCACGCAGCAATACAACCGCCTCACCGGTGGAAAGCGGTGAAAAGTCAGCGAGGTCCGTGACGTGGATCGCCGACCGGCCGCTTGCACCGGCGACGAACAGCGGGTACTCCATGAACAGTTCGGTAAGGTCCGTCCAATGCGTTACCGCGATCGTTGGGCGCTCATCCTTTGATCCCTGTTCGGTGGCGGGGTGGCCATGATCGCCACATGCCGGCATCAAGACAAGCAGGATGGCTAAAAGTAAGTATGCGTGTGTCCGGTTCATGGCTTGACCTCGTTTCCTATGACTCGATCTCGTTCGATCTCGGCGTCTTTCGCCTCGTAACGTGCGGCGAGGGCACGTAGTTGCATGGTCAGAGCGGTGCGTTGAGCGTCAAGCAGTTCCAGAATCCCGCTCTCACCCTCGTCGTATTTGAGCCTGGCGATGGTTTGCAGTTCGACCGCTCGACCTTCGGCGTCTTCGCCGTAGGCCCGGGCAACGCGTCGAGCCGCCTTCTCCCGGGACAGGGCAGCCTGCACATCCGCCCGGATCCGGCGCGTCAGGATCTCTTCCTCCAACTCGATCCGTTCACCCTCGGAGGTTGCGCGGGCGACGTCAAGCCTGCCGCGATTGAAGATCGGCAGCGGAACCGTCAGGGCGGCGACGTACCCTGTGTCGGAAATCCCAAGCGCCCCCGTTCGCTTCCATCCCGCTGTGAGAGTCGGCTCGGGGATTCGCTTGCGACGGGCAGCTCGACGTTCCAGGTCCAATCGCTCTCGCTCGGCGGCCATCGATCGCAGATCCAGGCGCTGCGCCAGTGCTCGCTCGGTCGCCTGTTCGATACCGGGAACCGGCTCCACCGGGGTCAACCCTTCTTCGAGGCGAGCCGAGTCCATGCTCAAATCGGGATCATAGAACGACCCGAATCGCGCTCGCGCGGCGCCGAGAGCGGCCTCCGCTTCCACAGCCGTCATCCTCAGATCGGCAAGTTCCTGCTCGGCGCGCAGGACGTCATACCCCGACCCTTCCCCTTCCCGCTCGCGCATCTCGAGGATCTCGACCGTGCCCCCCAGAAGTGCTGCACCGTTTTGAAGCCGTCCGACGACGTTCTCCCGGTACAAAACCTCGTGGAACGACCGTTGCAGGTCATACACATCGGCCAGAAGGTCGCTCTCCGCGGCAAGGCCTGCCGCTTCTGCGGCAACTTTCGCGCGGCGGCCGAGCAACTCGCGGCGGCCCGTGATCGGCAACCCCTGCTGAATCGTCAGAAACTCGTCACGAACACCGGCGGCGTCCTCAACTACATAAGTGAACTCTGGATTGGCAACGCGCGCTTCGACGCGCAGCGCCGCATCGACGGACCGGACCACCAGAGGGACCTGTCGCGCCCGGGGGCTCTGCTCCAGGAACAGACGTATCGCTTCCGCCTCGGTGACGGATTCGGCGGCGGCTAGCGCAATAGAAGGCAATAACAATACGGACGCGAAGGCCACGCGGACCCTCATGGACAACTCCATGGCGGACTCCTCTCAGGACGGATCGATGATGCCGGAATGGGGGATCACACGCCGGATGGCGTGCCTTTGAGAAATCAGGCGGGAGGCGCTCTTGGACGGAGTCGGCTCGTTAGCGGCGGATCTCCCGGCTGATCCGGGATCGCTTCGTCGCGCTGCGTCACAACCAGGTGTGGATCGATCGACACCCCGGCGGAGACGGTCGCAGGGATCAAGCGAAGGCGCGAGCCGAGGGGACGAACGGCCGCTGCGTCGAGGTAAACAACATCACCTTCGTGGTGGGCATCGTGCCGGACACCGAAACGTACCTGTTCCTCGTCACCTTCATCCGAACTGGCGTAACCGTGGCCGTGATCGTCCAAATCGTCCACGTGAATGTGGTCGAGGTGGACCCCTCGTGAATCCTCGTGATGATCTGCGGATTCATGCATATGGGCCGTGCCGGCTACGAAGCCGAACGTCAATATAAGGGCACAGCAGCCCACGGCGAGGATTCTACGCATGAACGGGATTCTACTCTAATCCAGCAACAGCCGCCAAATCAGGGACCGGCAACCCGGGTTTTGGGACCTTACCGTACCGACTCATGTTTCTGGTGCCGGAGCCGAGACTCGAACTCGGACGGGGTTTCCCCCGGGGGATTTTAAGCCTTGAAAGAAAGGGCAGCGAATTAACCTTTATTTAATTCGTTGCCCTTTCCCGTTTACGAGGATTACGAGGGTTACGAGGAGTCCGAGGGTTATGGACACCCAGGTGGACACCTGTTTCATTTCGGTCGTGCGCCCTCCCCTATCCACGCGTAAAGCGTTGGCAGCACCACGAGCGTCAGTAAGGTCGACGAAATCAATCCCCCGATTACGACGGTTGCCAGCGGCCGTTGGACCTCGGCGCCGGCCGAGGTCGACAGCGCCATCGGCAGGAAGCCGAGTGAGGCAACCAGGGCGGTCATCAAGACCGGTCGAAGGCGCTCGGACGCACCCGATTCTACCGCCTCGCGGAGACCGCACCCCTCGCCCTGCAAGCGCCGGATGGCGGACACCATGACCACGC
This sequence comes from uncultured Acidobacteriota bacterium, assembly GCA_945787955.1. Taxonomy (GTDB): domain Bacteria; phylum Acidobacteriota; class Polarisedimenticolia; order Polarisedimenticolales; family Polarisedimenticolaceae; genus Polarisedimenticola. The sequence continues at coordinate 6,851 of CALZKF010000012.1, read as the reverse complement.
CGTTCAAGACTGCCACGCCGAACAGCGCTATGAACCCCACCCCGGCCGAGATCGAGAACGGGATACCCCGTACCCACAGGGCCATAACGCCACCGACTGCGGCCAGCGGGACACCGGTAAAGATCAGAAGCGCACTGCGAACAGAGCCGAACGCGGCGTACAGCAAGGCGAAGATTGCGAACAGGGCGATCGGAACGACCACCATCAACCGTGTCCGTCCCCTTTCGAGCTGCTCGAACGCGCCTCCCCACTCGAGGTAGTAGCCGTCGGGCTTCTCGATCTCGGCAGACAGCGCCGCACGCGCCTCACGGACGAACGACTCCAGGTCGCGGCCGCGGACATTAGCCTCCACGTTGAGGCGACGCTGGCCGAACTCGCGGCTGATCTGTGCCGGGCCTTCCTCGACCCGGATCTCCGCCAGTTGTGCCAGAGGCACCGGGTGGCCGTCCGGATCCATGACTGGAAGGTTGCGGATCGCATCGAGATCAGCCTGAATCGGCAGGGCGAATTTGACCACGATGTCGTAGCGTCGCACGCCGTCCATGACCACACCGACAACCCGGCCCGCTCGGATCGCCTCAACCGCGCCGAGTACGTCGTCCACCTGGATGCCGTAACGGGCGACTCTCGCATGATCGAGAATGATCCGAAGCACCGGCAGTCCCAGGACCTGGTCGGCGCGGACGTCGGCGGCGCCGGGCACGCGGCGGAGCCGCTCGGCAATGTCGCCGCCGATCCGTTCCAGCACCTCGAGATCGTCGCCGAACACGCTCACCGCCACGTCGGACCTCACCCCGGCAATCAGCTCGTTGAACCGCATCTCGATCGGCTGGGTGAACGAGAACCCCATGCCGGGAACGCGATCCTCGAGAACCTCCGCCATGGAATCGACGAGTTCCGCCTTGGTTCGACCGCTGGTCCACTCCTTCTTTGGCTTGAGGTTGACGAACACGTCAGACAGCTCGATGCCCATTACGTCCGTTGCGACCTCGGGCGATCCGATCCGCGTCACGACGTGCTCAACCTCCGGGAATTCGAGCAGCACACGCTCGACCTCAAGTCCCGCCTTGATCGAATGGGACATGGAGGAGCTTTGCAGCCGGAGCGTCTGCACGACGACGTCACCCTCGTCCAGCGTGGGCAGGAATTCACCCCCGAGGAACGGGAACAGTGCCCCGGCCCCGATGACTGCAGCCAGAGCGCCGCCTGCGACCAGTGCGCGCTTCTTGAGCGCCCAGGTCAGCGTGGGGCGGTACACCCGCCTCACATACTCGATGACCCGGGTATCTCGTTTTATAAATCCTTTCCGGAATGCGAGGCTCATCAGTACCGGCACCACCGTCAGCGAGATCACCAGCGATCCGGCCAGCGCGAACACAACGGTCCATGCCATCGGCCGGAACATCCGCCCTTCCGTACCGGTCAGGGTGAGGATTGGCAGGTAGACGATGATAATGATCGCGACGGCGAAGGTCACCGGGCGACCGACCTCGACGGCAGCCCTGCGGACCGTTTCCATGACAGACACGGACTCGTCACGCCGATTGGAGAGGCGACGGACGATGTTCTCGGCCATGACCACCGAGCCGTCGACGATCAGGCCGAAATCGATGGCGCCGAGGCTCATAAGATTACCGGAGATGCCGCCGACGAGCATCCCGCAGAACGCAAACAACATGGACAGCGGGATCGCAACCGCGACGATCAGCCCACCCCTGAGGTTGCCGAGCAACAGGAGCAGGACGATGATGACGAGAAGGCCGCCCTCCGTCAGATTGACGATCACGGTCTTGATCGACCGCCGCACGAGCTCGGTCCGGTCGTAATACGGGCGGATCGTCACCCCGTGGGGCAGGTCCTTCTGGATGTCGGACAGGCGTTCCTTCACCCGCCGTGTAACGTCCAGCGCGTTCTCGCCGGCGAGCATCTGCACGAGACCGATTACGGTCTCCCCGGTGCCGTCGGCGGTTGCGGCCCCTCGTCGCGGCATGGCGCCCTCGACCACTCGCCCGACTTCGAGCACCCGGATCGGCGTTCCCTCCCGAACGGCGACAACGACCTCCTCGAGATCCCCGATCGATCCGATCAGGCCCTCCCCCCGGATCAGCAGCTGTTCACTGCCCCGCTCCAGGTAGGCGCTCCCGGCCATGGCGTTGTTCTTCTCGACTGCCTCGAACACCTGTGCCAACGCAATGCCGTGGGCGACGAGCTTCTCCGGGAAGACCTCGACCTGGAACTGTTTGGCCAGCCCGCCCCAGGCGTTCACTTCGACCACCCCCGGCACCTGCCTCAAGCGGAAGGCGATCTGCCAGTCCAGCAGGTTGCGCAGATCCATCGGGGATAGGTCGTCCGACTCCACTGTGAAGTGGAAGATCTCGCCCAGACCGGTGATTGGAGGGATCATCTCCGGGCTGCCGAATCCCGGCGGGATCTTCTCGCGTGCCTCGGGGAGTCGCTCCTGCACCAGTTGCCGGGCGAAGAACAGCGGAGTACCGTCCTTGAAGACTACCGTCACCGAAGAGATGCCGTACCGTGAGATCGAACGCAGCTCCGTGATGTCCGGCAGGCCGCTCATGGCAGCCTCGACGGGGTAGGTCAGGTACTGTTCCACCTCCACCGGCCCCAGCGCCGGCGACGATGTCACGATCTGCACCTGGACATTGGTAACGTCCGGGACGGCATCGATCGGCAGTCGGTCCATCGCGAACAACCCGCAGGCCACGAGGATGGCGGCAAGAAGGAGGACGAACAGCCGGTTGGCAAGGGCCCATTCGATCAGTCGGGTAGCCATCAGTGTTCGTGCCCCTCGAGGCCGCCCTTCTGCGCCTCCGACTTCAACGTGAATACTCCCGAGACCGCAATCCTCTCTCCGCCGGTCAGCCCCGATCGGACCTCGACCCACTCACCTGCGGAATCGCCCAGGACGACCGGTTGGATCTCGAACGATCGCTCTTCCGTCTCGACGAACACGACGCTTGCTCCATCGACCTCGGCTACGGCCTCTGCAGGAACCGCCAGGCGCGGCGCCGAAGCTCCGCCTGCAGCCTGGGCTTCGATTGTCGCGTAAACAAACATGCCGGGCTTGAGGTCGCCGTCAGGATTGTCTATGACGGCTCTCGCTCTCACGGTCCGGCTGTGAGGATCCAGCACCTGGCCTACGTAGTCGATGGTCCCCCGGAAGTGGTCGTCGGGGTGGGATTCGCACGTGAGTGTGACCGATGACCCTTCGGTGATCGATGGCAGGTCCTTCTCGAACACCTGCAGGAAAAGCCAAAGCGAGTCGAGCTCGGCAACCGTGAACAACTCGTCGTCCGGTGCGACGACCCGCCCCTGAACGACCTTGCGCTCCGTTACGCGTCCAGCGACAGGTGCTCGAACCGGGTAGACGTGCCCCGCATCGGAGCCGTTTGCAGACAGGGCTTCGACGTCACCCTGTGATAACCCCAGAATATGCAGCTTCTGCTCCGCAGTCTGCTGTTCCGCCTCCGCAGCCCGCCAGTCGGCCTCCCGACGCAGCAGCTCGCCGCGACTGATGGCCTGGCCCTCAAGCAACAGCAGCGCGCGGTCGTACTCGGCCTTACGCAGTCCATTCATGCTCAGGGCACGGCGATACTCGGCTTGTGCGGCGCCGAGATCGGGACTGTCGATCCAGGCAAGCGCCTCTCCCACCGCCACCCGTTGCCCGTAGTCTGCAACAACCTTGGTGATGCGGCCGCCGATACGTGCCGTTGCGATGGCCATGCGCCGCTCGTCGTACGACATCGTCCCGGTGACCCGGACGGTCGGTGTCATCGTATGCGAGCCCACAGTCGCAACCGTGATCTCGCTGACAGCATACGCTTCCCTGGACAGGGTCAATCGGTCGACCTGCTCGTGATCGTCATGGGCGTCCGGCGCATGATCCGGAGTCCCACTGCTGCACGCGACGCCTGTCAAGATCCATACAACCGCCGCGAGAAATAGACTAGTGCGCTTCATTGTTCGTCTCCGTGTCCAGCGGGCCGCCGATCAGTCGTTCGATTTCTGCCCGGGCGATGTTCAATGCGGCCCACGAGTCCGCTTCGGCGACCCTGACCTCGAGGTAGGCTCTCTGGGCATCAAGGACGTCCAGCAGCGAGGCTTCTCCGTTCTCGAAACTGTAGGTCGCGATTTCGAGGGACTGCATCGCGGCAGCCGTCCACCCTTCGCGATGCAGGCGGATAGCGGCCAGGGCCCGTCCGTACTCCGTGTTCGCCTGAATCAGTTCCGATTCGAGGGCCACGAGTAATGCGCCGGCATCACTGGAGGCTTTGCGCCGAAACGCGGTCGCGGTTTCATTGGCGCCTCGGTTCCGGTTCCACAGCGGAATCGTCAAGCCCACTCCCAGGCTCGTCGCCGTCCGATCAAGCTCCGTATCGTAGCCCGCGACCATGTCGATGCGCGGCAATTTCTCTCTCCTTGTAGCCTCGATCCGGGCTTCGGCCTCCTCGACGGCTACCCCGGTGCGAAGGAGTACAGGATTGTCCGCGCGCAAGCGAGGGAGCAGATCCTGGGGAAGATCGTCCGCTCCAAGCCGGTCGAACGCATCGATCACGTCGTAGCGCGACCCGAGCTGGCGGCCGCACATCAGGTTCAGAGCCGAACGCGCGAATTCCAGCGCGCTCTCGGCGTCGAGAACGACTCGCCTTCGGGCGAACCACTCGGTCCGCGCCTTGACGGCTTCCAGAGGAGACGACTCTCCCAGTTCGACGCGGCGTGCGAGCAGGTCATGAAGACGCTCCGCGATCCGCGCGCTTTCTCGGGCGATCTCGGTGCGCCGCTGATCCCCGAGGACCGTGTAAGCCAGGCGCGTGACGGTTGAATCGACGACAGACTTGGCCACGGCACGTTCGACCTCCGCTCCGCGTACGCCCAATTCCGCGACCCGTGCGCGCCACTTCCGGACGCCGGGGAGTTCCATCGGTTGCACGAACTCGAGCGAGGTCTCGGACCTCGCTTCGCCTCCGTCTCTAGGCCTGCCGCGCCCGCCTGCGACGGCGATAGCCGGGTTCGGGTAGGCCCTCGCCTGACGCAGGGCTCCCGTTGCCGCTTCGACTCCGGCCTCGACGGAATCCAGGGTCGGGTGGAAGGTTCTAGCAACGGCCTTCAATTCCTCGATCGTGTACGAGGATGTGCGTGTCTCGGCTGCGGCGAACGTCCAAAGCGCCGCGATTATGCCGATCGGGACCAGACAACGGACTAGCATCGAGAGACCTCCCTGGTTCGCAAAGTGCGAACGCCCATAGGACGAACCCGGTCGGCCCGTCCGGCGATTGTCAATAAGGAGAGGTCAGACGCGAGGAGGGCGGTACAGGGCTTCCGGGGACCGGCTCGACACGGAGACGATGAATCCAGATTTCATCGGCCCCACCATAACGGGTGCCGGAGCGGAATGCGCGGTCGGGATCGCCACCGAAGCGTGGGTCATGCAAGACGTCATGCAGCAATGATGATGAGAGGTCAGGGGCTCCCTGCCGTCCTCACCACACCCGTCGCTCTTGCATGAGGAACAACCGACGCACAGTTCGCCAGTAAGATCGGCGTTCGCCGCGAACGCACCGGCCGATACCAAGAGCATAATGCCAAGGGCAGCCAGGGCGAAGAGAGCCGTTGTGCGGTCTCTGATGTTGGGATTTCCAGCTCGCATCTTTGCGATAGTAGTCGCCGATAGCCATCGCGTCAACTAACGCTGTGGTGCCGGAGCCGAGACTTCCTCCTCCGCTGAAGCTACGGAGGACTTGCAACTCGGACGGGGTTTCCCCCAGATGGGATTTTAAGTGCTAAAAGGAAAGGGCGGCGAATCAAGGTTTTCTTAATTCGTTGCCCTTTCCCGTTTACGAGGATTACGAGGGTTAGCTCCCTGCGGTCGCTGACCCGTAATGAAGAAGGCACTGTTCACTTGCGTGTTATGGACACCCAGGTGGACACCTGAGTCCTGTCCGTCCCCCGCTTAGGGTCGCCACAATCGAAGTTTAGTATGTCGCGAAATGTATTCGAAATCCACGTCTGGGCTCAGCAGTTCGGCTTGGGCGTCAAGACACGCCTGGGCAATCACGCAGTCGACCGCACCACGCACAGTGAACCCTTTTCGGCGTAGAGAGCGAAACATGGCTGCCGCTCGCACGTGACACTCCACTGTTGGATAAATGATCGGAAGCGAGACAAGAACCTGACGAGCACGCCGGAAGCCGGTGTCGCTCCGAAAACCCTGGAGAACCTCGGTAATGATGATCGGAACGACGCCGAGATCCTCCTCTTTGTCAAGAGCGATATCCAGACGCTGCACATAAGGAGTTTCAGTACCGTTAAAGAAATCCGCCCAGGTGTTCGAATCGACGATCATCATGATGTGTGTTTTGTCCTGGTGGAGCGCCATCCATCGACGCTACCTTCCCAGTTCAATCTGCCACGAAGTCGCCTGATGGCACTATAGAGTGTGCCCTTCTCGACAAGACGCCTTAAGGCAATATCTACAACTTCGCGCTTCGTTCGTGCACCTGTGAGACGCATCGCCTTGTCCACCAAACCGTCATCGATCTCAATGTTCGTTCTGCCCATGGCTCGACACCTCCATTCACCTATACACCAATATACTTTCTTTTGGTGTATTTGACCATAAAATGGGGATCGATCTCGAATGCCGGCAGAAATAAGTACAGATGACCTGTGGTGCCGGAGCCGGGACTTCCTCCTGCGCTAAAGCTACGGAGGACCAGCAACCCGGACGAGCTTTCGCTCAGATGGGATGAGAAGGTCGACCTCCATCGCGGGGTATCCATTAGGATCCCCATGAAAACAAATTTCGGGCTTATCAGGCCCAAATGGAGGTCGAC
>CALZKF010000011.1 GCA_945787955.1 uncultured Acidobacteriota bacterium | reverse complement strand
CGTGGAGACACTGCTTGCCGGCCCCGGCAGCGCTCCCGGAACGGATACCGGCGAAGCAGTTGCCTGGAGGAGGATCCTGGCCACGCTGATCATGGCGCTGCTGGCCGCCGGCGTTTTTCTCGAAGGCAAGGGACAGGTCGACCTGGAGCGATTGAGGGCCGAGTACGCGCCGCAGGTCCTGGAACAAGGCTCCCGCAGGCTGGTCGCCCTGCGCGCCGCACTGCGCCGGGCCGCCGCTTCCCCGGAAGCGCTGGACGGAGGCGCCGCCAGCCGCATCTGGATCCAGGGGGACCTGCTGGAGGCCGGCTACCGCTCCGCTCTGACGTTCCATGATTCCGACGGCGCGGCGGTCAGTCACTTCGGTTTCGGACTGCCGCTTCTTGATGAGAACCCTGCGGAGATCGCGCTGGACCTACCCGACGGGGAAGTCATCACCGAACTGTTCGAGCCGATCGGGTCGCTGGGATCGGTGCGCCACAACCTGCTCCACGGTCAGCTGCCGCTCGCCGGTAAGGCCGGACCGGCCGGCTGGGTGGTGGTGCACGTGCTTGACGAGCCGGACAACCTGCCGTTCCTGCCCGCCAACCAGTTTTACCTCGAGGCGCTGGCCCCGGCGAGAATCCCTAACCGGGGCGGGTCGGCATCACCCCAACCGGATTACGTCCTGTTCGACTCCGCCGGAATCGTGCAGCACTCCACACTGGTGCAGCCGCCGGCATGGAAGGTGGAATACGACAAGGCGGCGTTCGAGGGCCGGACCGTCACGGTAAGCACACCGGTGGGCGACTACCACGCTCTTCCGCTTCTTGAACGGGACCGGCTCCACCTCCTGCTCTCCCCGGCCCGAAGCCTGCTGGAGAGGGCCGGCGCCGTGGTGCGTCTTGCCCTGGCGGCGATCCTGGTCCTGGGGCTTGTACAGGGTCTGCCTGTCCTGTTCTCCAGATCCGGTCCGTCCAGGATTCTGGGGATCATAAGACAATCGTTCCACCGCAAACTGATGACCACACTCCTTCTGGTTTCCGTGCTTCCCCTGGTGGCGCTGGCCCTGTTCCTGATGCAGGCCATCGAAGACCGCATGGACGGCGCACTCCTGGATACCGCCAGCCGGTACGGTGCCATGGCCCGCCGCGTGGTGGAGGATTACGGCACGACCCAGGTGTCCGGTGAGGACGGGGAAGCCCCGGTGTTCGACGACAACCTGCTGTTCTGGCTGAAGCGGGTAGTCGGCCAGGATATCCATCTGTTCGAGGACGGTATCCTGACGGCCAGTTCCCAGCGCGAGCTGTTCCAGGCCGGATTGATGGTCCCCCGTCTTCCGGGAGCGATTTACCGGGAGTTGCTTCAGGAGAACAAACCGGCCCGGGTATTCTCGTCCCGCCTGGGGCAGAGCCGGGTGCCGGTCGCCTACGCACCGGTCCACCTGGACGATCCGACCCGCAAGATCGTGGTGGCCGTCCCCCTGCTGTACCCCCAGACAGAGATCCGGCGTGCGGTCAACCGGGTCGTGGAACTCCTGATCCTGACCACGGTCGCCCTGGTCGGCCTCCTGGCTATCGCAGCCGCCATCACCGCCAGGACCGTTGCAAGGCCGGTGCGGGAACTGGTGTCCGCAACCAACCGGATCGCCGGGGGGCGGTACGATACCCGCCTGGTGCCCCGTACCCGGGACGAGCTTGCCGATCTTGTGAACGGGTTCAACAGCATGGCCACCTCCCTGGAAGCCCAGAGAACGAACCTGACCCGGAGGAAGGATTACACGGAGGCCCTTCTGAGGAACGCCACAGCCGGGGTCATCTCCACCGATCCTGAAGGCCGCGTGGTGACCATCAACCCGGCGGCCCACCGGCTTCTGGGCTTCCCGGCCGACAGGCCGGCCGACGGCGATCTCCTGACGGAATTCGTGGCGTCCGTCCCGCGCCTCCAGCCGCTGTACGCCGCTCTGGCCAGGCCGGCACATTCCACCGAACCCCAGGAGATCGATCTTGACGGCGCTGCCGGCCACTCGGAAAAGCAGCGCCTCAGCCTGGTTCGAGTCCCGCTGCCCGGATTGGAAGGCGGCTCCCAGGGCACCTTGTTCATCATGGATGACGTCACCGACATGATGCGCTCAAGCCAGCTGGAAGCGTGGGCCGAGATGGCCCGGGCCATCGCCCACGAAATCAAGAATCCGCTGACGCCGATCCAGCTTTCCACCGAACATCTGGAACGAATCCTCCTGGACCGGGGCGCCCTGCCCTCCATTGATCTGGTGTCCTGCCTCGATACGATCAAGAAACAGGTGCGGGCGCTGCGGGAGATCGCCGCCGGATTTTCCACCTACGCCAAGTTGCCGGTCCTGCAGCCTGAGACGGTGGACCCGGTGCGCTTCATGCAGGAAACGATGGCGCCATACCGCGCCGTCCCCCCTGACGGACTTGAGATCGTGGAAGACTACCGTCCGTGCCCTGCGATCAATATCGACACCAAGGTTCTTTCCAGGGCGATTGTGAACCTGATCGAGAACGGCCTGCAGTCCATGGCCGGCGGCGGCACACTGACTGCGAAGGTAACCCCCGAGCCGGATGGCGGCGGCGTCCGTTTCACCATCGGCGATTCCGGCACCGGGTTGGATCCGGACGCGCAGAAGCGGCTGTTCGAGCCGTACTTCTCGACCAAGAGCTCAGGCACCGGCCTGGGACTGGCGATCGTCAAGAAATCGGTGGAGGCTCACGGAGGCCGGGTAGAAGTTGAAAGCACCCCCGGAGAGGGCTCCTGGTTCCATATCCTCCTCCCGATGCCGGGCTCCGGGGTATAATCCGCGCGCCATGAAGGATGCCTGGTATGCCGAAGGATTGCGATTCACCTGCGTGGAGGGGTGTATCGACTGTTGTATCACCCACGGCGACCACGCATACGTTTACCTGGAGCCGGACGACGTGCGCCGCCTGGCGGATCACCTGGAATTGAACCGCCGGGAGTTCCTTTCACGCTATACCGTGCGCGAGGATGAATATGTCATGCTGCGCATGGACGAACCGGAGTGTCTGTTTCTCGGGGAGGACGGCTGCACGGTCTACGAGGCCCGTCCGATACAGTGCCGCACATTCCCGTTCTGGGAGGAGAACCTGAAATCCAGGGTTCGCTGGAAGCAACTGGCCCGGTTCTGCCCCGGGATCGGGCAAGGACCCAGCCATTCCCGGGAACTGATTCAGATCCAGGTCCAGGCCCGGAGCCGGACCGCGGTGGAGTGATGCGGACAATCCCGAATTTCATCGCCGGAGAGGAGCGGGAGTCGCTATCGGGGCGCACGCTGGATAACTACGAACCGGCCACCGGCGAGGTTTACTCCCGGGTTACGGACAGTGCGGCCGGGGACATCCATGCCGCCTACCTGGCGGCGCGGGACGCCTTCCCGGACTGGTCCGGGACTCCGGCGTCGGACCGTTCCGAGACGCTTCTGAAGATCGCAGACGCCATCGAGAAGGACCTGCAGCGCTTTGCCGAGGCGGAAAGCCGTGACACCGGGAAGCCGGTGCGCCTGGCCGCGGCGGTGGATATCCCCAGGGCGGTGAGCAACCTGCGGTTCTTCGCCACCGCGATCCTGCACGCCAGTTCGGAGCTGCACACCACCGACCGTGAAGCGCTGAACTTTACGTTGCGTCGGCCCCGGGGGGTCGCGGGCCTGATTTCGCCCTGGAACCTGCCGCTCTACCTCCTGACCTGGAAAATCGCCCCGGCACTGGCGGCCGGCAACACGGCCGTCGCCAAACCGTCGGAAGTCACACCGATGACGGCAGCCCTCTTGGGCGAAACCTGCGCCGCCGCCGGGCTGCCGCCAGGAGTTCTCAATATCGTTCACGGCTCGGGGGCCGGGGCCGGGGCGGCTCTGACCGCTCACCCGGGCATCACGACAATCTCTTTCACCGGCGGCACGGCCACCGGCGCCGAGATTGCACGGACCGCCGCACCGATGTTCAAGAAGCTTGCCCTCGAGATGGGGGGCAAGAACCCGAATATCATTTTCGAAGACGCCGATTTGGAGCGGGCCGCCGAGGTCAGCGTACAATCTTCGTTCTCCAACCAGGGCCAGATCTGCCTGTGCGGCTCCCGGGTGTTGGTGCACCGCGCGCTCTATGACCGTTTCCTCCAGCGCTTTGTGCCGCTGGTGGAGAACCTCAAGGTCGGCGACCCGTTGGAGCCGGACACGGTGCAAGGCGCCGTCGTATCCAGGGCGCATCGCGACAAGATTCTCGGCTACCTCAAGCTGGCCCGGGAGGAGGGCGGCCGGATTCTGTGCGGCGGGTCCGTACCGCAACAGGTCAACAGGCGCTGCAGGAACGGCTGGTTCGTCCGCCCGACGGTGATCGCCGATCTTGCCGTGGACTGCCGGGTCAACCAGGAGGAGATCTTCGGACCGGTAGTGACGGTGACTCCGTTCGAGAACGAGAATGAAGCGGTGGACATGGCCAACGGTACCCGTTACGGCTTGGCCGCCTCGGTCTGGACCAGGGACCTGGAACGGGCCCATCGCGTGGCGGAGCGGATCGATTGCGGAACGGTCTGGATCAACTGCTGGATGCTGCGGGACCTGAGAGTGCCGTTCGGAGGAATGAAGGACAGCGGCGTCGGGCGGGAAGGCGGCGATGAAGCGTTGCGATTCTTCACCGAACCGAAAAATGTGTGCATCAGGATGAATCAACCAGGAAGGAACGGATGATGCTCATAAGACTCATGAAACGTGTATTCAATTCCATGGGAGGGCGCCGCACCCGCTGGCGCCTGGGTCGCTCGATCTACATGACCGCACGAACCGACGGACCGAACGACATGGATTTTAATGGTGAAAAACGGCTGCTCCTTGAGTTACTCTCAAGTCACATTCACGAGTCCCGAAAACTAGTGCTCTTCGACGTGGGCGCCAATGTGGGTGAGTGGACCCGAGCTGCAGTTACGGGCGCTCACGCTGCTTCCATAACGGACAGGGTGGAGGTCCACGCCTTTGAACCTGTGGATACTACCTTTGAAATCCTGCGAGAGAACCTATCGAACATTCCCGCAGGATCCAATGTCATCCTGGTCAACAAGGCGATGTCCGACCAGGAGGGAAGTACGGATATTTTCGTATTCGGCGAGGGGGGGGGCACCAATTCACTGCACTCCGATAAACTGGCACCGGAAACCAGCAAGAGAACCATTCAGCTGACAACCCTGGATCAATACTGTCACGACCATCTGATTGAATATGTCCACTTCGCTAAATGCGATACGGAGGGACATGACGTCAACGTCCTTCGCGGTGCCACCGAACTCCTGAAACAGGAACGTCTGATGGTCTTTCAATTCGAGTACAATCACCGCTGGGTGTATTCCAGGCATTACTTGAAGGATGTATTCGACCTGATGGAACACACCAGGTACCGCATCGGGAAAGTCGTTCCGGACGGAATCGAACTATTCCAGGAGTGGCATCCCGAAATGGAGCGGTTTTTCGAGGGTAACTACATCATCCTGCATGAGACTGCGCTTGAGAGACTTTCCGTTAGTGAAGGACGATTCGACTCGGCCAACACTTACGATACCGACTAGCTAAACACAACCGCGATGACCGTCAACTGTACTACCCCGGTCAGTCCATAAGTCATCGCGCAGCAGCTGTTTTCTTCATATCCTCTATAAAGCGCGAGACTAATTTTCGATTGAAAATTACGAATGCCGTCATCGATATGACGATGTAGGCGGCTGCCTGCAGCGAAAATACCAGCCAGCGTTCGGGTGTGTTCACCAGGACATAACCGACACCGGCAATCACCGCACAGGGAACAAAGATGCGGAAGATATTCTTCGCAAGATCGTACCGATCAGTGTTCGTAAATCTGAAAAATGTAAATGTTATCGCTCCCAGCAGGTAGATGCGCAATAAGGCGCCGAAGGATGCCGCGACGGGAGCGCCCCACAGCCCGAAATGCAGCAGCACATAGGAGAGGGGTACGTGGACGAAAAGCGATACCCAGAGAACCTGTGCAATTGTGCGGAATTCGCCTCGTACCGTCGTAATCAGATAAGGTGCGTTCACCATAATCGCGAGAACACCGAAAATGGCGATCGCCGCCGTCAACAGGTTCCCGCCGTACAGATCCGATCCGACCCACAAACCAACAAAAGAGCGATTGAAGATCAGAATTCCGCCCATGGCGATGGTTCCGACGAGTGCATAGTAACTGCTGATTTTGTCAAATACATTTCGAAACAGTGCTTTGTCTCCGGAACCGTAAAGATGGGCCAGCGAAGGTGCGATGGCGTTCCCTAACTGATTGATCGCCAAACGAACCGTGTCCAGTGCCCGGTAGGTCAGGCCATAAACAGCCGCCGCTTCGCCGCCCAGCACCGCCCCGACCAGAAACGGATCGATATAGACCTGGAGGCGCATCGCAAGGGCTGCGAAAAACTGATGGACGGAGTCCTTCCAGAGCGACTTGAACATCGGCCTGCTCCAACCGATTTTCAGTTGAAGACGGTGCCGGCAGTCATATGCAAGACCGACGGCGGTTGATGCGGAAAACAGCAGCGCGCGGGACAGCAGGCCGACCGCCAGACCGTACAGACCATAGCCTTGCACCAGCAGGACAACGGTGACGACGATCCCGAGCAGCTCTCCTGCAAGCCTCGATAAACCCGGGACAAACGGCCGATGCAGACTCTTCAACATCTCTCCGGATGCGTTGCCCAACAGATCAAACCCGTTGGCGACTACGATCAGGAGGAAACAATACATCAGCGTGGAGGCCGCTTCCCCGTCCAAATGCATGATACGCGGGAGGATCGGAGTGACGGCTGCGCCGATGCCGGACACCGTAAGCGCCAGCAGTCCGACCACCACACGGCTGGTCCCGATCACCGACTCCAGCCGCCGGTAGTCGCGGGCGCCGAAAGCTGCTCCGGTGCGCTGGACGATTACACCCAGAAACCCGAATTCAGAGACGATCATCTGGACAAGGGCGGCACCGGTCGCGAGCCAGGCACCATACAGCTCAAGATCGATATATTTCAGATATATCGGTACGAGGACCAGGTTCCGCACGATCGTGAGGGAAAAAGTGCCGTAATTGAATACCAGGTTCCAAACGGTGGTTTTTCTTCGACTCGGCTGTTTTCGAACGTGATCCACGAAGGGCGCCTCTTGGTTAAAAACCGACTCTCTACCTGCCGATAGTGGCGATGACCTTCAACTCCACGGCGATCGGGGTCGGCAGGGATCCGACCTCGACGGTGGTCCGGGTCGGCTGGTTTGCGCTGAAATGCTCGGCGTACAGCGCGTTGAACGCTGCGAAGTCGGCTTTCATGTTCGTCAGGAATACGGTGACGTCCACGATGCGGTCCCAGCCGGAGCCGGCGTCTATCAGAACCGTGCGGACGTTTTCGAACACAGCCAGAGTCTGCTTTTCGATGTCGTAGCCCCGGATGCCGCCGTCGTCGTCCAGATCCACGCCGGGGATGGATCGGCTTCCCCGCACCCGCGGTCCGATCCCCGACAGGAACAACAGGTTTCCCACCCGGCGCGCATGGGGAAACGCCCCAACCGGCTCCGGGGCCCGGTGGCTGATGAACTTTCCGTCCTGCTCTTGTCCGGCCATTGCGGTCCTCCGTTTCAACCGCCGACGTGATCCAACGTCCGGAGCACCGCCCGGACCGGGCTGGCGTCGAACCGTTCCAGCTTCAGCGGCAACGCGATCAGTTCATACTCCCCTTCCGGCACATGGCTGAGGACCAGCCCTTCCAGGATCGCCATGCCGCACGCGGCGCAGGCGGCATGAGATTCCAATTCTTTCGACCGCAACGGATCGATGCTGGGTGTGTCCAGTCCGACCAGGATCACGCCGCGATGGTGGAGTTCGGTCACCAACTCCGGCGAAAGCGCCGCAAAATCCTCGTTGAACCTGTTCGGATCCGGGTAGGTGCCGGTTGCAATCAGGATCCTGGGACTGTCCGGGCCGGGTGCGACATGGTCCGGTGTAACCCGTTCGCCCCGACCGATATCGACCCGCACCACCCGGCAACGGCCAAGGTACCTTTCGATGTCAACCGTGTCGATACCACCGGCTTCCCGGGCGTAATGGTTCGGTCCGTCGGCATGGGCCCCCAGGTGGACCGTGGCGTGAAGGGTGGACAAGGTCAGGTGGTCTCCCGCCTCCATGTCCATCAGGATTTGCCGGGTCATCGGCGTATCGCCAGGCCATACCGCCAGGTTCGCCGTGATCGGCGGTGTGATGTCGTAGAGCATCACAACCGGTGCCGGATCGCCCAGAGATCCGGAAAGACCGACATGAAAAGGGACCGCTTCAGGAAATCGACCCCCATGGACCCGCCGGACCCTTTTTTGTTGCCGATGGTTCGCTCCACCAGTTTGACGTGACGGTAGCGCCATTCCTGCAGGCCTTCATCGAAGTCGGTCATCAACTCGAACAGGATCTGTACTTCGCCCCGGGTCGTGTACAGCCTGAGGAGATCGTCCTGCACCGCCTTGTCCGGCACATTGGGCTCGTCCGCCTGCTTTGCCCTGAGGGCTGCGGGGATGGCGACCCCCTGTTTCTCGAGGTAATTGTAAAAATGGTCCACCACGGAGGGCTCATTTATCCTCCGCTTCAGCCGGTGACGGCCCGGTCCGCCCTCTGGGTGGTACTGCAGCATGTCGGCCCGCTTGTACCCCAGAACGTATTCGAATTCCCGGAACTGCACCGACTGGAAACCTGACGAACTCTCCAGGCGGTCCCGGAATGAACTGAAGGACAGCGGCGTCATGGTCTCCAGGATATCCAGTTGCCCCACCAGGGTTTTCATGATCGTGCAGAGCCGCTTGAAGGTGGCGATGGCCCCGAATGTGTCTCCCCGGTCGAAGTCACCGGCGACCTTCCCCAATTCGTGGAGCAGTTGTTTGAACCAGAGTTCGTAGACCTGGTGGATGGTGATGAACAGCATTTCATCGTGCTGTTCCGGGTCCGACTGGGGAAGCTGGAGTTGCAGCAGCTCGTCCACCTTCAGATACGAAGCGTAGGTCAAGGCCATAGGGCTCCTTCCTCCCGATCTCACAACAGAATCGTCAGCGCGGCCGCAATCGCCAGGATGCCGGCTGCCCCGGCGGTGCACTTCAGGATACGGTCCTGGCGCCGGGCCTTCCTCAGGGCGTCTCCATACGGGATCCGCGAAAAGGAGATCATGGTGTACAGCGGCACGTACGAGGAGGGCAACAGGCGCTCCAGGACATGTTCCAGCTTTTTCCGCATCAGAAAGCGACGTGACATCACCCGTTCGCTCATCACCCTGAAGTTCGCGATGGCCAGGTCGGCCAGGACATCCACGTGCGGCTTCCTTGCGTGGTGGTAGGCGCGGAACGCCGCCTCCATGTCCACCGGGTGGGCGGCCAGGGCCGCCATGAGGACGGTGCAGTCCTCGAAGGCGGCATTGGCTCCCTGGCCGTAGAACGGGACCACCGCGTGGCAGGCGTCTCCCAGCAGGACGGTCTTGCCGCGGTGGTGCCAGGGATCACAGCGCACGGTGACCAGAGCGCCGGCCGGGTTGTCCCGGAAATCCTCCAACAGATCCGGCATCAAGGGGACCGCATCCGGGAACTGCTCCATAAAAAACGCCTGCACCTTGCCGGAGTCCTCGGTCGCATCGAGGCCGGCCGTATCGGCAGGCGGCCAGAACAGGGTGACGGTAAACGACTTGTCCAGGTTCGGCAAGGCGATGAGCATGAATCCGCCTCGGGGCCAGATGTGGAGCACGTCCGGATCAATGCGATAACTGCCGTCCGGCGCCGCCGGGATGGTCAGCTCCTTGTAGCTCTGCGGCAGGAAGGACTGGGAGTAATCGAATCCGGTCCTGCGCTGCATGCTCCGGCGCACGGCGGAGAAGGCGCCGTCGGCGCCGACCAGCACGTCAGCCGTCACTTCCAGGTCGGATCCGGCGCCGTCGCGGACCGTGATGGCGGGGCTGTCCGGATCACATCCGACACAGGCCTGCTCGAAGTTAAAAACGACATTGGGGAGCGCATCGGCGCACCGGATCAGTTCAAGGTTCAATCCACCCCGAGATACCGATTTGATGGTGTGGTCGGCAGTAGTGCCGTAAGGTTGAAATACCGTTTCGCCCATGCGGTCATGCATGAGCCGTCCTCGCATCGGTACGGCCATGTCGCGGATCCGGCGGCCGAGCCCGACCTGTTCCAGGGCGTGGAACCCTCGGGTCGAGATAGCCAGGTTGATCGATTTGCCCTCGGCCGGCCCGGATTTCCGAGGGTCGGGTCTGCGTTCGTAAACCTCGACCCGGTGACCGGCCTGCCCTAGCTGGGCCGCCAGCAGCGCACCGCCCAGCCCGGCGCCGGCTACGACGAACCTGCTGCCGCTCACCGGTCGTTCCCGACACAGTCGCGCAAGCAGTTGCAGAGATCCAGCACGTCCCGGAACCGATTGTACAGCGGCACCGGGGCGGCCCGGATTACATCCGGCCGGCGATAATCCACGACGAAACCTTGCTCCAGCAGGGAGCGGAAGACCTCCTCCGAATTGTCCCGGATACGGATCGAGAGTTGTGCGCCCCGCCGGGACGGATCAACCGGGGTCAGGATCTTGATATCCGGACGGTTCAGCGCGTTGACCTGTTCCTCGAAAAAACCTGTCAACAGGATCGATTTACGACGCAGGGGTTCCATTCCACCAGCCTCCCGGAACAGGTCGAGGGAAGCCCGCAAAGGTGCCATGGCCAGGATCGGAGGATTGCTGAGCTGCCAGCCGTCGGCCCCCCGGGCCGGTACGAAATCAGGAATCAAATGCATTTTGAAACGGCTGGCCGGGTCGTTCCCCCACCAGCCGGCCAATCGCGGCAAGTCGTTGCGGGCCTCGTGCCGGTTGTGAACGAAGCAACCGGCAACCGAACCGGGACCGGCGTTGAGGTACTTGTAGGTGCACCATACGGCGAAGTCCACACCCCACTCATGGAGCTGCAGCGCAACATTGCCGGCGGCGTGGGCCAGGTCGAACCCAACGGCGCACCCCTGTTCCCGGGCCGCGGCGGTGATGCGTGCCATGTCGAACAGTTCCCCGGTGTAGTACTGCACCCCCGGGAGCAGCACCAGGGCGATCTCGCTGCCCCGTTCCGCCAGGAGTTCCTCCAGATCGGCGGTACGGAGACATGTCTCCCCGGTCCTGGGAGCCGCCACTACAAGGTCTTCATGCAGGTCCAGGCCATGCAGCCTGAGGTGGGATTTCACGGCGTAGGTGTCCGAGGGGAACGCCGCGTTTTCAATCAGTATCTTCCTGCGCTGGCCCCGAGGCCGGTAGAAGCTGGTCAGCATGAGGTGCAGGTTGGCGGTGAGGGAGTTCATGATCACCACCTCTCCGGGCTCGGCGCCTACCAGTGCGGCCATGGTCTCCCGGAACACCTCATGGTACGAGTACCAGGGTGTCGTTCCATGGAAATGGGCGTCCACCGCCAGTCTCGCCCAGTCGTCCAGTTCCCGGTTCAGCAAGTCCGGAACCGACCTCGGCTGCAGGCCGAGGGAGTTGCCGCAGAAATACCGGGCCTCCTCCCCGGCAGGTCCGAGAGGCAGGTGAAAGCGTTCCCTGAACACGCTCAGCGGATCCTCACGATCCAGTTCGGCCGCCCGGCCCAGGGCCGCATTCATGGCAGGAAGCTCCCGGGCTCGATGCCGAGGAACTCTTCCGCCGTTCCCCACAGCATCCGGCGCCTGCTTTCCTCCGGCAGATCGTCGAGGCTTTCGATCAGTGATCCCGGGGCCGACTCTCCCAGGGGGAAAGGGTAATCGGAGCCGAGGGCGATGCGGCCCGCTCCGACCAGGGCGACCAGGTACCGCAGGACCTCGGCGTCGTGAACCAGGGAATCGAGATAGAACCGTCCCAGGTACTCCCGGGGCCCGACCCGGTTGTCCACCGCGCAGAGATCGGGGCGGACATCAAAGCCATGCTGTATCCGGCCGATGGTGGAGGGGAAGGAGCCGCCGCCATGGGCGAAACCGATCCTCAGGTTCGGCAGCCGCTCCAGCACACCGCCGAACAGGATCGAGCATATCGCCAGGGATGTTTCCGCCGGCATCCCCACCAGCCAGGGCAGCCAGTACTTGCCCATTCGCTCGGAGCCGAGCATGTCCCAGGGATGCACGAAAACCGCGGCGCCCAGTTCGGCTGCGCATTGGAACACCGGAAACAGCTCGGGTGCCTCCAGATTCCACTCGTTGACGTGACTGCCGATCTGAACTCCGGCGAATCCCAGTTCCTGCTTGCAGCGGGTCAGTTCACGGACCGCCAGATCCGGCGCATTCATCGGAAGCGTACCCAGCCCGACGAACCGCTTCGGGTTGACCGCCACCGACCTGGCCAGGTCATCGTTCAATAGACGGGCCAGGTCATCGGTATCGGCAGGCTTGGCCCAGTAACTGAACATCACCGGCACCGTGGAAAGGACCTGGACCGTAACACCATCCCGGTCGCACTCTTCCATCCGGCGCTCCGCCGACCAGCAGTTGGCGCCGACCTCCCTGAAGAAGTGGTCGTCCAGCATCATCCTGGCGCAACCGGTGCGGTGGTGATCCAGGCGGATGAACCCGCCGTAGCCGTAGCGTTCCTTGAGGTCCGGCCACCGTTCCGGAAGGATGTGGGTATGGATATCGATTCTGGGTCGCCTGATACTCAAGAAGGGGCCTCATGGAAGTGACCGCATCCGTCACAGGTCCGGAGGCTGTCGCTGCCGTAATATTCCTCGATGACCGGCTTCAACTGGGATCCCAGATCCTGGAGCTGGAATGACGCCTGGTGCAGGATTCCCCCGCAACCGTCGCAATACCATCGCAGGTGATCGATCTCGCCGATTTTTCTCTGGCGCTCCACCACCATGCCTACGGTTCCGGCCGGGCGCTGGGGCGAGTGCGGCACACGAGGCGGCAGCAGGAAGATATCCCCTTCCCGTATGGTTATGTCCCGGGAACCGGAAGCTTCCATCAATCGCACTACGATATCGCCCTCGATCTGGTAGAACAGCTCCTCCCCTTCCTCTACATGGTAATCGGTGCGCAGGTTCGGACCGCCTACCAACATGACCATGAACTCGGTATCCTGCCATACCATCTTGTTTCCCACCGGCGGCTTCAACAGGTGCCGGTGCTCATCGATCCAGGCTTTCAGGTTCAGTACTGACGGTCGGGACATGACAGGAACCTCCTGTTAAGCGGAGCTTGAGGGCAAAGAATTAATTACCACAGGCCGCCGCATCACAGCAAGCGCCCGGTTCAATCCGGCCGACCTGAGCCAGGAAATTCTTCAGGATGTTCATTCCAACTGCGGTCAGAATCGATTCCGGGTGGAACTGCAACCCGTCCAGCCATGCTTCACGGTCCCGGATCGCCATGATGACGCCGTCCTCGGTTCTAGCCCCAACCTCGAACCGCGCAGGAAGCGAGTCGGGATCCACCACCAGCGAGTGGTAGCGGGTCGCCACGAACGGGGAGGGAATACCTCGGAACAGGCCGATCCCGTCGTGGTGCACCAGGGAGGTTTTGCCGTGGACCGGCCGCTTGGCCCGGACGATCCGCCCGCCCCAGGCTCGCGCCATGGCCTGATGGCCGAGGCAGACGCCAAGCAGCGGCACCGTTCCGGCGGCGGCGGAGATCAGCTCCAGCGTGACGCCGGCACCGGACGGCCTCCCGGGACCGGGGGAGATCACGATGCCGTCATAGCCACAGGCCAGAATCGCCGCTACGTCGGTTTGGTCGTTCAGCCCTACCTCTACGGAAGCCCCGGCGATCCTCAGGTACTGCACCAGGTTCCAGGTGAACGAATCGTGATTGTCCAGAAGGAACAGCCGCATCAGCGCTTACTTGACCTCGAACCTGACGAAAACCGGATCCTGGAGTTCGGGTGCGCTGACGAACAGTTCAAACTGGCTGCCCTTGATCCCGGAGGCCGGTTTGGGGAAGTACAGCATATCCATGAGGTAGCCGAACTTTGGGAGGGCGACCCGGTCCAGAACGATGCCGTAGCGGCTGGTTTGGATCTGCCGTGTCGGGCTGAACTTGCTCGGATAGCGTGTAAAAGCCGCATACTTGGTATCGATCAGGGCATACAGCTCCGAGACCGATGGTTCCCGGTCCCAATCCAGGAACTGGTAGCCTTCCAGGAGTTCCTGAGGAGAAGCGCAGGGGTAATGGTTGCCGTCATTGTCCACCAGAACGAACGACTCCCGGCTGAGGGTCAACTGTTTCAGCCTGCGGTTGGCGATCGCTATTTCAACAGGCATGAATGCCGAATCGTCACGGTACCGCGCCGGCCTGGTTCCGACGATGAGGTCAATCAGGTCGCCGTCTTCGATGTAGGCGTAGGTGGACAGCTTCCGATCCAGCCCGGTGGTCTGCTGGCCTCGGAGTTCTCTTCGGCCGGCGCAGGAGACAAGCAAAAACATGGCTGTTACGAGGCAGAGCCCCTTCACTGTCGAACTGTTGCTCATGCTCACCTCGGCCGGAACCGCACCCTCGAGCCGGGTCGGCTCCGGTTCAAGCAGGTTAATTGGGTGCCACCCTGCAGTCAAGCCGGATCCCTTTTGAACCAGCTTTCGAGGGCGTGCACCATCACCTCCTGCCGGGCCTGCCGCCCGGTGAGCATCCGAAACTGGTCCACGGCCTGTGCCAGGATCATCTCCCTCCCGGAAATGACCGCCAGGCCGGACTCCCGTGCTTTTCGGACAAGATCGGTCTCCGACCGGCCGTAGGCCGCATCCAGGACCAGTTTCGCCGGAAGAGCGCGGTCATGGGGCCAATCCTCTCCATCGCGACCCACAGGTGTGGCGTTCACGAAGATGTCGGCGGAACCGGACTCGTTCCAGTCCCCGGCAACCTCTATCCCCAGTTCCCCTGCAACCTGTCGCACCCGGACCGGGTTCCGCCCTAACATGGACACAACCGCCCCGGAATCCCGGAGGACCGTTGCCGCCGTTCGGGCGGTTCCGCCGGCGCCGTGGACCAGGGCCCGGCAGTTGCGCGGCTGCAGCAGGGAACCGACCAGACGCCTGATCGCCGTGGCATCGGTGTTATGCCCCTGCCAGCCACCTGCCGCCGCTACGAGAGTATTGACAGCCCCCGCCGCCAGGCCACCGTGGTCCTGGTCGGTGCACAGGGCGGCCGCTTCTTCCTTGAACGGCATCGTGACGCCGAAGCCGACCGCTTTGATCGGGCCTTCGGAATCGGACAGGAAGGCCAGATCCCGGATTCGATCGATTTCCATGGGAAGGTACCGGGCCTCGATTCCCAGATCCCTGAGGGCGGCGTTATGCATGGCCGGCGAGGGGCTTTCGCCGAGATCGCTTCCCAGTAGCCCGAAGATACGGGTTCGGTCGCCGATCGCCTTAACGTCGTAGGTCTCCAGCAGATCGGAGACCGGGAACTGGCCCTCCCCGGTCTCTCTTCCCCCGGGTGGGAAGCCGATGGTCCAGCGCGACCCCCAGGATGGTGCCAGGATTCTGCTCAGGGCGCCAAAGCGGCCGGCTGCGAAACAGATCACCGCCGGACCGCCGTCCGGAATGCTCTTGAGAAAATCACGGATCGCGGTCAGATCAGAGACCTGCGCCGCCTTGGGCACGAGCTTGTAGAGCGCCGCACCCGACGCCGTCATCCGGGACAGGATCGACGGCAGCGGCTCCAGTCCCGGACCCTCGCCGTGCCAGGACAGGACAAGACGCTCCCGGGGAACCAACCGTTCAGCCGCCGCCGGAGAATCGATCTCCAGGTCGACGTAGGCCGCTCCGGCGGCGAGCCCGGCCTGCAGGAGGTGCCATCGCTCCGACTCCGCGCCGGAAAAGGCGCCGCCATCCTGCACTCTCCGGACTGTGACAACCAGTTCACGGCCACTGTGCGCCACAACACGGGAGAGATCGTCCGGCGACAAGTGATCGGCCCGGATTTCCACCAGCGTGCAGCGGTCGGGCAACCGCCTGATCCGTTCCAGGACCGTGACCCCATCCTGCTCCAGGATCGATGGCACCACCGCTGTATGATCCTGCATCGGCCCGTTCCTCCCTGGTGTTCAGAGCAAGTTATAGGGATCGACATCCACCACCACGGCACGCCGCGGGATTCGAGGATCCAGTTTTTCCAGGGCGCGGCCGACGGCGTCCACCATCTTTCGCCGTCCGGCTGATCGTATCAGGATCTGTTGCCGGTACTTGCCGCGCAATCTTTCAACCGGGGCGAGCCCCGGCCCGCTGACGATCAGGCGGCCCTGGCCTTCCTGCCGGACCGCCTCCGCCAGTTGATCGGCCCAGATCGCCGCCTTGCCCGGATTGCGATCCGAGACCAGCAGTTGCACCATGGCGGTGAACGGTGGGTAGCGCAACGCGCGGCGGTACTCCACCTCCCGTTTGTAGAATGCTTCGTAATCCTGACGAATCGCCTCCATGAGAACCGGATGGTCCGGATCGAAGGCCTGCAACACCACTTCACCCGGCTTGTCCCCCCGGCCGGCCCGGCCGGATACCTGGGTCAACAGCTGAAAAACCCTCTCTCCGGCACGAAAATCGGGCAAGCCAAGGCTCTGGTCCGCCGACAGGATTCCCACCAGGGTCACACCGGGGAAATCGTGTCCCTTTGCGATCATCTGGGTGCCGACCATGATGTCGACCTCGCCGGCATCGAACCGGTTCAACAGCGATTCATGAGCCCCTTTGCGGCGGACCGCGTCCCTGTCCATCCGCGCGATGGCCGCCTCGGGAAACCGGGTGCGCAGCACGTCCTCGATTTTTTCCGAGCCTTCGCCCAGGAATTGCAGGCCAGGCTCGTCGCACTGCGGGCACCGGGCGGGAGTTGCTCTCTCCAGGTCGCATCCATGGCAGCGCAGCCGGTCGTCACGGCGGTGCCAGGTCAAGGTAATGGAGCAGTGCTCGCACTGTATCCTGTTCCCGCAGCCGGGACAGAACACGCTCACCGCGTAACCCCGGCGGTTTCGGAGGATCAAGGTCTGCTCTTCCCGTGACAACCGGGCCGTGATCGCATCAGTCAGCGGGCCGGCCATGGCCTGGACCTCGCCGTTGACACGATACTCTTCCCGCATGTCCACCAGCCGAACCGTCGCCAGCGGCCTGTCGCCGACCCGCCCGCCCAAACGCAGCAGGCGGTATCGTCCGGCGGTGGCATGGCGGAACGATTCCATGGACGGTGTCGCCGATCCCAGGATCAGCACCGCCCCCGCCTCCCTGGCACGGAGCACCGCCAGGTCCCGTCCATTGTAACGGGGCGTTTCCTGCTGTTTGTACGAGGGATCCTGTTCCTCGTCCACCACCAGGAGCCCCGGGTCCTGCACCGGAGCGAACACCGCAGAGCGGGTACCGACCACGAAGCGGCAGTCCCCGGCCTTGATCCGGGTCCAGGCCCGATACCTGTCGCTTCGGGACAGGCGGCTGTGCAGCACTTCCACCTGGGATCCGAAACGGCCCTTGAGCCGTTGCATCAGCAGAGGGGTCAATCCGATTTCGGGTACGAGGTAGATCACCCCCCGCCCAGACGCCAGGGTCTGTTCGGCGGCCCGCAGGTAAACTTCGGTCTTCCCCGAACCGGTTGCTCCGAACAACAGGAACGGGGCCCACCCCTTCCCCGCAACGGCCGGTCCGATTTCCTTCAGGACCCGGGACTGGGCCGGTGTCGGCACCAGTTCCGGCCGGACAGCGCCGGCTTCCACCGTCGCCGCCGCCGTGGCCGGAACGGCCTGAACAGCGGTAATGACCACCAGGCCGGCCTGTTGCAGTGCGCGCAGGTGTTTGCGGTCCCTGTCGGGAAGATCCGTTACCGGAACAGGCTCCCCCCCTTCCGTGAGAGATTCCAGAATTCTTCGGCGGGCGGTGGCTCTGGCGGACAGTTGCTCCAGCCCGGCACCGGTCGGTCGAGCCACCAGACGAACGGTGCGCCCTCTTCCCGGGTCCGGGGGCAGTGCCGCCTCAATCGCCTCACCCCACGAACAAAGGTAATAATCCGAAACGAACCGGGTCAGGCTCAGGATATCCGGAGCGACGGACGGCTCCTGATCCAGGACCTCCTTGATGTCCCGCACCCGGGCGCCTTCCGGCGGCGGATCATAGGGGGAGCAGACCACGGTTCCGACCACATCCCTCCGCCCCAGGGGGACCCGGACCCTGCAGCCGGGAGCGGGGTCAGGAACCAGGGTGTCCGGCACACGGTAAGAGAACAGGCGCCGCAACGGTATCGGCACCGCCACGGCAACGAACCGCGGACCGGTCATTCCGACGCGTCGATCCGTGCCCGTGCCGCTTTCAGGTCGTTGTAGACGAGGGTCCGGTTCTCCACGGTGTAGCGTCGCAGCAGGTAGGCCGGGTGGAAGGTCGGCATCAACGGGATTCCCTGGAAGTCATGCCAACGGCCCCGCAACCGTGTGATCCCCGTGCGGGAATCCAGCAATGTTTTTGTTGCCGGCGAGCCAAGGGTCACGATGACCCTGGGGGCGATGGCCCGGATCTGGGCGAACAGGAAGGGGGAACAGGTGGCGACTTCGTCCGGCTGGGGGTCCCGGTTGCCCGGCGGCCGGCACTTGACGATATTCGCGATGTAGACGTCTTGCCGCTCGTATCCGATCGCCTTGATCATTTCGGTCAGCTTGCGGCCGGCCCGTCCTACGAACGGTTCGCCCTGGTCGTCCTCGTCGGCTCCCGGTCCCTCGCCGATAAACATCAGGTCGGCGTTCTCACTCCCGACCCCGAACACGATATTCTTGCGCTGATGGTGCAGCTTGCACCGTGTGCACTCCCCCAGGACTTCGCGCACCGTCGCCAGACCGTCGGCGTTGTCCAGCCGGGCTAAGTCATCGGTCACGTCGCCACCCTCCTCCGCCTCCCGGCCGGCAGTGCCGGCCGGCAGTTTCATTTCCCTGACGCCGATCTCCCCCAGCCAACGGATCCATTCGACCAGTTCGCTGCGTGCGACGGTCCGGCTCACCGGGATCGGCCTCTGAAGACGTGGTCCAGGATTCGGCCGGCGATCTGTTCCTTTGGAGCCCGGGGAACCGGGTGCGTGTTCCCTTCACGGTCCAGGATGGTGACCTCGTTCTCTCCGGCCTCCATCCCGATTCCCGGGACGGAGATGTCGTTGGCCACTATGAAGTCCAGGTTCTTCCGAGCCAGCTTGTCCCGGGCGTTGTCCAGCAGGTTTTCGGTCTCCGCCGCAAACCCGATCAGTATTTCGGAGCCACGGCTCTGCCCCAGTTCCATCAGTATGTCCGGTCCCCTTGAAAGGCGCAGATCGATTTCGGCGGCACCCTTCTTGATCTTGCCCTCGCTCCGGGGCGGGATGTAATCGGACACTGCGGCGGCCATGATCACGGCGTCGGCGTCGGCCCGGGACTCCAGGACCGCCTTCCGCATTTCCGCCGAACTCTCCACATCGATCCGGCGTACACCCCGGGGAGTGTGCAGGCCGACCGGGCCGGTTATGAGGGTCACACGGGCGCCGCGGCGGGCCGCCGCGGACGCCAGGGAAAAGCCCATCCGCCCTGAAGACCGGTTGGAGCGGAACCGTACCGGATCCAGCGGCTCTCGGGTCGGGCCCGCGGTGACCACCACGTGCAGATTCGCCAGCAGGCTGGATATTTCCGCCTCCTCCAGGATCGCCTGGACGATCCGTTCCGGGTCCGCCAGGCGGCCGACGCCTTGCTCCTGTTCAGCCAGCCAACCGCTTTCAGGTTCAAGGCTCCGCGTACCCCGGGCCTTGAGGATCGCCAGATTTTCCCGGGTCGCCGGATGGTCCCACATCCGGCTGTTCATGGCCGGCGCCACGACCACAGGCGCGGTCACGGAAATGTAAAAGGTCGACAGGAAGTCGTCGGCGATTCCCCTGGCGAATTTCGCCAGGAAGTTGGCGGTGGCCGGGGCCACGGCAAAGACATCGATCCGCCGGGTCAGATCGATGTGTCGGACGGCGCCGCCGTCCCCGGGACCGGTGCGGTCGGAAAGCACGGTGTTCCTGGACAGGGTCTGGAGCGTGAGAGGTGTGATGAACCTGGCGCCGCCACGGCTGAGGATGGTCTGCACCTCCACGCCGGCCTTGTCCAGCCCCCGGATTATTTCGCAGGCCTTGTACGCCGCGATCCCGCCACTGATCCCCAGTGCGACAACCATGCCCGTCTCCTTGCGATCAGGTGCGGAGCCGGATCATTCCTCTTCCGCGGAAACCTTGGAGTTCTCTTCCGAGGACTCGGCCGACTCGTCCTCGGGGATCGCCTGGACCAGGCCGGTTGCGACCTCTTCCTGGGCGATGATGGTCAGCTTCCGCCCTTCCGGGTTCGGCGTCCGGGGGCGCGCTCCGGTCTGGAGTTGCTCGGCTCGGGAGGAAGCGGTGGAAACGAAGGCGTATTTGCTTCCGAGATTCTCAGGTAATTTATACATCGTTGTTTCTCCTTGATTAAAAACTCGAGGCGGACAGACGGTATCACTCCGCCGGAAAGGTGGAAAGGACCTCCTCCGTTTCCAGCCGACGTCGGCTGACGCGGAGGCGCTCCGCCGAAAGAATCGTGATCAGCTGGTCAACCGCCGCATCCAGATCGTCGTTGACCACCACGTAATCATAGTACTTCACCTCGTTGGCCTCACTCCGAGCCATGGACAGACGGGCGGCCACCTGAGTCTCCGAATCGCTTGCACGTCTTTCGAGGCGTGTTTTCAGGGTCGGGAAGCTGGGGGGAAGAATAAACACCGAGACGGCGTCGATCCCCGAGGCCCGGAGCTGGCGCCCGCCCTGGATGTCGATATCGAGGATAAGATCCCGGCCCGCCGCCAGCCGCTCCAGGCTGACCGAGCGACCTGTGCCGTAGCGCTCCTCGAACACATCGGCCCATTCCAGGAATTCGCCGGAACGGATCATGGCATCGAACCGGTCCCGGTCGATGAAATGGTAGTCCCGGCCGTCCAGCTCGCCGGGCCTGATCCCCCGGGTGGTGAAGGACACCGAGAATTCCACGCCGTCCACTCTGGACAGGAGTTCCTGCACAAGTGTCGACTTGCCCGTACCGGACGGCGCCGAGATCACCAGCAAAACTCCTTTCCGTCCAGCCATAGTCGGTATTACTCCAGGTTCTGGATCTGTTCGCGGACCTTGTCACCCTCGGTCTTTAAAGCCAGTGCGCGCGTACTGATCTCCAGATCGGAACTTTTGCTGTTGATGGTGTTGGTCTCGCGGTGGATCTCCTGCATCAGGAAATCCAGCCGTTTTCCCACCGGTTCGCCATCCGGTTCGGAAAGCAGCCGGGCGGCCTGCCCCAGATGGCTGCGCAGGCGGACGAGCTCTTCGGTCACATCACTGCGGTCCGCCATCAGCGCCGCCTCCTGGGCCAGGCGTGCATCGTCGATCACCAGCCCGGCGGCGAGCTTATCCAAACGGGCGGTCAGCTTTTCAAGTGCTTCCCCGGGAACCCGGTCGGCATGTCCGGACAGCTCGTGAACCAGCCCGCTCATGCCGGACAATCTGGAGAGGACCTCCTCCACCAGTTGTTCCCCCTCCCGCAGGCGGTCGTCCAGCAGCGCATCCAGGGCGGCGGTCATGGCTTGCAGGATCCCGGCCATGTCCTCATCGTCCGGCTCCGACCGCTCCCCAGGCTCCAACAGGATCCCAGGCAGACGCAGTACGGTGGCCACGTCAAGATCGCCACGAAGGCCATGGTCCTCCCGGAGGCGGTGGGCCGCTTCCAGAAGTGTCGACACAAGCGTTTCGTTAAGCCGGACGTCGGTTTCGTCTTCCGGGCGGATCACGCTGGCCGTCAGTTCCACCCTGCCCCGGTTGATTCGATCCCGGACCGCTTGCCGCACAGCTTTTTCGAGAGACTGGAACGGACCGGGCAACCGCAGCCGGAGGTCCAGAAAGCGATGGTTCACGCTCCGGGCCTCAGCCTGGAAGCGGACCCCATGGACTTCCACCGAGCCCTGTCCGTAACCGGTCATGGAGCGGATCATCGGATGTCCTTTCAGTGGCGGAAAGCTTTGGATTTAAGCACACCGCACGCGGAAGGTCAAGGGTTCCAGTAGTTTAGCACCGCTTGCGCCGCTCGGGCATAGGCTCCCTGGCCCTGCAATTGCTCCCGGATACCCAGCAAAGCCGACCGGATTCCCGAAGCGCGATGCCGGTCGTCCAACAGGAGGCTCAGCTCCGCAGCGATCCGATCCGCCCTGCACTCCCCCTGAACCAGTTCGGGAAGAACCGGTTTACCGGCCACCAGGTTCGCCATCGCCACGTAATCGACCTCGACCAGCAGCCGGCCCAGAAGGTAGGACAGCAGGTTCATGCGGTAGACCACAACCATCGGCAGCCCGGTCATCGCCGCTTCAAGGCTGGCCGTGCCGGAAGCCACCGCCCCTGCGGCACAGCCGCGGAGCACCTCCGGGAAATCACCGCAATGCACCGCCAGGTTGGCCACCGGGACGCCGCCCATCTGCCTCATTAGCCAGTCTTCCTCGATCCCGGGGGCCCGGGAGAGCAGGAACTGCAACTCCGGCCTGTCCCGGTGCAGCAGCCCTGCCGCCTTTAGAATCGGTGGGAGGATCCTGGCGACTTCACCTTTGCGGCTCCCGGGGACCAGGGCCACCGTGGGACGTTCCGGGTTCAGACCGGCCTGGATCAGAACGGACTTCAGCAGCTGTCCCCCACCTTCCGCCGCGACCCGTTCCACCACCGGGTGGCCGACAAAAGTGACCGGAACCCCTGCGTCCCGGTAGAACGGGTCCTCGAACGGGAACAGGACCAGCATGCGGTCCACGATCTTCCGGATCGTGTGAACCCTGCGCTTGCGCCACGCCCAGACCTGGGGACTGACGAACTAGACCACACGAACCCCGCGTGACCTGGCGTAGGCCGCCAGCCGGAGGTTGAAATCTGGGAAATCCACCGGAACCAGGATGTCCGGTTGCTGATCCCGGATCACGGTTTTCAGCCTTGCCATGGCGGCCCGGATCTCCCCAAGGTGGGCGAGCACTTCCACGATCCCGACAACCGAAACCGTGCGCGAGTCCTGAACCAGCCGGACGCCTGCGCGGGCCATCGCCTCTCCGCCCATGCCGAACAGTTGGGTTTCCGGGGCGATCTCCAGGATCGCTGCCGCCAGGCCGGCCCCCAGCAGATCTCCGGAAGTCTCTCCGGCGGTAATCATGATCCTGGGTGGGCGTTCAGGACCCGGCATCGCCGTCCTCTTCGGGGCCGATCCCGGTTTCGCGATCGGCGGCGTCGGTCAATCCGTCCAGGGCGCTCTCCAGCCTGAGGCGGTACTCCTCCAGACCGTCGTCGTCCGTATCCCGGGGTACGCGAATCGGTTCGCCGTACAGGAACAGGCCCCGTGAGAACGGACGAGGGAGCATCGTCCTGTCCCAGGATCCGAGACGCCTGGCGCCGGCGGCGGAAAAGGTCACCGGGATCACAGGCAGGCCTGCAAACCTGGCTGTAGCCACCACCCCCTGCTTGACCTGCCGCCGGGGGCCCTTGGGTCCGTCGGGGGTGATCCCGACATCGTAGCCTTCGCGGACCTTGCGGAGCAGCGCCCTGAGGCCGGCCGTTCCGCCCCGGGTGGAAGAGCCTTCCACACGGACCAGGCCGAACCGGGTCAGGATGTTCCCCAGCATGCGGGAGTCCCGGTGGCTGGAGGCCAGCACGACAATGCGCCGGTCCGGGTAGGCGTACGGCATGAGGACGAACCTGGAATGCCAGAACGCCAGGATGTAATTTCCGGATTCCCGCCGGACCAGGTCCAGAACCCGGGCCCCGCGATATTCGATCCTCATGCTCCGGCGCAGGAACCGGATGTACAGATAGGCCAGGTAAGGCACTACCTTCATCATGAGGAATTCCTTCATGTCTTGTACACTACCAGAAGTGGTCCTGCCGGTGTACTCGAGCAGGCTGCAAGGAGCGCGGATGAAGAAACGGGTTCTTGTTACGGGCGGCGCCGGGTTCCTGGGCTCCCATCTCTGCGATCGCCTCCTCAAGGAAGGCTACGCGGTCATCGTCATGGACAACCTGCTCACCGGAAGCGTTGACAACATCGCCCACCTCGCCGGACGGGACGACTTCCGTTTTATCCACCATGACGTTACGAACTACATCTACGTCGATGGGCCGCTGTACGCCGTGGCCCACTTCGCCAGCCCGGCCAGCCCGGTGGATTACCACGACCTGCCGATCCAGACGTTGAAGGTCGGGTCCCTCGGTACCCACAAGGCGCTGGGGCTCGCCAAGGTCAAAAACGCGCGCATGTTGCTGGCGTCGACCTCCGAGGTCTACGGCGACCCTCTGGTCCACCCGCAGAGAGAAGACTACTGGGGAAACGTCAACCCAGTTGGGCCTCGCGGGGTCTACGACGAGGCCAAACGGTTCGCCGAGGCGTTGACAATGGCCTACAACCGCTACCACGGCGTGGATACCAAGATCGTACGCATCTTCAACACCTTCGGCCCCAGGATGCGTCTGCGGGACGGCCGCGCCATCCCGAACTTCATGATCCAGGCCTTGTCCGGCAAAGCACTGACCGTGTTCGGAGACGGCAGCCAGACCCGGTCGTTCTGCTACGTTGACGACCTCATTGAAGGGATCTACCGGCTGCTGGTGTCGGACATCCATGGCCCGGTCAACATCGGAAACCCGGAGGAGTGGACCGTCCTGCAGATGGCCGAGGCGATCCGCGAGATGGCCGGCAGCGACCAGCCGATCACCCTGCAGGATCTGCCCGAGGACGACCCCAAGGTGCGCCAGCCGGACGTGACGCTGGCCCGGGAGGAGTTGGGATGGCAACCGGACTTCCCGGTGAGGGACGGGCTGAGGGAGACCCTGGCCTACTTCAGGGAGCGCTGTAAAGCCGGGCATGATCCGGAGCGGAATGACGTGTCATAGCCCCTGGAGTTCTCGGATTTTTGGAATTTGATCCGGATCGGGCGAATGCATCGGGTCCAGGCGGATCGAATCCACTGCCTGGCCGCCGGCCGGAGCCGGGATTGTCAGGAATTTCTCCACCGGGCCCCCCCTGCCGGCGTCCCGGAGATCGAACACCGGCCAGGATACGCCGATCACCGCCCCGGTGTCGTCCAGAAGTTCCAGACATACGGTAAGATCCGTCAACGTATTGTATGCCGGGCCCGATAGTCTGAATTGAGCGGAGACTGCGCCGTCTTCCCGTTCGATGAACGAAATCAGATCCACCTTCCAGGCTCGGCGGACTTCCAGCACCGCTTCAGTCGGGTCCCGCGGAAGGCAGCCGGTGAAGATTACCGTGAACAGGGCGAGCGCGCAGACAAACCGAACGCAGGTTCCGGCTCTCAAGGTCATGATGCTGACCCGGTGCCGGATGACATGGAAACCGCCTTGCGCTTTTTGCTCTTCTTGCCGGACTCCTCGTTGAAGTAATAGTACCCGGCATAGTAATAATCCTTCTGATACGCCTTCTGGATATTGACGTTGTTCAGGATGACGCCGATCAGGTTGGCGCCGACCCGGCGAAGATTCTGGACGTTCTTCTGGATGACGTCTTTATCCGTTTCATTATGCTGTATCACTAGAAGAGCCATATCCGCAAGAGCCGCCAGCAGCGAAGTATCCGACAGGGACATGGACGGCGGCGAATCGATCAGCACCCAGTCGTACTCCTCGCGGACCTGCGCCAGCATGTCCCGGAACCGCACGCCGCCCAGCAGCTCCGGCGGGTTGGGTGGGATCGGCCCGGCGGTGATCAGGTCCAGGTTCTGATGGGACGTTTGATTCAGGAACGGTCTCCAGTCGGTCACGTCCCGGGGCGCAGCCAGGTAAGAGGTCAATCCAGGCTCCCGTTCGGTCCCGAGATGGTGATGCTGGGTCGGCCGCCTCAGGTCGCAGTCGATGACCAGGACCTTGTCACCGGCTGCCGCCAGGGTCTGTCCCAACCGGGCGACGGTGGAGGACTTGCCCTCCTGGGGAACCGTACTGGTGATAAGCAAAATCTTCCGTTCGCGGTTGCTGCTGGAGAAGATCATGCCTGTTCTGAGGGTCTGGTAAGCCTCCTTGATCGCTCTGCCGGCCCGGTCCCCTTCCTCGAATCGGGGGATCACCGACAGCGTGTTCAGGTTGACCAGCTTCTCAACGTCCTCGGGACTTCGAACGGTGTGATCCAGGTAGTCCATGAAGAATACGACAGCGATTCCGGCCAACAGGCCAAGCAGCGCTCCCAGCAGGAGGTTCATCTTCTTCTTCGGCTTGATCGGATACAGCGGAGGTGTCGCCTGATCCAGGACCGAGACGTTGTTGGCCAGCAGGCCGGCGCTCAGGGAGACGTCCTGGAGAGTCCGGCTTATAAGATCGAAGACCTGCTTCTGGGTATCCACGTCGGTACGGGCCAGGGCGAAACTGGATCGGGCTCTCTCCAACTCGTAGTCCGCCGCTTCCATCTTCTGGACTTCGGTGACCAGGTACTTGCGCTGGCTCTCCTTGAGTTCGTAATCGGTCTGAATCTTGTTGTAGAGGACAAAAACCTGGTCCTCGATCTTGGCGTTGACCGTCTCCAGTTCCGCTTCCTTCGCCTTGTAGTCCCGGTGACCGGGGCGGAGGGTCAGTTTTTTCGCTTCCAACTCCCTCATAAGCTGAACCCTTTGGCGGTTGAACTCCTGAAGGACCTGATCCTGCGCCAGTTCGGGAACCGCCATCGGGTCACCATCGGAAACCCTGATCTCGTCCAGCTTCTCCAACAGGTCCTTGGAGCGGTTGACCTCTGCGGAGATCTGGGCCAGATCGGTGTTCAGCTCACTCATCCGCTTCCGGATCGCCTCCTGCTGGTTCTCCGGGTTGTAGATCTGCTGTTCCCCCCGGTCGTTCAACAGGGTGGACTCCGCTTTCCGCAGGCTGGCGGCGAGAGGGTCCAATTGCTGCTTGATCAGCTGCACCGACGTTTCCACCTTGTTTCGAGCCTTCTGGATGTTGCGGGCGCTGTACGCATCCACCACGGCGTTGACCCACTTGGTGATTTCGAACCGGTCTCCGCCTTCCATGCTGACTTCAATCAGGCCTGTTTCCCGCCTGGGCATCACTCTGATTCGTGACCGGAACGCGTTTACCGGATCGTCCAGGTCCTGGAACCGGGGATCCACATCCAGCGCCAGGCTTCTGAAAGCCCTGCCGGCTACATCCCGGCTACGGATGATCTCTACCTGGGTCGCGACGTATTTCTCCTCTGCGAAGAAACCGTAACCCGATGCGCCCAGCCCGGAGATGTCCTGGCCGGGGCTGATCTGACTGGAATGAGTCTGGATCTCCAGCGCGGAAACAGCTTTGTAGATCGGCGTTTGAAGGAGAGTCCAGACACCGACCAGGGTGACGACCAGGAAAAATACGGAAATCACCGTCCAGCGTCCCTGCCAGATAATCTTCCAGTAATCCAGCAGATGGACCTCCCGGATCTGTATGGTGACCTGACTTTGTCCGGTTGTCTGCATACTCACCTCTCTACAGCCTGCCTGCGGGTCACAGGAACCGTCGCGGCACGATGATCATCTGTCCTTCTTTCAGAAGGGGATCCGGGTCTTTTTGAGCCTGGATGCGCTTCAGGTTGTAGACCCTTGCTTCCATTCCCGCGTTGTCGTCCAGAATCCGGATAGCCTTGCGGTCGGCCCACTCGGTCAGGCCGCCGTTGATTGCTATCGCCTTCAGCAGGGTCATTCCCGGCTCCAGCTGGATGGTGCCGGATTTGGCGATCTCACCCTGGATGTAGGCATAAGCGATCTTTTCCACATGGACGATGCTGCCGTGCCCGGGCACGACATGGGTCATTCCGGCTTCGAACTGTTGCCGGTCCACTACCCGTGATCGCTTGCCGCCATCTGCACTTTTGCGGCTCTCCGCCACCACGATACGGCTGCCGGCAAGGCTTGTAAGACCGCCGGCCTCGGCGATGATCTCCTGGAGTGTGGTACCGCCCTGGAGAGGTACACGCATGGGCTTCATGACCTGGCCGGTGACCAGAACATACTGGCTGTTGTATTCCTTTACCTGGACGTCGACCTGGGGATTGACCAGGAAGTCGGTTTCCAGCAAGGCCGCAACTTCGGCGGCCAGTTCCTGCACGGTCCGCCCCGCTGCCTGGATCTCGCCGACCAGAGGAGCAGTTATCATACCGTTGCTCTGTACTACCACCTGGGTCAGGAGATCGGGATGCCCGCCCACGGAAAGCTGGATCTTGTCGTCGGTCCCCAAGCGGTACTGCCGGGTCGAGTCGCCTCCGGCCCCGGTTCCCGGACCGCTTCGGAGCCTGATCACCATCTGTCCGGGAAAGAACAGAACCTGGTCCAGGCCGCCGGTGGCCAGCAGGATTTCGTAGCGTAACGAGCCGTCCGGCTCGTGATGGAGCTCGCCCGACATCGCCAGTCCCCGGCTCTCGGCCACGATGTCCGCGGGAACCCCGCCACCAGGCGGCAGGCGGACGGTCAGGCCGCCTTCTTCCAACGAGACGCCGGCCATCGCAGCCGACCCTTCCGGGACGGAAAACGACAATTCCGCTGTTTCGGTCGCTGCACCCGGCATCACCGCCACAACGGCCAGCAGGATCATCCACGCCCGGCTACTGCCAGCCGATGGCCAATCCGCCGAAAACGCTTTTCGCTTCATACTCCACACCCTCATAATTCGACGTTCGCCTCGACTCGCGAGCCGAAACGGTGATTCCGACCCAGGGGGCCAGATCCACCCTGCCGCTCAGTTCCACAGTTCGAAACTGATCCTCCCGGATCAAACCTTCCTGGGGGTCACCCGGGTTCACCAACCGATCACCATACGTCGAATGGCCGTAAAATGCCCGTCCGCCGAATGTCAATCGCGGCCTGACAGCATAGTTCGCGTTGAGCCCCACCGACGTGTTCAAATAATACGTATTGTTGAAGAAAAACGATGCATAGGGCCTCCGATTCGCGAGAAGCTGCACATCCAGGCGCTCACCCGGCGAGCGATAACTCAGATTAAAGTCACCTACAACCCCGCTGAAATCCTGCCCGTCGGCCATGGGGAAGCGGAAATCCCCGTACCCCAGCCGAACTCGGGTCCTCCACTGCCGGGTGAACCGGCCGTCCAGGCCGATATACACCATCCGGCTGTCCTCCTGGCGGTAGATTGCGCCCGGCTCGATAAGGACCTGGAAGTGATCGTATTTTCTCCCCTCCAGAGCGACAACCAGCCAGCGTTGGGGCGATACCGGTTCCCGGTACTCTGCGGCATAGGACCACCCCCGGTAGTTGAAGAAATTGGCGGTGGTGTTCGGATCGAACACCAGATCCCTGCGCTCGACCCGGAACAGGTAGCCGCGATGGCCGTACACGGAGCGGGACAACTCCACGGTGGACTTGTTCAGGTCGAATGTATCGCCCTGGAACACCGCCTCTCCGCCTTCGTCGAACGCCTGGACGGTGCGGGCCAGGCCGCTTGTCCGGTCGAAGGCCATCAACAACCTGTCCGATGAAGAGAACCCCAAATCCGCCGCAGCGTGGATCTCCGTTACCTGGTTGTCGTCAAGGTCCAACAGTTCGTAATTGTAATGGGAACGCTCCACCTGCAATCGGAACCCGCTGTTCCCGATCGGGAGGAAGGCGCCCAAACCGGGAGTCAGGATGGCGATCCGGTCCGAGCCGACTGATTCCGGACGGAACAACGGGTTGGAATCGTATTCATACCCGAACACCAGAAAGGGTGAAAAGATCCAGGGGCCTGCAGGAAGACCTTCAGGAACCTCGGCGCCCAAGGTTCGCGGGCCGGTCGCCGCAACGACCAGAATGAAGAGCCCCGCCAGGGCGGAAACCCGGGCCACAGCGATCAGTCGATCGATCATGACGGCGTGTCAACATCCAGCCGGTCATCAATCGGCTGTGAGTCTCCGTGCTCGGTGTTCTCATCCGAGTCCTGCTTCCGGAGGCGGAGGAAGACATGTACAACCACAAACGCGGCCAGGCAGGCGGCCAGGATCCCTACCATCACGGCGGCGACCAGCCTGCTCTTGGCTATCACAAGCGCCAGGGCTGCCAGAGCCAGGGTCATTACGGCCATGTAGAGGACAAAGACCGCGGCACGATGCCCATATCCGATATCCAAGAGGCGGTGGTGCAGGTGACCCCGGTCCGGGAGGAACAGGTGATCCAGGTTTCGGAAGAAATAGCCGAGTCCGTGCCCCTGCTCCTTACGCGTGCGGCCCAGTCGCAGCAGCCGGCGCGAAACCGCCAGGGATGTATCCAAAATCGGTAGCGCCATGACCAGCAGCGGGATCAGCACCGCCACGGCGGTAGGACCTTTCTGGCTTCCGCGGGTGGAGATCACCGCCAGGGTGAATCCGAGGAACATGGATCCGGAATCACCCAGGAATATCTTCGCCGGATTGAAATTGAAGAACAGAAAACCGATCAGGCTGCCCACCAGGGCGACACTGGCGGCCACCACGCCGGTCTGGCCCTGGATGAAGGCGATACAGGCCACGGTGATCGCCATGATCAACGCGGTGCCCGCAGCCAGGCCGTCAAGACCGTCGATGAGGT
>CALZKF010000010.1 GCA_945787955.1 uncultured Acidobacteriota bacterium | reverse complement strand
CTCCGGCGAGAGGTTCTGGGTCATTCCGGAGGCGCTGTTTACCAGCGGTCCCAGGATCGCCCCCAGGTTCTGGTAGACCATGGCGGAGAAGTTCATGCGGCCGTCCTCGGGAAGCAGATCGGCGAACCTTCCGGAAGCGGGCAGGGTCAGGCCGGAATCCCGATACTGGATCGCCCGGTTCAGGAAGACCCGTCTCGGCGCCACAATCATGTAGCCGTCCAGGAAGGTGTAGTGCACCTGGGGACCGGTAGTCGGGATCATGGCCCAGTAGGTCTGACCCTTGACCCTGGTCTGCTTCAGGTTGACCTGTGCCTCGGCGCCGGAGCTGTTGAGCTGTTCCACGGCGACCTGGATGGTGCGTTGCATCGCCGTCGGATCGTATACCTCCAGGACCAGTTTCCAAGCCGGTTTCGGGAGGACCGGACCGTCCAGGGCGAAGACGACCTCGCCGCCCAGAGGTGCGACCACATCGGTCAGCAGGTCCAGGCCGGTTTCCTCGCGGAACTCGTCCAGGAACTCCCGGCGGTTTTCCATCGGCAGCATGGCGAACAGTTCCTCCACCAGAGAGGCCGGGTTCTTGACCACAAAGCCGCCTACGGCGGTGGCGTCGGGGGAGATGAACTCCAGGGCGCCCATCGGCCCCGGCTCGGCCAGCCAGGCCGCCATGCCGGCGCGCGGGCCGTCGAAGGTCAGGGCCGCCTCGGTCAGGGTCTTCTCGCCGATTTCACGACGGTTGATTACCAGGTGCTGGATGTTGTCGATCCCCAGCACGGTGGCGGCTTCGGGATCGTGGCTCTCCATCTGCATCAGCGTCTTGAGGTCGGCGCCGAAAACGATACCGGCGCCGTCCTGGTACACCTGCGCCAGGCTGCCGTGGAACGGGCTGCCGTGGAACCGGCCGGAGTCGGAAGCGACAGCCCGGTGAGCTTCAAGGTTCGGTGAGACGACCAGCAGGTCGCCGCGGATGGAAACCATTACGCGGTCTTCGCCGGTGGAGGTCCCTTGAAGCATCGGTTGGGAGAGCAGAATCAACGGAATCTCGGAGCCGGTGTGGTCCTCGAGCAGCGCCAAATCGCTTTCCAGTTCCTCGCGGAGCCGTTCCGGGTTGTCGATGCGGGCCAGAACTACCGGAGCGGAAATACCCCGGCCGGTTTGCTGGAAGGTCAGGACCACTTCGTCACCGATCTGCGATCCGTATTTTTCCACATGGTCCATGATCGTGGCGATCAGCTCTTCCACCTTGCGGCCGCCCATCTGGGAATCCCACAGCCGGGCCAGGCCCTGGTTTTGGCTGATCCGTTCCTGCATGAGACTGTGAGCCTGAGACAGGTGCTCGGTCAGGTTCGGGATAGCCGCGTACATCACCGTATTGGAAGGCGCCAGATCCAGGAGGGCGGTACTGGTGCGGAGTCTGTCCTGGGGCAGACGCCCCTGGAGTTCATCCTGGAACCTGGTGATTTCGGAAAGTACGGTCAGATGGTTTTCGAAATCGCTGCTCCAGGAGATGTCCCTGGCCACCGGGATCGGATAGAGGTTGTTGGCGGTGGTGACCTGCTGGCCCGATGCGAGGATTTCGGTCCGGGAGCCGTGATGGACCACCACTTCGCCTTCGATCACCGAGACCCGGCTGCCTTTGAGGCCGTTGCTGACGGCGAACACGGTGCCGGTAACCGCCACATCACAGTCGTCGGTTTCGACGAACAGGTGGCCGGAGCCCTGCCGGGAAGCCTGCACGATGATGCTGCCCCGGGTCAGGTGGATGGTGTCGTCGCCGCCTTTGCGGGAGACGTACAGCTCGGATCGTTCCGCCAGTTCCACGAGGGATCCGTCTTCCAGGGAGATCTTGGCGCCGGAGCCTTTGGCGGTCCGGATCCATTCGCCGTCTCTGAGGGTCTGGCCCGCCGCCAGCTGAGCTGTATTGGCCTGGGAGACCTCCATGAGAGCGCCGTCTACCGCCTCTACCCGGAGCATCCCGTCGGTCTCAAGAGAGAAGAAACCGGTGTTGACGGCGAAACCGATCAGGGCGACGCCTATGATGACAGCCGCCGCCAGGCTCCAGGTCAGTTCGGTTTTCCAGCGGCTGCTGCCTGCCTGTTTGCCTGCGGTCTTCAGGGCTCGCCGTGCAGTCCCGGATCCGTCCCGGGCAGCCTTCAGCGCCTTGCGGCACGGCAGGCAGTCCCGGCTGTGATCCTTGAGAAGAAGGGCCCGGGCTTCGTTCAGTTCGCCGGCCATGTACGCCGGGATGAGTCGGCGGTAGTCCTCACAGCCGCGAAGCTCGATCGCCTGCGGCGACCGGCTTTGTTCATCGTCAAGAAATTCGCTCAGCGCCTGCCAGGTGCGACCGGCGGAGCGTTCGATGGCGGCCTGTTCCGGTTCATCGTTCCGGATCCGGTCCAGTGTCTGGTCCAGAAGGTCGTCGAATCGGTCTTTTTCCTGAGTGCTCATAATATGTCTCCTGCAAGGGACCGGATCTCTTCCTTCAATCGGATGCGCGCCCGATGAAGCATGACCGCGATGGTGCTGCGGGACGTCCCCAGCATGGTCGCGATCTCGTGGTTTCCGTAACCCTCGAAGTACCGCAAAGCGAATACTTCGGAAGTGCGTGGGTTCAGAGTGGTGAGAGCGGTCCGGATCAGTTCCCGGATTTCCCTGTCGGTCTGGTCCCGCTCGGGACTGGCCGCCGCCGGGTCCGGCATGGCCGGAGCGAAATCTTCTATGGAGGAAGACCTGGCGTTCTTTTTCGACCTGACGATGTCCAGGGAGGCATTGATCGCCGCCCTGTGCAGGTAGCTCCCGGGATTTTCCGAGAGATGGGTGCGGTCCCGCCGGCGGACCAAACGCATGAACACGGTCTGAACCGCATCCTCGGCGTCCATGGCGTTTCCGGTGACCCGGTAGGCGGCGTGGTAGACCCGTTTGTGGTGGGCCCGGAACATCTGCTCCATCTCCCGGGCTCCGCTCAAACCGGCTACTGGTTGGGCTGCTGCCTGCACGGCCTTCTCCTTCCTGTCGTTCTCACCCATATCAACGCCTCGCAAGAGAATTCATTAACACAAGGGGGGACCGTCCCGGTTTATGCCCCAAATGAGGCAAAAAAAGCCTTTAAAAACGCGAATTCAGCGGATGCCGGCCCCAAGGGTTCCTATTCTGCGTACATCTCGTCCAGGAGAGCCTTGTATTTGGCCAGAACCACCTTGCGTTTGATTTTCAGGGACGGGGTCAGATCACCCGACTCCACCGTGAACTCACCAGGCAGGATCCGGATCTTTTTCACCGTTTCAAAGGAGGCCAGATTCTGGTTGAGGGATTCCACCTCACTCTCGACAAGCGCCTGGACTTCCGGTTTCGTGTAGAGCTCCGACGGATCACTGTAGGTCAGCCCGTACTCGCGGGCCCAGGCCTTGACGTTCTCCATCTGGAGAGTGACCAGTGCGGTGAGGTATTTGCGGCGGTCGCCGAAGGCGACGATCTGGTTGATGTACTTGGAGAGCTTCAACACCTGTTCCACTCGCTGGGGGGCGATGTTCTTTCCTCCGGCGGTGATGATCAGATCCTTTTTACGGTCCGTGACCTTGAGAAAACCGTCCTCGTCGATCTCGCCGATGTCTCCGGTATACAGCCAGCCGTCCGAATCAATGGCGTCTGCGGTCGCCTCCGCGCTGCGGTAGTATCCCAGCATCACGTTGTCGCCGCGGAACAGGATTTCCCCGTCGGCGGCCAGCTTCATCTCGATGCCCGGCCCGACCTTCCCGACTGTGCCGAACTTGTAGTGATCGCTGCGGTTCACGTTGCTGAAGGAACTGTTCTCGGTCATGCCGATGCCCTCCAGTATCAGGATGCCGCAGGCATGGAAGAACTCACCGATCGTCTGGTTCAGTGGGGCGGCGCCAGAGATCGCCCATTGCAGCCTGCCGCCGAGGGCGGCCTGGATCTTGGAGAACACAAGCTTGTGGGCCAGCTTGTGTTTGAACGCCAGCATGCCCGGCAGCGGCTTGCCGGCCTGGCGGTACCTGCCGGCTTCCATGCCGACGCCGACTGCCCAGTTGAACAGCTTCTCCTTGACTCCACCGGCTTGCTGAGCGCCGGACGTGATCTTGTCGTAAACCTTCTCGAAGATCCGGGGCACACTGGCGATGAAGTGGGGCCGGATCTCCTTGAGGTTTTCCCCGACTTGCGGGATGCCTTCTGCGAACGCCAGCGGCAACGCGTTGCTCACGCATACGTACGCGATCAACCGGGCGAACACGTGGGCCAGGGGCAGGAACAGCAAGGTCTCGAAGTGTGGTTCAATCGGCAGAGACCCGGACACCGAACCACTGGTGAACAAGAGGTTGTGGTGGGACAACATAACCCCTTTAGGATCTCCGGTAGTGCCGGAGGTGTACACCAGAGCCGCCAGGTCGTCCCGGGTTATTGCCGACGCCATGGTCTCCAGGCGCTCCGGGTCGACCTCATCGGCCCCGGCGAGAAAGTCGTCCCAGCTCAAAACGTTGCGAGCAGGGTTCGATGGACCATCGAACAGGATGTAATGTTCCAGGGAGGTCGTGTGGTCCCGGACCGTCATCAGCTTATCGAGCTGGTCCGGGTCCTCGACGAAGATCACCCGGCTGCCGCAGTGGTCGATGATATAGGCGCAGTCCTCCGCCAGGTTCGAGGGGTAGATTCCGACGGTGACGAACCCGGGCGAATTGGTGCCGAAATCGACCTGGAGCCACTCCAGGCGAGTATTGCTGAGAACGCAAACCCTGTCGCCGCGGTTCAGGCCGAGGGCGATCAGGGCCCGGGATACACGGCCGCAGGTCGCCATCTGTTCCTTCCAGGTGACGGTTTGCCAGGCGCCGTCCTTTTTGAATCGGTAGGCAACCTTGTCCTGGTTGGCCTTGCATACCGACCGGAACATCTCATAAATCGAATCGTAACTCATAGGTCCACCTCCCGGTTCCGAGTCGGCCGGTCCGTCGATTCTGCCACGAAACTTCGCCATTCGTTCCTTGTAAAGTAACCGGAAGCGGTCCTCGTCCAGGGCGTAATGTTTCTCCTCGAACAACTCCGCCGTCCGCCGGCGATGGTTTTCGGAATGGATGAATTCCTTCATCCTGCGGGAAATCGGGAAAATCTGAAGACCGGACTCCCAGCTGAACCATCGGCCGGTGGCGAGGGCTCGGACACAACCCAGTTCCACGGCCCAGGCGATTTCCGTGGGCGACAGTCCGGCCAGGTCTCTGTGGATCGCCTTCATTCGGGCCTGATCCATCGGATCGTAGAACCGGAACCCTTCCCGGTACAGCCATGCGTTGTGGTAGTAGTTCGGGTGGTTGACGATGCCCTCCAGGTCCATATTGCGGGCCAGCGCGATCAGCATTTTAATCAACAGGCGGGCCACCCCCAGGCCAGGATGGTTTTGCCCGGGAAATGGCGGCCGATGGGCGGTGAACCGTCCCTGCGGGTTCTGCATCGTCAGCCAGTCTATGATCAGGACCCGGGGCAGCGTTTCGCCCAGGCCGTCGGCCGGGAGGTTCTTAGGGCAAAGAACATCGTCGTGAACCCGGAGTTCCATGAGCAGATGGGCAGGATCGTCCTGGCTTTCATAGAGCCGCAGAGATTGGCGGAACGGCTCGACCTGGGACAATGCCAGGTCGACATTCTCAAACCCCTGATCCAGGAGGCGGGAGAGGATGCCATGATGTTCCAGCGAATGCAGGATCTTCCGCCTCGGGAACCGGCCCAGCCAGAGGGTGGAGCTCTTTCCGGCGAACAGCTGGTCCTCCAGGTCACTGTTGTCGAACAGAGGATCCCGGCCCCTGGCGGAATCCCGTCTCCTGAACCTGGCGACCATGACTGGAGGATAGCCTGAACTGTTTTCTGTGACCATGGCTGATTTAATGGCCGGGCTGCTATGCTTTCCTCCTGATGAGCATTCTCCAGAGCGGCACGTTTGGGCGGTCACGTTTTCAGCCAAGGGTCCTGCATCCGAGGCGTTACAGAAGGTGAAGCCGTGAAGCAAATACTGCAGAACCTGTCCAACGGCGAGACCTCCCTGGTGGATGTCCCGTCTCCGAAGAACCTGCCGGGCCATGTCCTGATCGCGAGCCGCCGGACTCTGGTTTCCGCCGGCACCGAGCGGATGCTGGTGGACTTCGGTAAAGCCGGTTGGCTCGCGAAGGCTCGTCAGCAGCCGGATAAGGTCCGAATGGTTCTCAACAAGGTCAAAACCGACGGGTTGGCTCCGACCATCGAAGCGGTGCGGAGCAAGCTGGATCAGCCGCTGCCGATGGGTTATTGCAATGTCGGAACGGTTCTTGAGTCGAACGCCGACGGGTTCGCGGCCGGAGACGTAGTGGTTTCCAACGGCCACCATGCCGAGATCGTTCGGGTTCCGAGGAACCTGGTCGCAAGAGTGCCTGAGGGTGTTTCGGATGACTCGGCGGTTTTTGCCGTGCTGGGAGCGATCGGCCTGCAGGGCATCCGCCTGCTGCAGCCGACCCTGGGCGAAAATGTCGTCGTCACCGGACTGGGACTGATCGGGCTGTTATGCGTGCAGTTGCTGAGGGCCGGTGGTTGCCGGGTGCTCGGTATCGATCCCGACCCTGCACGATGTGAACTGGCGGCGGGGTTCGGCGCCGAAGTGGTGAACCTGTCCGCCGGACAGGATCCACTGGCGGCGGCGGAGCGGTTTTCCCGTGGTCACGGCGTGGATGGAGTCCTGATCACCGCTTCCACCAAGAGCAATGACCCGGTCCATCAGGCCGCCACCATGTGCCGCAAGCGCGGTCGGATCGTCCTGGTCGGTGTGGTCGGGTTGAATCTGTCCAGAGATGATTTCTTTAAAAAGGAGCTGTCGTTCCAGGTATCCGCCTCCTACGGGCCGGGCCGCTATGACCCGGAGTATGAGGAAAATGGGCATGATTATCCGATCGGATTCGTGCGCTGGACGGAACAACGCAATTTTGAGGCCGTGCTGGATATGATGGCCTCCGGGGCGCTGGATGTCGGACCGTTGATAACAAGCCGGTTCCCGATCGATCGCGGGGCGGAAGCGTACCTCGGGTTGAACCGGCCGGGCACATTGGGAATCGTGATCGAATATCCGGAGCGGTCCGGATCCGTAGATGCCGCTGAACGTTCTGTGGAGCTGCGGCCGGGTCGTGATGTTGTAATTACGCCGGCGGAGCCGAGGGTGGCATTTCTAGGCGCCGGGAACTACGGATCCAGGGTTCTCATGCCCGCATTCCGCAAACATGGCGCCATGCTGGAAACCGTGGTGAGCAGTTCCGGGGTCAGCGGTGTGCACCACGGCCGCAAGTCGGGATTCCGGAAGGCTGTCAGTGACGAAGGCCTTGTCTGGGCGGAC
Organism: uncultured Acidobacteriota bacterium; assembly: GCA_945787955.1. GTDB lineage: Bacteria > Acidobacteriota > Polarisedimenticolia > Polarisedimenticolales > Polarisedimenticolaceae > Polarisedimenticola. The sequence goes on along the minus strand of CALZKF010000010.1, from coordinate 54,625 downwards.
GAGCGCGTCAATACCGTGGTAATCGCTACGCGCCATAACCTCCACGCGCAGCAGGTCGAGCAGGCATTGCAGGCCGGCAAACATGTATTCGTGGAGAAGCCTCTCGCTCTTGCGACGGAGGATCTGGAAAGAATCCGGACCGCCCTGCAGCAGCCTGCGGCAGGCTCCGGAGAATCCAGGATTCTGATGGTCGGATTCAATCGCCGTTTCGCTCCACACATCCGCAGGATGAAGGAGTTGCTGACAAGTCGGTCGGCTCCGGCCGGCTTCATCATGACGGTGAATGCCGGTGAGATTCCGGCGGAGCACTGGACCCAGGATCGCCGGGTCGGCGGCGGCAGGATTGTCGGGGAAGCGTGCCATTTCATTGATTTGATGCGGTACCTGGCCGGTTCGCCGATTGCGGCCTGGCAGGCCGTAAGGATCGGTGACGCGGGAACCGGAGGGGTTCGGGATGACAAGGCCTGCATCACACTGTCGTTCAAGGACGGATCGTTCGGTACGGTGCACTATCTCGCCAACGGAGACAAGTCGTTCCCCAAGGAGCGGATCGAAGTATTCTGTGACGGCGGAATACTTCAACTGGACAACTTCCGGCGCATGACCGGTTTCGGCTGGCCCGGTTTCGGCAGCATGAAGCTCAGAGGCCAGGACAAAGGCCAGGATGCCGCCGTGGCCGCATTCCTCGATGCCGTCCGCCGGGGCGGCCCGGCTCCGATCCCGTTTGAGGAGATTGAAGAGGTCTCGAGAATAACAATCGCCATCGCCGACAGCCTGGCGACTACGGCCGAATAGAGAGTATGCCTCAGGTGCTGGATAAGCTGTCCTTGTATTTTCATTCCGTCCGCTACCTCAAACCGATCCAGGTTTGGTCCCGGGTGAGGAACCTGATCCGAACGGTCCGGCCCGAACTCACACCTGCACCACCGACAAGGTCGCAGGCGGGAACATGGACAGCCGGGGTTCGGCGCCCGGCCCGGATGGTCGGACCCGACCGCTTCCGCTTCCTCAATATCACCCGGAACATGCCGGACGCGTCGGACTGGAACCGTCCCGATGTGGACAAGCTCTGGCTGTACAACCTGCACTACTTCGATGATCTCAATGCCGAGGGCCGGGATGATCGCAAGGCCTGGCACAACCCCCTGATCGACCGCTGGATAGATCAGAACAGGCCCGGAGAGGGCAACGGATGGGAGCCGTATCCGGTCTCACTCCGGATCGTCAACTGGATTCGGTACTGTCTGGAAAGCGGCCAGTCGGCCGACCGCTGGATGCAGAGCCTGGCCGTTCAGGCCCGGTGGTTGAGCAGGCAGGTGGAGTGGCATCTGCTGGGAAACCATCTCCTTGCCAATGCCAAGGCTCTCCTGTTCGCCGGTCTGTATTTTGACGGTCCCGAGGCGACGTCCTGGAAGGACGAAGGCGCGCGTATCCTGGCGGCCCAACTCGGTGAACAGGTACTCGAGGACGGCGGGCATTTCGAGCTCAGTCCGATGTATCACGGCATCATTCTGGAGGACATTCTGGATCTCCTCAATCTTGCGCGGACCTATCCCGATGTGCTGCCCGGAAATCTTGTGGGGCGGTTCTCGAAGGTCGCAGGCAGGATGATCTCCTGGCTGAGGGCGATGACACATCCGGATGGGGAAATAGCCCTGTTCAATGATGCAGCCTTCGGAATTTCGGGGAGCCCCCGGGACCTTGTCGGATATGCGGCCAGGCTCGGCTGCAACCTGCCGGTCGAAACTCCTGCAGTCGATTTCAGACAGGAGAGCGGATATGTCCGGGTGGCATCCCCGGACATGGTCGCTCTCCTGGATGCAGGCAGGATCGGCCCCGATTACCTGCCCGGCCATTCCCATGCCGATTCCCTGACGTTCGAGATGTCGGTATTCGGGCAGCGGGTCGTGGTGGACAGCGGAACCTCGTGTTACGGAACCGGTTCGGAGCGCCTGCGCCAGCGCGGAACCGCAGCCCACAACACCGTGGAGATCGACGCCCGAGACTCCAGTGAGGTCTGGAGCGGGTTCCGGGTCGCCCGGAGGGCGTTCCCCGGTCCGGTTTCCTGCCGGGATGACGGTCCGGAAAAGATCGAGGTTCAGGCCTCCCACAACGGCTATCGCCGTCTGCCGGGACGGCCGGTGCACAACCGGATCTGGCAGGCCGTTCCGAAACGGTTCACCGTGAAGGACAGCATCGACGGTGACTTCCGACAGGCCCGGGCGATGATTCACCTGCATCCGGATGTTCGCGCTGCTTCTGCCGGGGCGGGCGGGTCGGTGATACTGTCCCTTGCCGGCGGCAAGGAAATCCGCATGGCGGTTCGTGGAGGCGCACTCCGGCTGGTGGAAACGACCTGGCACCCGGAGTTCGGCCTCAATGTCAATTCAACGGGACTGCTGATCGAGTTCCAGGGTTCTGAACTCGTGACTGAATTCAGTTGGCGGTAACATGCACATACTGTTCCTGACGGACAATTTCCCGCCTGAGGTGAATGCACCGGCCAGCAGGACCTATGAGCATTGCCGGGAATGGATCCGTTCGGGACACCGGGTCACCGTGGTGACCTGTTTTCCGAATTTCCCCACCGGCAAGGTCTATCAAGGCTACCGCAACCGCCCCTGGCGTTGGGAGGAGATGGACGGTATACGGGTCCTGCGGGTCTGGAGCTACATTTCGGCCAACCAGGGGTTCATCAAGAGGACCCTGGATTACGTCAGTTACATGGTCAGTGCCTCCCTGGCTGCGCCCTGGGTACGAAAACCGGATGTGGTGATCGGGACCTCTCCTCAATTCTTCACCGTGTGCGCGGCCTGGCTGGTCAGCCGCCTGCGCCGGGTTCCGTTCGTGTTCGAACTGCGGGATCTCTGGCCGGAATCGATCAAGGCTGTAGGCGCGATGAAGGACTCGCTGCTGATCCGATTTCTTGAAAAGCTGGAGTTGTTCCTGTACCGCAAGGCGGCGGCGGTTATCTCGGTGACCCGGTCGTTCAGGGATATCCTGATCGAGCGCGGGATCGAGGCCGATAAGATCCACGTCGTCACCAACGGTCTCGATCCCGGCCGGTTCAGGCCGATGGCCAAGGACCGGGAGCTTTTGAAGGAGCACCGCCTGGAGGGCCGGTTCGTAGCCGGCTATATCGGAACCCATGGCCTGGCCCATTGTCTGGAAACCCTGCTGGAGGCCGCGCGGCAGATCGCGTCCAGCCCGGAAGGCGGGGATGTCTCTTTTCTATTCCTGGGCGACGGCGCCAACAAGAGCGCCCTGGTGGCCCGGTCGGCGGAAATCGGATTGGAGAACGTCGTATTTCTCGATTCCGTCCCGAAGAGCGAAGTGGTGCGGTACTGGTCACTTCTGGATGTTTCCGTGATCCACCTCAAGAAAACCGAGCTGTTCAGGACGGTGATTCCGTCCAAGATCTTCGAAAGTATCGGTATGGAACTGCCGATTCTGCTTGGTGTTCAGGGTGAATCGGCGGATATTGTCCGGTCTACCGGTGTGGGAGATCTGTTCGAACCGGAGAACGCCGCGGAACTGGGTCGGAAGATTCTGGCGTTGAAGCAGGATCACGAACGGTTCCAGCTCATGAAACGGAAATGCTCCGATGCGGCCAAGCAGTACAACCGGGCTGCCCTGGCGCAGAAGATGTTGGGAATCCTTAAATCGCTGTTGAAATGAGGACGCGATGCTGAAAGTCATCAACGTGGTCGGAGCGCGGCCCAATTTCATGAAGATCGCGCCGGTAATCGATGCGATGAACCGGTTCCCCGAGCGGATCGAGCATTATCTGGTCCATACCGGCCAGCATTACGACCGCAAGATGAGCAAGGCGTTCTTCGAGGACCTGGGCATGCCCCGGCCGGATATCGATTTGGAAGTCGGTTCCGGCACCCATGCGGAACAGACCGGTAAGGTCATGATGGCGTTCGAAAAGGTGTGCGGGGACCTGGCTCCGGATCTGGTTGTTGTTGTGGGAGATGTGAATTCGACCATGGCATGCACCATCACCGCCAAGAAACTTGGGATTCGGGTAGCTCATGTGGAGGCCGGCCTTCGATCTCGGGACATGGCGATGCCGGAAGAGATCAACAGGCTCTGCACCGACGTGTTGTGTGATTTCCTGTTCACAACCGATATCCTTGCCGACCGCAACCTGATCCGGGAGGGTGTGCCGGAAGAAAAAATCCACTTCGTCGGGAATGTGATGATCGATACGCTGCTGAAACACAGCGAGCGGGCCTCGAAGCTAAAGTTTCCCGACGGTCTCAATGTCAAGCCGGGGGAGTATGCGGTTCTGACGCTCCACCGGCCGTCCAATGTGGATGACAGGGATACGCTTGTGGGGGTTCTGGAAGCACTGTCCAGAGTCTCCGAATCCCTCCCGATCGTCTTTCCGATTCATCCTAGAACGGAGAAAATGGTTCGCCGGTTCGGCCTGCAGCACTACCTGGAAAAACAGAGCCCATCCGGCGGGTTCAGGCTCATTGAGCCGGTCGGCTACCTGGATTTTCTGCATCTCAATATGAATGCGAAAATGATCCTGACCGACAGCGGCGGCATTCAGGAAGAGGCCACGGTGCTGGGTGTGCCATGCATCACACTCCGATTCAACACCGAAAGACCGATCACCTGTGAGATGGGAACGAATGTCATCGTCGGCAACCGGAAAGAGGACATCCTGTCCGCAGCGGAGAGAGTGCTTGCCGAACCGGGGCGGGAATACCAGGTGCCTGACCGTTGGGACGGCAGGGCGGCGGACCGGATCGTCCAGGTCCTCCTGGATCATGATGCGCAATAACCGCCGGACGGAACAGTCCTCCTTTCAGGCGTTAAGCGCCAGATTGCGTGAGATAGGCACACTGCAGTCCGTGCAGGCGACCTTGAGTTGGGACCAGGAGACCATGATGCCGGCGGCGGCGGCGGAGTTCCGCGGGGAAGAGATGGCGTTGTTGTCATCTCTGATCCATGGCAAGGCGACCGATCCCGCTCTCGGCGATCTGATGGAGGCGGCCGGGGAACAGGCCGAGGCTCGGGAAGACGAGACACTCCGGGCCGAATTGCGTGAGATCCGCAGGGATTATGAAAACGCCTGCAAACTCCCCACCGAACTGGTCTCCGAACTGGCCCTGGCCGGCACCCGTGGGTTGACCGCCTGGAAGCATGCCCGTGCAGAGAGCCGGTTTGAGGTTTTCCGCCCCCACCTCGAGGGACTCATGGACCTGAACCGCCGCAAGGCGGCCCGCCTCCTGGACGGCAAGGGCGGTGTACCGTACGACGCTCTGCTGGACGAGTTCGAACCTGGGCTGAAAAGTGCCCGGCTGGAGGAGCTGTTTACACCGTTGCGCCGGGATCTGGTGCCGCTTATCGAGGAGTTGACCGTAGCGCCGGACCGGCCGGACCCTGCGATGCACAGCGTGCCGGTCCCGGTCGATCTCCAGGCCCGGTTCAGCCGGGAGGTGGCGGAGGCGATCGGCTACGATTTCAACGCCGGAAGGCTGGACGTTTCGACCCACCCGTTCACCGAGGGGCTGGCCCCTGGGGACACCAGGATCACATCCCGTTTCCAGGAGGCGCCGTTCGCGGACGGACTGGGGTCGACCATGCACGAGGCGGGGCACGCCCTGTACGAGCAGGGTCTCCCCAAGAAGGAATTTCACGGCCGGCCGCTGTCGCAGGCGGTCAGTCTGGGAATCCACGAGAGCCAGTCCCGGCTGTGGGAAAACCAGGTCGGACGGTCCCGGCCGTTCTGGACCTGGGCTCTTCCCAAAGCGTCGGAGATCCTGGGCCTCGGGGCGCTGGACCTGGATCAGGTCTACCGGGCCATGAACATCGTGACCCCGAGCCTGATCCGGGTCGAGTCCGACGAAGCGACCTACAACCTGCACATCATGCTGAGGTTTGATCTGGAGCGGGCCATGCTCCACGGGGATCTGAAGCCTGCCGATCTTCCAGGCGCCTGGAACGACCGGGTGCGGTCCGATCTGGGGCTCACGGTACCGGACGATGCCCGGGGTTGTCTCCAGGACATCCACTGGTCCATGGGTGCCATCGGTTACTTCCCGACTTACACTCTGGGCAACCTGTACTCCGCCCAGATCTGGGAGGCGTTGAGGGTGGACCTGCCGGAACTGGACAGGCAGATGGCGTCCGGGGAATTCCAGCCGCTGCTGTCCTGGCTGCGGGATAAGATCCACCGCCACGGCCGGCGCTGGCAGGCGGAAGAGCTGGGTAGGCGGGTCACGGGAAAAAGTCTTGGTCATGAACCGTTGATGAGGTATTTGGGATCGAAGCTGCGGCCGGTCTACGGACTGGCCGACCGCTGAGGAGAAACGCATGTTCTGTCCTGTTTGCCGCGATCAGTTTCGGCCCGGGTTCACCCGGTGCGAAGGCTGTAACGCCGACCTGGTGGAACAACTGGATTCCGGCACCGGCGGCGACGCACCTTCCCATTCACTGGCGCCTGACATGTCCGGTCCCAAAACCGACTATTGCGGCTTCCTCGAGATGGCGGAAGCCCTGGAGGCCAGGGACCTGTTGTGGAGCAACGGCATGGGGTCGGAGGTCGTCGTCCGTCCGGCTCACGGCTGCAAGCCCGGACAGCCGTTGCAGGAGGAATTCTGGCTGCGGGTCCCCGCCAAGCAGGTTCAGGCGGTGGCCGGTCTCCTGGGGTTCCACGAGGTGGACGGTGAATTCGAAATGCCGGATCCGCAAGAGGTGCGGCACTGCGCCGGTTGCGGGGCCCGGCTGCCGGGCGAGGAGCAGTTCTGTCCCCACTGTGGGGCCGGGACCTGATGGGCCGCTACAGTACGATCCTTCTGGATGCCGGCGGGGTGCTTCTGGACCTGGACTTCGGCCGGCTGGGAGAGATGCTGCAGGAACGTGGTTGCTCCTCCACCCGGGAACGGCTCTCGATGTACGAGGCCCGGGCCCGTGTCGAGATCGAAAATAAGGTCCGGAACGGCGGCCGGACCTCCGACGCCTGGCGGGGTTATTTCCAGCAACGCCGAGGGCCGGGTGGAGCAGGACCTGAACGCCGCTGGGTACGACGGACTGTTCGAAACCGTGGTGGATTCCCACAAGGTCGGGGTTGAAAAACCGGACCCGGCGATTTTCGCCATCGCCCTGGAACGGATGGGAGTGGATGCCCGGGCGGCCCTTTTCGCCGGCGACGTTCCGGCCGTTGACGTGGCAGGCGCTCGGCGAGCAGGTATCGCGCCGGTCCTTGTGGACCGGCACGACCTGTTTCGAAACGTGGATGCTCCCCGGATCCGGTCGCTGGCCGACCTTCCGGATTGGCTCAGCCGCTGAAATCCTGTCAGAACCTGGCAGCGTAGCCGAGGCTCAATTGCGTATCCGGCGCTCCATCGGTGAGACCGAGTGCCAGGCTGCCGCGGAACATGCCGTTGGCCCCCAGCTTCCAGTCCACGCCGCCGAGAATCCGCGTATCGGTGTCCCCGAAGTCGCCGGCGTTCTTGTACTGGTCGGTTTCCAACTGGCCTTCGGCCACCAGGCTGATTGTGTCGGACATCGGGAAAATGAACCCGATTCCCAGTTCGGCTGAAACCTTGCCGTCCAGATCGACGCCGAAGATCCGGCCGTCGCCGTGGAAGTTCGCTCCTACATGTCCGACCAGGTCGAAACCTTCCATCGCCTTCCGGGAGGAGAAGAACGCTCCGATGACGAAGGAGTCCCGTCCCAGGCCGGCGGTATCGTCACCGGTGGGAACGGTAACGGTCAGACCAACCGCCAGGTCGGATCCGTCTTCAAGGGAGCCTAGGGCGTATTTTCCCCATAGCTCCAGGTCGGTAGCGCCGGTCCCTTCCAGGTCGTTGGACGGCGTGGGCAGGTCGGAATCGCCGAACCCGACGGTGCCTCCGAACTCGAACCTGTCGATCGGCCGGATGGCCATCACCAGTTTGGCAACGACCGTATCCAGATCGTTCTGGTCGGTGACCACAAGCTGGCCTTCCCACCACTGTTGGTCGGCGAGGGTCGCGTCCTTGGCGAAACCTAGGAACAGGCGGTCCGTGGTCGGGGTCCTGCTGGACTGTGCGGCCAGGGGCGAGGCCGCCACGGCGGTGAGCAGGATCAGACACAGGGTGAGCCGCAAGCCGGCTCTGATCATCGTCCACATCAGCTGGTTCTCCTTAGAGGGAACTGTCCGGAAGTCCGAATTGTCCGGTTTTTCCGATTATTTCCATGTGTGAGAATGGTATTTTGGAAGGGGGATCGCTCCCTGTCAAATCCGGGTGCAACTTCCCTGCAGCCGGAGCGTTCTGTAACTGGAGCCATGGATACCGACACATACCAGGACCTGGTGGTCCGGCACAAGAATCTGGTCCACGGATATGCCTACCGCATGCTCGGAAACCGGGAGGACGCCAGGGATGTGGCTCAGGAGGTTCTGATCCGGTTATGGGAGAACAGGGAAAAGGTAATACCAGATTCCGGCAAGGCCTGGCTGCTCAGGACCACCTACCGGCTGTGCGTGGACCGTACACGCCGGAAGAAGGTCCGGTCGGAGGTTTTCGGCGATGCGGTGCTGGATCCGGTAGCCGATGTGACCCCCAATCCGGAAAAGCAGTCTGCGGCAGGGGAGCTCGGCCGGGCGATCGAAGCCGCCCTGGGACAACTTCGGAAGGAAGACCGCACCGTCGTACTCCTGCGGGAAGTGCACCACACTTCCTACGAGGAGATCGCCAGGATACTGAGCCAACCTCTGGGGACGGTCAAGGCCAGGTTGCATCGGGCCCGGATCCGGCTGCGCCGGGAACTGGTTGAAGCGGGAGTGACGCCATGAACATGACTTGCGACCAAGCCCAGGCAATGATCCAGGAACGGATCGACGGCCAGATGGTGGACGGCACCGAGCGGAATGCCATGGAGCTGCATCTCCAATCCTGTGACGCATGTCGCAGGTTCCAGGCGGACATGCTGGAGATTCATGAAGGGCTGGGGTCTCTTCCGGAGCTGGAGTTTCCCGACGATGCCCTGGAAGAGGTTTGGGACCGTACCGTCCGCAGTCCGTCGAGGGGCGCAAGCGGCCACTGGCGGTGGATGGCGGCAGCAGCAGCGGTTTTGATGGTGGCGTTGGCGGGCAGCTGGTTCGGTCTTTTTGACACGGAGCCGGAATACAGTCCTGCTGAGGTCGCCCGGGCCACAGTGGAGGCCAGGGCGGCGCTGGGGCTGGCCGGCCAGGCGCTGCAGCGCAGCCAGGACGTCGCAATGGAGAAAGTGCTCGGCGGGCAGGTCACACCTGCGCTTTCGAAGATCACCATCGGGTTACCGGCGGTGCAGAGCGGAAACAAGAGGAGAACAGGAGCATGAATACCAACTTGAAGACCACCGCCATTTGCCTGGCAATCTGTCTGACGGCGGCAGTCGGGTTCTCCCCCCTGCAGGCCGGCAACGGGTTCGTCGACCCCGAGCCGTTCATCGATCTGGGCGGCGAGGATGACCTCACACTGGAGATCAGTATTTCCGGTGCGCTGCTGAAGATGATTTCAGCCGGCCTCGCCGGCGCCGACAGGGACCTGGCGGACACCGTGGCCGGACTGCATTCAATCCACGCGGTGATCCTGTCCATGGACACGGAGGCCAAGCAGCTTCGCGGCCAGGAACTGCTGCGGGCCACGGAGAAGCGCCTGCGGCGGGGAGCATGGGACCGGATCGCCCGAGTCAACGATGACGAGGGCAACCTGTCGGTCTGGATCCTCGGGACCGAGGAGACAGTGGACGGCGTCACGGTCCTGATCCGCGGGAAGCAGGACGGGGAACTGGTTTTCGTGAACATCGACGGCATCATCGACCTGTCGAAGTTGGAGGAACTGGGGAAGACGCTGGATATCCCGGGGCTGGACAAGCTGGACGACTGATCAGTCGAAGTCCAGCGGATTGACAGGTTTGGTGGTGTCCTTGGCCGCTTTCTTTCGCGCCTCCTCGAATTTCTTCTCCAGGAGGCTTTCCAGGTTCGTGGTCCGTTTGTGGGCATCGGAAAAAGCCTTCTCCCGACGGTCGGCGCCTGTGTTGACGTCCCGCAGGGCATCTTCGAAGCTTTTTTCGTGATTCGCAACCGGGCGCTCTTCCGAGAGGATCTCACCGCTTTCACGGTCCAGCAGCAGCTTTGTTGCACAACAGGGACAGGTGATATTGAGGTCGTCGGTCATGGCTCAGTTTCTCCTTCACAAAAATTTTACATTGGGAAGTGAACCAAATCGAGTGTTGCTTCGTTTTATAGGTATGAAACAGGGAATCGATAGAGAGGGAACAATGCTGAAAACAGTGCCACAACATGGCACGGAGGATCTGGACCGGCTGCGGTTGCTGGCCCTTTCACGGATCGCGCGGTGTTCCAACTGCTCCCGGTACCGGGCTTTGGCCGAGGCTTACTCCGGGATCGGGTCGGTCACCAGCCTGCCGCAGGTCCCGCTGGCATGCGACCACCAGGTCTGCGCACCGTTGGTTTCAAGGCTGGTCCGTTCCATCGCCTGAGGGCCTTAGAACCACCCGGGTCGCCCCCCACCCTCCTGCAGCGGGGCCGCCGTCGCTGAAACTCTCGACGTTCGGGTGGCGTTTCAGAACGGAGCGTACCGTCTCTCTCTGAACACCGATCCCCTTGCCGTGGATGATACGAACCTCCCGGAACCCCTTTTCAAGGACCGCCTCCAGGTAAGCCTCTACCACCGACTGGATCTCCCGGGGCTGAAACGGGTGCAGATCGATGAAATCCTCGATCGGAATCACGACTTCGTCCGGCATATCTTCCTGGTCCATGAAACCTCTTCCGGGGACCCGCACCTTAACCCCGGTTTCGGGGACCCTCTTAAAGTATATCCAAAGCGAAAGTCCGTCTAAGGGTGTCCCCGAATCCGGGGTTAAGGTGCCTGTCCCCGCTACTCCGGTTGAAGCCGATCCGGATCACCCGTAGAATGAGCCGGCGGCCCGTTTTGTGCGCCGTTTCCAGTAACTGTTTAAAGGGGTTACAGATGTTTACGAATCGGCGTTCCGGTCCCATCCTGTCCGTCACACTGATCCTGGTTGTTGCACTATTCTGCGCCTGCGGCGGTGGCGAGGAGTCGATTCCCGAGGCGGACCGGCAGGCTGCCGTTCCGGCGCTGGGCGCCGGGGAAGAGACCTCGCCGAACCTGGCCCCGGAACCGGACAAGGTGGTGGCGATCGTCAACGGTGCCGGAATCAAGGCCGAGCAGGTCTACGAAGTCGCCGCCGTCAACATAGCCGAGATGGCCGCACGGGGTATGACGTTCACCAAGGAACAGGAGCGAACACACCGGATCCTGGCCCTGGACCTGATCCTGGACAACCAGATCCTGATGCAGGAGGCGGAAAAGCGAGCGATCCCGGTGGACCTCTCAGTCCTGGAAGACCAGATCCAGAGCCTCAGGGAACAGCAGGGTACTGAAGAAGAGTTTCAGATGTACCTCGCCAGAGCCGGGATCAGTGAAGACCAATTGCGGGACGAGGTAGGACGGAGGCTGCAGATGCAGACCTTCGCCAAGATTCTCACCAAGGACGTGAAGGTCAGTGACGATGAGGCCAGGGCTTATTACGACGCCAACCGCGACACCTTCATGACCCAGGAGCTCACCGAAGCTTCTTATATCCTCCGTAATGCGGCAGAGACCGACCCCGAACCGATGCGGGCGCGAGCCCGGGAAAAAGCGGCTGAGGCCCATGCTCGTGCCGTCGCCGGTGAAGATTTCGCCGAATTGGCCAAAGAATATTCCCAGGCTCCAAACGCCGGGAAGGGCGGGGAGCTCGGCATGTTTCCCCGGGGTGTGATGTTTCCCGCCTTCGAGAAGGTCGCCTTTGAAACCGAGGTCGGCGGTATATCCGATGTTTTTGAAACGATCACCGGCTTCAATATCCTGAAGGTCACCGGCCGCAAGCCGTCGGAGCCGATCCCGTTCGAGGAGATGCGCGCCAGGTTGAAGCTGCAACTGGTCGCTGAAAAGGAGAGCCGGGTCATGCAGGAGGAGCTTGTTAAGCTGCGCCGGACGGCTGAGGTAGAGATCCTGGATCCGGACCTCATACCGGACGACCTGCCGGCTGAAAACTAGGGTGTTTTGCCGGCGGCGTCTCCGACATCTTCGGTGGTGCCCACGTTGAAGAAGCGGTAGTCGGTATAGTCCCGGGTGGATGCCTTCCAGGGGATCGACTTTAGTTTGGACACCGCCCGGAACGTGTCGTACCGCAACTGGGTGGGGAAGGTCAGCCCCGCCTCCCTCAAACGGAAGTTCACCTGGCAGCTGTAGCCGAACGGCCGCGGCGCGAACCGCAGCCCGACCAGATTGAAAGCGGTGGACCATCTGCGGTAAAGGCCGCGGATATGGTCCCGTTGGCCGATCGGTTCCGCTCGGATTTCAATCGGCGTGAAGGTGGTGGCGTCCACCAGGGCGATCCCTTCCCATTGCCGGATGTCCTTACCGTCTGTGAATCGGAACGAGCCCTTGAATTGGATCTCCCGAACCCAGTCGAATCCGTCGTAGTAATCCCCCAGGTCCCGGTAGGCGAAAAAACCCTGGTTGAAACCGCTGAACAGGAACACCCAGGCGTAGGCCGGGGGAAAATTCTCCTCGTCCCGGACCTCCTCGCGTTGGACCTTGCCGTTCTTGTTGATCTTGTGGCGACTCTCCTGGAACGAGCCGACCGACGGCTCCGTGACCAAGAGGTATGAATAGGTGCGGTTTTCCTCTTTTGTGGCCTCATCACCCCGGTATTTGGCGGAGCGGGCGGTCTCGGTGCAGGTGAATCTCCGGGCAAACTCCTGGTAGGCGTCGGCCCTGGCTGCCAGGATTTTGTTGGTCTCAGCCGACAGTTCCCAGGGTGCGTCGGACTCCCGAAAGAGCGTTTCCCATGCCGGTTTGGTCTTGTCGCCATCTTTTTTCGGTTTTGGCCGGCTGGGGAGCGGGTCCGGAATAGGGTCACCCAGCGGATCTCCCGGAACCTGTGCAGCGCCGCCGCCGGCTGTCAGGGCCAGCACCAGTCCCGCAGCGACCAGAATTCTGAGAATAGCTGTTCTCACTCTTCCATTCTACATCGACCCGAAAACCTTGACAGGAGAACAGTTCGATTTTATTAGGATGGTATGGCAACCAGACGGGACTACTACGAAATCCTCGGCCTGAACCGCAAAGCGACCGAGAAAGAGATAAAAACCGCTTACCGCAAGCTGGCGATGAAGTACCACCCGGACCGCAATCCGGATAAGCCTGAAGCGGAGAAGAAGTTCAAGGAAGTGGCGGAGGCGTTCGCAGTCCTGTCGGACAGCGAAAAGAGGGCGCGCTACGATCAAGGAGGCCATGACGCTTTCGGGGCCGACTTCAACCCGTTCGCCGGTGCAGAGTTCGACTTCAACAGCATGAATTTCGGCGGTATGGATTTCAGCCAGCTGTTCGACATGTTCACCGGGGGTGGGCGCGGTGGCGGCAGGGGCCGGGGCGGCGGAGCTCAACGAGGTGAGGATATCGAGTTCGAGATCGGGATCTCGTTCCGTTCGGCTGTGCTGGGAGAGACCCTTGAGGTCCGGTTGCCCCGGAAAGCTGCCTGCGGAGCCTGCTCCGGCAGCGGCGTCGTCTCAGGTACCGGCGGCGATCGCTGCGTTGCCTGCGGCGGCAACGGCCGAATTGCCCAGGGGCGGGGCGGGATGCAAATCGCCATGGCCTGCCCGCGCTGCCGGGGTACGGGCCGGATGCCCGGCTCAGCCTGCACCCCGTGCGCCGGCTCCGGCCGACGGGGAACCGAGGACAAACTACGGGTCCGGATACCCCCCGGCATCCAGGACGGCGGCAAGGTGTTGTTGTCGGGGAAAGGGAACGCCGGGATCGGCGGCGGGCCTGCCGGCAATGCCTATCTCCGCGTACGGGTCGGGGCCGACGATACTTTCTCCCGGGAAGGCCGCAATCTGCTCTGTGAAGTCCCGGTAGGGATTGCACAGGCAGCGCTGGGAGGGACGGTGGAGGTTCCCGGACTGGACGGCCCTACCACCATCACCATCCCGCCCGGGACCCGTAGCGGGCAGAAGTTCCGGATTCGGGGCAAAGGGGTGCCTGCCAACGGTCGCACCCAGGCCGGCGATCTGGTGGCGGTGGTACAGATCTGGCCGCCGGAGAAGCTGGACAAGGCATCCCGGAAGCTGCTGGAAGAGTTTCGACGCCTCAATCCGGACCGCTGAGCCGGCAGGGGCTGCCCTCCATGCATTTGATCCATCCGGCCCTGGTCCATTTCTCCGTTGCCTTCCTGGTCACCGGCGGTCTCCTGGAAGCGGCGGGAATCCTGATGCGACGACAAGGCTGGGAACAGGCCGGGGCGGTCCTGTTGATGGCCGGGACGCTGTTCCTGGCGCCGACGGTGGTCGCCGGATTCCTGGCCCAAAACTCGGTTGCCGGTTTCAACGGCGGTGGGGCGGAGGTAAACCTCCATGAACGATTCGGCCTGGTGCTGCTCGGTCTGTTCGCCGCCCTGACATTGTGGAAGGGCTGGAACCGGGGACGTCTGCCGGCGGACCACAAGCCGCTGTACGCCGTCCTGGTCCTGGCCGGTGTGCTTTTGACGATGGTCACTGCATGGATCGGCGGGCACCTGGTTTATGGGTACGGTATCGGCGTCACTTCCGGTTGAACAGCGCCTTGAACGCGTAACCGGCGATCTGCGGGTTCTCCCGCAACCTTCGGACCGAATAGGGGTACCACTGCACCCCGTACGGCACGTAGATCCTGAGCCTGTGACCTGCGTCCAGGATGCGTTGCCCCAACCCTTCGGTCACCCCCAGGAGCATCTGGAACTCGTAACGATCCCCGGGGAGAGAGTGCCTTTCTATCAGTTCCAGAGCTTCGTCCACCAGTTGTTCGTCGTGGGTGGCGATTCCGACGTAGGCCCCGGTTTCGATCATGCGCTCAAGGAGGGCGGTGAAGTTGGTTCGAATCCGGGTCGATTCGGTGAAGGCGATTTCCTCAGGTTCCAGGTAGATGCCCTTGCATAGCCTGTAGTTCGCCTGTGGATGGACCAGCGCTTCGATATCGGCCATGGACCGGCGCAGTCGGGACTGCAAGACCACCCCGACCATTCCGGGGTATTCATCCCTCAGGATGCGGTACAGTTCCAAGGTACCGTCGGTGCACGGCGAGTCTTCCATGTCGATGCGCAGGAAGTTGTCGGTCTCCCGGATCGCCTCCATCAGCTTGCGCAGGTTGGCAAGGCAGGCGGCCTTGTCCAACTGGAGTCCCAGGGCGGTCAGTTTCACCGAGATATTGGTCCGGGGCAGTTGTTCCCGGGCCACCATCCGAATCAGGTCGACGTACTGTGCGGTGTTGGTGTCGGCCTCCGACAGCTCCTCTATGAACTCACCCAGGATATCCATGGTTACCAGGGCGTTGCGGCCCAGGAGGCGCCGGGCCACTTGAAAGGCCTGGTCCGCTGTCTCGCCTGCGAAGTAGCGCCTTGAGAAATAGCCGACGATCGGTTTCGGAACAATCGGAAGCGTCAGGCTGACCAGCCGGTCAAAGAGGCCCATGGTAAGTACTCTCCCGGGTTGCGCCGCCTCCGGCTTACCCGATCAGCTTCAGGATTTCTCCGTCCTCGGGGAACCGGCCCAGCGCCTTCTTCGAGAAGATCTTGATGCCGTCCACCGTCACCTCGAACACACCACCGCCGGACGCGACCAGTTTCGCCTCGATCCCGAGTGCCTGATTAAGTTCTGCAGCCAGACCGGCCGCGGTCGGTTCGTAATTTCATTCCATGCAGTATTCGATCTGGATCTTCATCTTTCCCTCCCTCAGGATCGAGTCGCCAGAGGATTATCCTACCAAGCGACTCCATTGGTGACCACGTCCCGGGCGGTTGCGCTAAGATGTCTCCCATGCCGCTTTTCGCCGTTACGATCCGAATCACCGCCACCCCGGACCAGGTGGAATCTGCCCTCGAAGCCCAAGCGCAGTCGTTCCGGGAACTGGAACTGGCCGGCCGGATCCGTCTGGCCGGACGGCTGGAGCAGGACGACGGTTTCCTGGCGGTGTTCGTGGCGAAGGATCTCCTGGACGCCAGGAAAACCGCCGCCGGTTTCCCGCTCATCCAGGACGGCCTGGCATCCTGGACCCTGCGAGCATACCAGGACCTGAAGTGAAAGGACTCTTGCGGCGTATCGTCCGGGCGCTGCAGTTCCGGATCTGGAGAGCCAGGGCTCGGTTGTTCCCGTCTGTCCCATGGGACGGAAACCATCATCCGGCCCTGCTCAGGATCGAACCCTGGAAAGGAGAGGTGTCCGGTCGATTCGCCGTTGATTTTCTGGGCGTCAGAACCGACCCGAACTTCAGGGAGCATTTCAAGCCGTCACCGAAAGGTTATCTGGAAACCGGATATCCCGTTCCGGATCAATCCTATTTCGAGTACATATTTTTGCTTGAGTCCATCGCCGGCGCAGCAGGCCCGTTGTACACGATCTTCGAACTTGGCGCCGGCTATGGGTACTGGCTCGTAAGCGCCGCACAGGCGTTAAGGGGCCGACCCGATCTGGCGCCCCGCCTGGTCGGCGTGGAGATGGAGGCGACCCGCTACATCTGGATGCGGGAACATCTCAAAAACAACGGACTGGATCCGGAAGCGCACCATCTTTCCCAGGCGGCGGTCTCGGATCATGTCGGGACGTCCTCCTATCGGTCGGAGGGGGATGAATCCGGGGATTTCGGTCTGAGCCTCGGAGCGAGATCTTCGTCACGCCGTTCGGTTCAGGTGAAGTGCACGAAACTGGGTCCTATGCTGGATAAGTATCCACGGGTCGATCTTCTGCACATGGATATCCAGGGGGAAGAACTTCGGGTGATGGAAGATGCACGGTCTGAAATCCGCGAAAAAGTCAGTCGTCTGTTTATCGGAACCCATTCCTCCTCCCTGCATCGCCGCATCCGTAAACTCCTCCTGGCGGAGGGCTGGAGCATACGATTCGATTTCCCGGGGAAAACCGGTCATCGGACGGAGTTCGGCGAGATCCTGTTTGTGGACGGCGCGCTCGCCGCCGAAAACCCCTGCTTCAGGACGGATCCACCCACTTGTCGTGGGACTTGATCAGTTGCACCAGCCGGTCATCCGCCTCGGCGGTAGGGATGTCCTTGGCGACCATATCCATACCGACGAACAGGGCGATCTTGTCCTCGCCCCAACCGACGTAGCCGAAATCGGCGTCGGCCATCTCACCGGGGCCGTTGACGATACAGCCCATGATCGCGATCTTGAGTCCCTTGAGGTGGGAGGTCCGTTTCTTGATTCGGGCAGTGGTCTCCTCCAGATCAAACAGGGTGCGGCCGCATGACGGGCAGGAGATGAAGTCGGTCCGGGTGATCCGGACCCTGGCGGCCTGAAGGATGTCGAACGCCCTGCGGTGGCTCTCAACCGGGTCGGGGAGGGCGATCTGGATCGCGTCACCGGTCCCTTCGCACAGTAGCCCGCCCAGGGACGATCCGGGGCCGAGCCTGGGGTCGGCGTTGCGGTCGTGGGGACGGTCCAGCAGCACGATCCCCACATCCAGGCCGGCCCGGTCCAGGCGGCCGGCCAGCAGCCGTACCGCTAACAGCGGCGTCGGCAGGCAGCTCGGGCTCAAGGTAACGCTGACGTCCCGGACGCCGGCCTTCAGGGCTGCTGCAGCCAGTGTTGCGGCAAGGGTCGATGCCGCGTCGGCATCGGGGCCTCCGGTTTCGATGAGCAGTCCGGTGCCGGCAGCCGCCAACCGGCTGAACAAAGCCTCGCCATTCCCTTGCCCGCCGGTCCAGTGCAGGCGGTCGGCATGGGGCAAAATCTGATCCAGCCCCGCAAGCTGTGTTGAATCGACCTGCACCGACAAGCGGGCATCCGGCGCCTTCACGGCCAGGACGGCACGGAGCGCCGCCAGGTCCGGGCCGGTACCGGTCAGGGTGACGGAGACCGTTTCCACCGGCATGTCCTCGGAAGCGGCGTCCAGGAGAGCCTGGAGCGCTTCCGGTTCGCCGCCCGCCGGCAGCGGCACCTCCACCGGGACATGGCCGTTGTTCCGCGATCCGGGCCGGCGGGGGCTGGCCTGGGTCAGGTCGGCGATGGCCGGCAGGGAGATCGGTGAACCGGTTTCCACATCCGGATCCAGGCCGTTGAACGGGGCCGCCATCGCCACGGCTACCGGGATCTCCTCGACCGGGTCCTCGGTCAGCGAGACCCGGATGGTGTCTCCGATCCCTTCCTCAAGCAGGGCGCCGATACCGATGGCGGACTTGATCCGGGCGTCCTCGCCGTCACCGGCCTCGGTAACACCCAGGTGCAGCGGGTAGTCCATGGCCTCGTCGTCCATGGCGGAAACCAGCAGGCGATATGCCTCCAGGACCACTACCGGATTGCTGGCCTTCATGGACAGGATCAGTTCCCGGTAGTCCAGCTCCTCGCAGATGCGGACGAACTCCAGGGCCGATTCCACCATCCCCCTCGGCGTGTCGCCGAACCGGTTCAGGATGCGGTCGGACAGAGAACCATGGTTGGTGCCGATCCGCATGGAGACGTTCCGTTCCCTGCACTTCAGCACCAGGGGAGTGAACGCCTCCCGGATCCTGTCCAGCTCTTCGCCGTACTGTTCATCGGTATATTCACGGACGGCGAACTTCTTGCGGTCGGCATAGTTGCCCGGATTGATCCGGACCTTCTCCACGTATTCGGCCGCCAGCATCGCCGCCGCCGGGGTGAAATGGATATCCGCCACCAGCGGTACGTCGATGCCTGCGCTCATGAGGCCGGCCCTGATGTTCGGAATGTTGTCGGCGTCCGCCGTGGTCGGGACTGTCAGCCTGACGATTTCACAGCCGGCGTCAACCATGCGGATGATTTGGGCCACAGTACCCCGGGTATCCCGGGTGGACGGAGTAGTCATGGACTGAACGCGGATCGGGTTGGTCCCGCCGACACCGACCTTGCCAACCGCCACTGCCCGGGTCGGTCGGCGTCGATAGGTGAACGGTCCTGATTTCCAGGAGTACAGGCTCAAAACGTATCCTCCCTGAAGGTCCTGCATTCTACCAGCCGCATCCTGTCCCGACCTGTCGGCGACACCGTGTCGGAAAATGTCAGTGGCGCACAAGGTCAATTCAGCACATATCATGAGGAACGCTTAGCGCAGGGGAAAAGGGAGGAAGCATGAGTCCGCGCGTCCGCTGGAGCATTACCATGATCGCCGTGATCGGTCTCGCGGTCTGCGCCACGGTAGTGGGCGGTTTCCTTCTGACCATGGTGAATAACGACCTGCCGTGGCAGGAGAGTCTCTCCGCCGGTTCGTACTACAAGGCGGTCGGCTCGGCTTACAGCAGCGGGTTTGTGGCGGGATTCTTCTTCAGCTTCTTTCTGGTGCTCCTGGCCGTGGTGGTGGCGGCATGGTTCGATGCCCGGCGGGCCGGTCGCGCGGCTGCCGACCCGGCTCCGGTCGCAGACGTCGGCGGTAAGGTGGTGGCGTACCGCCGCTAGGAATCCAGTAGCCGCCCTATCGCCCGGGAGATCGCCGGCGCGAGACCGAGGACCTTGTTCCGGGAATCGATCCGGTTCTGGTTGACTTCCAGTTCCAGGCAGGGCAACCGGTAGGCTGCGCCATGGCGGTGTATGGCGTACATCATCCCCAGCTTCCCGGAATACGGAGCGTTGTACCGCACGGCAAGATCTTCCTCCCGCAGTGCCGCGGCCAGGACCCGGGCCTGACTGCCGTCCCTGTGGTACAGCACGCCGCAGTCGAAATCGCGGTGCCGGCCATTGAACCGGTCCGTGAAGGAATGGATTGAGAGCAGAAAAGGCCGGACGTTGCGGTCCAACCGGCGAAGGACCTGGTAGTCGATCCCGGCGTGGTAGCGGTCATGGACCGTCTTGATGCGGAGATCCCGCTCCCGGCGGCTCAGGTTCAAATTCCAGCCGAGACCGGTGCCCTCTGCCTGAGACCGGATCAGCTCGGGATCGTCGATGGCCCTGTTCAGATCGATCCATAGCCGTGAGAACCTCCCTCCCAAGGCGGTGGCGGACAGGCGAGAGGCTATCTCCCGGGTCAAAGTCCATGCTCCGATGTCGATGCCGTGGTGGGAGGCGAGAGTTTTTCGCTCCAGCCGACTCACCGGGATGCCGGCCGGCAGCCGTTTCGAGGCGTGCTCGCAGGTCAGCAGCAACGATGAGATGGATCGGGGTCGCAGGACCACCGCCGCCGTCCTCAGGTCCGGTTGTTCCAAGGGTGCCGCCCTCCGGTGCAGATGGTAACCTCAGTCAGGGAGGAAACCCATGAAGATTCGCAGGTTGATTTTGATGGTCGTAATCTTCCTGGCTGGTGTGGCCACCGGGTACGCCGTGGACGGAGTCTCCGGCACTTCGATCCCAACGCCGGCCGCCGCCCTGACCGCCGCCGCCCCGGTGGAAGACCCGATTCCGGACGGCCTCTCCGAGGACGAGCGCCGCCAGATCCAGGTATTCAGGACCGCCTCCGCTTCCACCGTGTTCATTACCAACGTCGGGTACCGCCGGGACTTTTTCTCCATGAACGTGCAGAAGATCCCCCAGGGCTCCGGTTCCGGGTTTATTTGGGACAAGGCCGGCCACATCGTAACCAACTATCACGTCATCGAGAAAGGCCGGGAATTCATGGTCACTTTCGGAGGTGAGGATACCTATCCGGCCAAGGTGGTCGGCGTCGCCCCGGACAAGGACCTGGCGGTCCTGAAAGTGGATGCTCCCGACGAACTGCTGGTTCCGCTGCAGGTCGGCCGTTCCGGCGACCTGGCGGTGGGACAGAAGGTCATGGCGGTCGGGAACCCGTTCGGCCTGGACCACACCCTGACCGTCGGTGTGGTCAGCGCTTTAGGCCGGGAATGGACCGCTCCCAACGGGCGGACCATCAAAGACGTTATCCAGACCGACGCCGCCATCAACCCTGGGAACTCCGGAGGGCCGCTCCTGGATTCACAAGGCAGGCTCATCGGCGTGAACATGGCGATCATCAGCCCCAGCGGCGCCTTTGCCGGCATCGGGTTCTCGGTCCCGGTGGATACGGTCCGTCGCCTGATACCCCAGCTGATCAAGTATGGCGAGCCGATCCGGCCCGGTATCGGTATCGGGATCATGCAGGACCACCTGGCACGTCGTTACGGCTTTGAAGGTGTGGTGATCAGGGAAGTGCACCCGGGTTGGCCTGCAGAGGAAGCCGGCCTGGAACCGCTCCAGGTGGACCGGCGCAACCGGATTGTGGGTGGAGACACCATCGTCGCAGTAGACGGGGCGAAAATCTTGACCTCAAACGACCTGCTGGACGCGTTCGATGAGGCCGGTGCCGGGGCCGAGGTGACGCTGACCCTGAAGAACCAGGGCGAGCTCCGGGATGCGAAGGTCCGGCTGGCCGAGATCAACCGCTGATCAGGTCCGGAGCCGCCTCAGAGTGATCAGTCCGGCGGCCAGACAGGTCAGGCCGCCCAGGACCACCGTGAGCCGTGTACCGATCCCTTTGGCGGCCGCGCCGGCCAGTAATGAGCCGAAAGGCGCCATCCCGATCAGGGAAAGCATGAACAGGCTGATGACCCGGCCCCGCATGGCCGGCGGAGCGGTCAGTTGCAGGTAGGTATTGCTGGTTGCCAGCTGGGTGATGACGCCGGCACCGACCAGGAACAGGCAGACCATGGACAGCACCAGGTGATCGGACAGTCCGAAGGAGATCAGTCCGCCTCCCAGGATGACCAGTGCCCAGGCGATCCGGCCTCATGCTGGTCAGGACGATCAGCAGCAGCAGGGTCCGGACTTTGCGGTGCCCGCCGGCATAGGCCAGCCCGTTCCGCATCCCGACATACCAGGTGTCGCCGTCGCCACCTTCCGGATTTCCCCGGGTCTTCAGCATCGTCAATGCGATCAGGACTGCTCCGAATGAAAGTGTGTTCAGCAGAAAACAGGTTGCCTCTGTCCGGAACACCAGGAGGAACCCGGCCAGGGTCGGCCCCAGCATCCTCGCGGAGTTGAACGCCAGCGAGTTCAGTGCAATCGCATTGGGAAGATCTTCCCTCCCGACCAGGACCTGGAGGAACGACTGCCGGATCGGGATCTCGAACGCGATTACCGTGCCGGCCAGGGTGGCCAGCACCGCAATGTGCCAGACCTCTATGGCGCCGCTCCACGTCAGCGCCGTGAGCACCGCCGCCAGGATCAGGGCAACGGCCTGCAGGATCAGGAGCATGGTCCTTCGGGGGAAGCGGTCCGCCGCCACTCCAGCAGGCAGGGCGAACACCAGCCCGGGCGCGAATGTGCAGAAGCCGATCAGGCCCAGGAAGAACGGCGAATCGGTGAGGCGGAGAACCAGCCAGCCCTGGGCGGCGGACTGCATCCAGCTTCCGGTAAGGGACAGCAGCTGCCCGGCCCAGAGCAACCGGAAGTCTCGGTGTCGGAGAGCCCTGAACGTGCCCGGCAGGGGGGGCAGGATTCGACCGGGTAGCAGGAATGCCATAGCCTCGGATAGTATCCTGCATCCAGGAGGAACGTCATGGCCGCCGCGCCCCAAAAGGAATTGGAAACCTTCGAAAACCCCAAGCCGGAGCGAGACTACGTCATCGAGTTCGACTGCCCCGAATTCACCTGTATCTGCCCCAGAACCGGGCAGCCCGACTTCGCGCTCATTACCATCCGATACGTTCCGGACCGGCTCTGCGTGGAGCTCAAGTCTCTGAAGCTCTATCTAGGGTCGTTCCGTGAGGAGGGGCAGTTCCACGAGGCTGTGATCAACCGGATCCTGGACGATCTGGTAGCTTT
This sequence comes from uncultured Acidobacteriota bacterium, assembly GCA_945787955.1. Classification (GTDB taxonomy): domain Bacteria; phylum Acidobacteriota; class Polarisedimenticolia; order Polarisedimenticolales; family Polarisedimenticolaceae; genus Polarisedimenticola. The sequence continues at coordinate 31,849 of CALZKF010000010.1, read as the reverse complement.
GCTGCGGCCCCGGGAGATGCGGATCGAGGGCGATTTCAACATCCGGGGCGGGATCCATACCACCGTCACCGCCCAATACCCGGAATAGCCTGCCGCGACCGGCTCCCGGGCTTGGCGCTCGGCCTCCGGAGTGTTATATTCCCTTCGCTCGGCTTGTGATTTGCGAGTCGAAGTGGTTGTGTGTCAATAAGAAAGCACCTAGAAAGGTGGTGTCGGATCGACGACAAAGTCCGGATCAACGAGAACATCAGACTCAGCCCCGTCCGCCTGATAGATGCCGACGGCACCCAGGTCGGCATAATCCCCCTCGATGAAGCCAGAGCAAGAGCCGCTGAGCAGGGTATGGACCTTGTGGAGGTGGCCTCCGACTCCCGGCCGATCGTGGTGCGAGTTATGGACTGGGGCAAGCACCGGTTCGAGACTGCCAAAAAAGCCCGGGAAGCCCGCAAAAAAGAAACCCGTATCCAGATCAAGCAGGTTAAGCTGCGCCCCAATATCGGCGACCATGACCTGGAGACCAAGCTGGGACATGCCAAGCGGTTCCTGGCCGAGGGCGACAAGGTCAAGTTAACGATCATGTTCCGGGGCCGGGATATGCGCCGGCCTGAGTACGGCCACAAGCTGCTTCAGAAAGTAACCGAGATGCTGGCGGAGGTCGCCATCGTCGAGAGTGCGCCTGTCGGAATCGTCAACCGGGATCTGAGCATGGTTGTCGTCCCCAGAAGAACCTGAACCTGGCACCATCCGATCTGATAAAGGCCTTATTTTCAAGCTATCTTATGCCCGAGCAGGATGAAATGTGCATGCAGCGGCGTTTAAAAAGAGATAAAATCTGTCAACATGCTGTAAAATGATTCTCCGAAGGGCCGGGATCGGTTGCCGGACCGCCTGTGGGACCGTAGAATCCCATGGTATCGACGTAACCCAAGTTATTAACTGGAGGAATTCCATGAAACTGAAGAAAGCTATTCTGATCCTGGCGGTGCTGGCCCTGGTGCTGGCCCCGGCCGCCCTGGCTTGTGAAAAAGAAGGTTGCGACAAAGCCGGTAAGGGCTGTTGCGCCAAGAAGGGCGCCCAGACGGCAGCCAACAAAGAAGGCTGCTCCAAGAAAGCCACCGCCGAAGTCGCCGCCAACAAGGAAGGTTGCGAGAAGAAGGCCGCCAAGATGGCCCAACTGGCCACCAAGGCCGAATCCGGCTGCGACAAGTCCGCCGCCAAGCTGATCGCCATGGCGAAAGAGACCGGCTGTGAGAAGTCCGCCGCTCTGGCCGCCAACGCCGAAGGTGGCTGTGACAAGTCCAAGGCCGCCCTCATCGCAATGGCCAAAGAGCAAGGCGCCAGGGGCGATGCCGAGCCGACCATGGCCCAGCTGGCCACCTATGCCGAGAGCGGCTGCGACAAGTCCGCTGCCAAGCTGATCGCGATGGCGAAAGGTTCCGGTTGCGAGAAGACCGCCGCCATGGCCACCAACGCCGAAGGTGGCTGCGAGAAGTCCAAGGCCGCCCTCATCGCCATGGCGAAAGAAGGCGACGCAAAGGAAGCGACAAACTAGTCGTTTCTCTACCGAGTTTGTAAAAAGGGACAGGCAGCGGCCTGTCCCTTTTTTTACTTGGATCCTCCCGGAACGTCTTTGCGCCGGGTCGCAGGAGTCGAATCGCTACTGGTCCAGAAGTACCGGGCCACCCCCGGTCGATTCGCAACCGGTAGCGCAGGCGCGCCGGGCGTAGCAGAAGTTGCTGTAGATCCTGCCGTCATCGCAGACGACCGGATCCCATACGTCCAGGCAGAAAATCATGGAGTCTTTGCACGGCTTGACGCCACCGGGTTTCCCTCTGGCGAACGCCATGGCGCCTGCGACCATGACGGTCACAAGCAGAACTATCAATGCGATCTGAATGTGTCTGTTCTTCATCCGCTTCCTCCCCATGCGATAGTCGGGATACTCCGCCGCCCTCGGCCTTCATACCGCAGAACAGCGCAACCCATTGTTCGGATACATGCACGGATCGTACGGCCGGTCCGCCTGCCGGTCAAGCAGTTATCGTTGTGAAAGAAGGAAGCTCCCGCTCATTGAGCCGGGTACCGCCTGATACTGATATTTCTTGACAATCCCTTGGTGTTCTGTAGTCTGATTGCAAACCCCCGCTTACCTCCGCTTGGAGCAACAAGGAGTCAACCGATGAAGAAATTCGCCCTTTTGTTCGTCTTTAGCCTGCTCTTGGTCAACATCGCCGCCGCAGCCTCTCCGGAATGCGGAACAACGGCTGTTCTGGGTGGCTGCGTAGGTGACACCGACCTGAACCCGACTTGTGTTCAGAGATACGAAGCGACTTACACCGTGACCGCTGCCGATGTTGACGCGTCGCCGGGAAACAATGCCAGGTTCTGCCTTGAGCCGGTGAGCAGCTCGCTGTGCGGCAACACGTCGGCGATAGCAACCGTGAGCAGGAACGGCAGAAACGCCCAGACGGCGGATCTGAACGACGACGGGCAGGTCAGAATCAACGCCAAGGAAGGGGACGTGATCCGGGTCGTCGTGGAACAGGTACCGCGGAAAAGCAACATCCAGTGCTTCCGTCAGGGCGAGGTCGTGTTCGAACTCGTCCGCTGAACCGTTTCACGACTCGCTGAAAAACCGGTTATATTGAGGACTCACCGTTCCGGCTGCAGCTCTCCGGCGGGACGCCGTCTTCTGTGCAGTGGCAGTTGCCGATTCCGCCGCAGGATCCCCTGAGGCGCTTTCCGACCACGATGACGCCGACCGCCATGAGCAGCATGGCGGAGCCGAAAAGCAGGACTGTGAACAGCAGGGTGGTCATGGCATCTCCCTCAACTCAGGGTACCACCGGGTCTGCCAGTTCCGCTTCCCGGGTGCGTTGCAGGGTGGTTTCGAAGGCCGGGGTGGCGTGTTCGATGAAGGATCCGTTGCTGCGTTCCAATATGAACAGGGCGGCGATGCCGTGCTCGACGGCCAGCGCATAACCCTCGTCCGGTCCGAGGACGTTGAGGCCGGTGGCTATGGCGTCGGCGGATGTACAGGACTTGTGCAGGACGCTCACAGAAGCCAGGTGATGGTCGATCGGTTTCCCGGTTCTGGGGTCGATGGTGTGGGAGTACCGGACGCCGCCTACTTCGTAGAAGTTGCGGTACTCGCCGGAAGTCGCCATGGCGGTGTCCAGGAGCGGGATGATGCGGCCGGCCTCCCGTAGTGTCGGGTCGGGCTGCTCAACGCCGATCCGCCAGATCTCGCCGGAGCCGTTGCGGCCCCGGGTTCGGATCTCGCCGCCGATTTCGATCATGTATTTCGTTTGCCCCAGCTGTTCCAGGGCATCGGCGACCCGGTCGACTGCAAAGCCCTTGGCGATGCCGGACAGATCGAAGTACAGGTCGGCGTGTCTTTTGGTGGCCGTACCCGCGCTCTTGTTCAGGGTCAGCTTGCTGAGCCCGGTCCGGGCCAGCAGCTCCTTGAGTTCGTCCTCGCTGGGTACACGGGGCGGGTCGCCCGGGCCGAAGCCGTAGGCGTTGACCAGCGGGCCGACGGTAATGTCGAACGCTCCACCGGTCAGGCGATGGATATCGATCGCCCGGTCCAGGATTCCCAGCAACTCGCCGGAAACCGGGTACGGGCTGGTGTCGTGGCGGTTGAGCAGGGAGAGTTCCGAGTCGTCCTTCCAGTTGGACATGCGCTGGTCCACAAGCGCAACCGTCTGCTGGATGGTCGTCTCGATCAGATCCCGGCTCTCTTTGTCCAGATCCGGGTCGGCGACTTTCACCGTCCAGGCCGTTCCCATGGTCGGGCCCCGGAAAGTCCATTCGCCGGAGCGGTTGCCGCCATCCCGGTTCCGAAAAAACAGCAAGGCAAACAGTGCGAACACGAACACGGCCGGCAGAAGAAAACGCCGGAGTGGGGACGGCTCCTCCATGGTCTAGCCGAAATCGTCGAACATGATGTTCTCTTGTTCCACACCCAAGTTTATCAGCATTTTGGTGCAGGCGTTGTTCATCATCGGCGGGCCGCACATGTAGAACTCGATGTCTTCCGGGGCCTCATGTTTCGTGAGGTACTCGTCCAGAACGACCTGGTGGATGAATCCGGTCAGGCCGTCCCATTCGTCTTCCGGCAGGGCGTCGGACAGGGCCAGGTACCACTTGAAATTCGGATTCTCTTCCTGGAGCTTGTCGAATTCGTCGGCGTAGAACACCTCCCTTTTCGAGCGGGCGCCGTACCAGAAGGTGATTTTGCGATCGGAGTTGAGCCGCTTGAGCTGGTCGAAGATGTGGGATCGCATCGGGGCCATGCCGGCGCCTCCGCCGATGAACAGCATTTCGTTCTTGGTCTCTTTGGCGAAGAACTCGCCGTACGGGCCGGAAATGACGACCTCGTCTCCCGGCTTCAGGTTGAAGATGTAGGACGACATGATGCCGGGCGGGACATTCGGCTTTCCGGGTGGCGGGGAGGCTACCCGGACGTTCAGCATGATGACCCCTTTTTCTTCCGGGTAGTTCGCCATGGAGTACGCCCGGGTGACGCTCTCGTCCACCTTGGACACGTACTGCCACAGATCGAACTTGTCCCAGTCCGGCCGGTACTCTTCCTCGATGTCGAAATCCTTGTAGGCCGCCACGTGAGGAGGGCATTCGATCTGGATGTAGCCGCCGGCCCGGAACGGGACCTCTTCGCCGGCCGGGAGTTCCAAAATCAGTTCCTTGATGAAGGTCGCCACGTTTTGGTTGGAGCGCACCTTGCAGGTCCACTTGCGGACGCTGAAGATCTCCGGCTCCAGTTCGATGGCCATGTCCTGCTTGACCTTGACCTGGCAGGACAGGCGGCAGCCTTCACGGGCCTCGCCGCGGCTGATATGGCTGACTTCCGTGGGCAGCATGGCGCCGCCGCCGGAATGGATGTTGACCTTGCAGACCCCGCAGGTGCCCTTGCCCCCGCAGGCCGACGGCACGAATATCTTCTGGTCCGCCAGGGTGTTCAGCAGGGTGCTGCCGGCGTGAGTCTTGATCGCCTTGTCCGGATCGTCATTGACCGTGATCGTAACGTCTCCGCTGGCCACCAGCTTGGATTTGGCGAACATCAGGACGATCACGAGGGCGACGATCACCAGGACGAAGACCGCGACTCCGATTAGGATTGTTGTCATCTTCGTAGAGTCCTACAGTTGGATGCCGGCGAACAGCATGAACCCGATCGCCATCAGGCCCGTAATGATGAATGTGATTCCCAGACCCCGAAGGCCTGCCGGCACGTTGCTGTACCGCATCCGCTCCCGGATCGCCGCCAATGCGATGATCGCCAGAGCGAATCCGATGCCGGCGCCGAAACCGAACACCGTGCCTTCCGCCACGCCGTAGCCCCGTTCCACCAGGAGCAAAGAGGCTCCCAGGATGGCGCAGTTCACCGCGATCAACGGCAGGAACACACCCAGGGCGGCGTACAGCGCCGGCGCATAACGGTCCAGGGTCATCTCCACCACCTGGACCGAGGCGGCGATGGTGCCGATGAACACCAGGAACGACAGGAACGACAGGTCGATCCCGGCGTATTTTTCGCCGAGCCACTCCAGGGCGCCTTCGCGCAGGGCGATGTTGTAGATGAAGCTGTTCAGCGGCACGGTGATGGTCAGGACGAAGGTCACCGCAGCGCCCAGGCCGATGGCGGTTTCGACCTTCTTGGATACCGCCAGGAAGGAGCACATGCCCAGGAAGAACGCCAGGGCCATGTTCTCGACGAAGATCGCCTTGACGGCGAGGCTGAGGTAATACTCCACCGTCTAGTCCTCCGTGACCTGCTCCGGTTTCCAGGTCCGGAGCAGCCAGATGAAAATGCCGATCAGGAAGAAAGCCCCCGGCGCCAGCGTCATCAGCCCGTTGGGGTGGTACCACCCGCCTTCGGTCACCAGCGGCAGGACCACCTGCCCCATCAACTTTCCGGCGCCCAGGAGCTCCCGGAAGAACCCGACCAGGATCAGGATGATGGCGTAGCCGACGCCGTTGCCGATGCCGTCCAGGAAACTCAGCCATGGCGGGTTCTGCATGGCAAACGCCTCGGCCCTGCCCATGACGATACAGTTGGTGATGATCAGGCCGACGAAGATCGACAGCTGTTTGCTGATCTCGAACAGGAACGCCTTCAGGATCTGGTCGGTGATGATCACCAGGGAGGCGATGATGGTCAACTGCACGATGATCCGGATACTGCCCGGAATCATGTTGCGGATCAGGCTGACCGACAGGTTGGAGAGGGCGATCACGGCGATCACCGCCACCGACATCACCAATGAGGTTTCCAACTTGGTGGTCACCGCCAGGGCGGAGCAGATGCCCAGTACCTGAAGAGCGATCGGGTTGTTGTTGAACAGCGGGTCCAGGAGCACCTGGTTCATCTTGGAACTCATGATGCGCTCCTTTCCGCCCGGAACTTCTCAAGGTACGGGCTGAATCCGCTCTCCCCCAGCCAGAAGTCCAGGAGGTGCGACACGCCGCGGGCGGTCAGGGTGGCGCCGGCCAGGCCGTCGATCCGGGTCGGATCGGTTTCCACAGGCCCTGCCGTCCCCTTGATTACCTCCAGCACCGGAGTCCAGGTTTCGTCGTACGCCAGTCGCCCGATCCATTTGGCGGTCCAGGACGGGTTCTCGATCTCACCGCCCAGGCCCGGGGTTTCGCCGTGCTCGTAGAACGTGACGCCCTTGACCGTGGTTGTGTCCGGGGCCAGGGCCAGGAAGCCGTACATGGTGGACCACAGCCCTTTCCCCTCTACCGGGAGGATCAGGGTGACCGGTTCGCCGTTCTCCAGAACGTGGTAGATCAGCACCTGGTTCGGCACCCGCTGGATGCCGGAGTTGTTGGATGGAGCGGCCGTGCTGGTGGACGGATCCTTGGCCGCCTTGCGCTGGTCGAAGTTGCCGGTGTCCGCCGAAGGGTCGTAATCCCCGGTTTTAAGGTCGATGACGTGGGCTTGGATGTTGTCGCTGAATCGCTCGTCGATCTCCGCGGTATCGATCCCTTCACCCTTTTCCATCAGCCCGGCCAGGACCAGGATCTTCTTCTGGCGGTCCAGCCGCTTGTTCTCCACCTGCCGGTCCTTCAGAGACACCGCAGAACTGGTGACCAGCACCGAGCAGACCAGGCAGACCGCAGCTGCGAACGCGATGATGTATCCGGTGCTACGCTCCATGACGCGCCAGCCTCCGTTTGATGTTCGCCTTGATGAAGAAGTGGTCGATCACCGGGGCGAAAAGATTCATGAACAGGATTGCGAGCATCATCCCTTCCGGGTAGGCCGGGTTGACCACTCTCACCAGGACCACCAGGACCCCGATACCCAGGCCGTAGATCATCTTGCCTTTGCTTGTGAAAGCAGAAGAGACCGGATCGGTTGCCATGAAAACGGTTCCGAACGCCCAGCCGCCCAGGACGATGTGCCAGTAGAACGGCACGGCGAACATCGGGTTGGTCTCGGAGCCGATTCCGTTGAGCAGCATCACCATACCGATGGTCCCGACAACCACTCCGGCCATGGTCTGCCAGGCGCCGACCCGGGTCAGGATCAGGATGACCGCACCGACGAGACAGAGCAGGGCGGAGGTTTCTCCCATGGAGCCGTTGATGAACCCCAGGAACGCGTCCATCCACTGCTCGCCGCCGAAGCTGCCCAGGGCGGACGCATCCACCGTGGCCCGGGACAGCAGGGTGGCGCCGGAGAAGCCGTCCGCCTGGCTGAAGTCGACCGCCAGCCAGGGAGCGTCACCGGAGATCGCCGCAGGGTAGGCGAAGAACAGGAACGCCCGGGCCGTCAACGCCGGGTTCAGGATGTTCATACCGGTGCCGCCGAAGATCTCCTTGCCGATGACCACGCCGAAGGCGACCCCCAGGGCGACCTGCCACAGCGGGATGGTCGGCGGCAGGGTCAGCGGCAGGAGGAAGCCGGTGACGAAGAACCCTTCGTTGACTTCATGCTTCCGGATGATGGCGAACAGGACCTCGATGCCGCCGCCGACGGCGAATCCGACGATGAACACCGGCAGGAAGAACAGGGCGCCGTAGACGAAACTGGGCAGGAACGCGGTGCCGTGTTCCAGGCCGAGGGCGCCGAACACCGCGTTCTGCCAGACATCCAGCGGCACCGCTCCCTGGGCCATGGCCAGGTGGGACTGATAGCCGGTGTTGTACATGGCGAACACGACAATCGGCATCAGGGCAACCACCACGGTGATCATCATCCGCTTCAGGTCCAGGCCGTCGCGAACGTGAACGCTGCCCCTGGTCACCTTGCCGGTGGTGAACGCCAGCGTCTCCATCGCCTCGAACATCGGGTAGAATTTTTCGAGCTTGCCGCCCTTCCGGAACATTTTGCCCTGGGCGTCGAGAAGCTTCCGCAGCAATCGCATCAGCCTTCCTTCCATACTTGGGTAAGGTTCCGCCGCAGGGCGACACCGTAATCTTCCTTGCCGGGGCAGACCATGGAACAGAGGGCCAGGTCGTCTTCATCCAGTTCCAGGCATCCCAGGGCTTCGGCGTTTTCCAGATCGTCCATGACCAGGGCCCTGAGCAGGTAGGTCGGGATGATGTCCAGCGGCATGACCCGCTCGTACATCCCGATCGGTACCATCGCCCGGTGGGAACCGTGGGTTGTGGTGGTCAGGCCGAATTTCTTCCCGGGTATCAGGGCCGACAGGTAGACGTTGACGGTGGAGAAGATCTTCCCTCCCGGCATGATCCAGCCCAGGAAGCGCTGCTTGCGGTCTTCAGCCAGAACCGAGATCTGGGCGTGGTAGCGGCCCAGGTAGCCGTTGATTTCGCCGCAGGCGGCCCGGCCGGCGATTACCGATCCGGAGACCAGGCGATTCTCACCGTCAGCGGTCTCCCCCTGGACGACCTCGTCCACTGCGGCGCCCAGGCGGGTCTTCAGCAGCCTCGGTCTGGTGGCCTGGGGCCCGGACAGTGCGATCACCCGGGTCGTGTCGATTTCGCCGGTGCGGAACAGGTGGCCGATGGCCAGGACATCCTGGTAGCCCAGGTAGAAAACTGTTTTTTCCCGGCTCACCGGATCCAGGATGTGGATGTGTGTGCCGGCCAGCCCTGCTGGATGGGGCCCCTTGAACTGCTCCAGGGAGATCCGGGGAACGTCACCGGCGCCGATGGCGGATCCGGCGGAGGTGCACAGGAATACCTTGCCGTCCGTCAGCTTGCCGATGGCGTGAAGCCCGGCGCTCCAGTCCGCCTCCCGGCCTTTCAGGATCAGCTCCGGAGAGGGCGCACCCGGATTGGTATCCATGGCGGTAACGAACACGGCATGGCAACTCTGCTTGGGTGAGGGCACCTTGCTGAACGGCCGTGTGCGCAAGGCGGTCCAGAGTCCCGATTCCACCAGCAGGTTGCGAACCGCCTCGCCGTTCAGGGAAGCCGGCGCATCGCCGCTGAAGTGCTGGAACGAGACCTGGTCGTTTCCGGACAGCCGTATGACCACCGAAATCAGCGCCCGGCGCGCTCCACGGTTGATCGCCTCGACCTTGCCGGCGCCGGGGGATGTGAACCCTACACCTTCGGTTTTCCGGTCTTCGAACAGCAGTTGCCCCAGTTTCACGTCGTCGCCGACACGGACATGCATCCGCGGCTTCATGAAGGGGTAATCCTCGGCCATGACGGCCACGCGGCTGACCTGGGTTGCGCCGTCGATCCGCTGTTCGGGATCGCCGGTGATCGGCAGGTTCAGGCCGCGCTTGATGACATGCAGGGCCATGGTGTCTCCCTCGAGAGCGAAGATATTCCAACGCTGGGGGACACTCATTCGCCCCCACTTTGAACGAGAAGGATAGCAGACCGGAAATAATAAAAAAGACCGGGAGTGCTACAATTGTGGACTACCCGAGCGCTGCCCCGATCCCGGCTCGATGGGCTGGGGGCGCCGATCGGATGAAGGAGAAGAGAATGGCGCAAGAAATCCCTGTAGTCCGGGACTGGATGGCCCCGCCCAGCATGACGATCCGGCCCGAAGAGGACATGGCGTCGGCGATCCAACTGCTTGCAGGAGACCAGTTTGCGGCGATACCGGTGGTGGACGACGACAATACGGTCATCGGCCTCCTCAGCGAAAAGGATTGCCTGCGGGCGATTTCCCGATGGACGTATGAAGGGGTGGCCGGGGGCAAAGTCCGGGACTACATGTCACCTGTCCGGTCCGCGATCTCACCGGACATGGACCTGCTGGGCGTGGCCGGGAAATTCCTCGAAAACAACTTTGCCTGCTTGCCTGTCATGGACGGCAAGGAACTGGTGGGTCGAATCCACCGCCACCATGTTCTGGACGCCTTCTTGAGATGGATCGCCTCACAGTCGGGTGCAGGGGAAGGTGCCGACGCGGAACGGCCCTCGTCCATCGAGCAGATGCAAAAGGTTATCGCTTCCCATAACAAGGATCAGAGGGTAGGGCGATTCAAGAAGCACTGACCCGTTCGGTCCTGTATGTGCCCGCATCCAGGCCCGGCATGCTCGGTAAGCTCGATTCCCTGGCGGCGGACCGGCTGATCCTGGACCTTGAGGACGGGGTCGCACCTCCAGAAAAGGATGACGCCCGCGGGAACCTGGCGGAGATGGCTGCTCCCGAGCGACCGTTCATGCTCCGGATCAACCCGCCCGGCACACCCTGGCATGAGCAGGATCTGGCGGCGGCGGAGCAACTGAGTCCAGAGACGGTTCTCCTGCCCAAGGCCGAGGATCCTTCCGAGGTGGCCGGGCTGGCGGCACGGTTCGCCGGACACGGCTCCACCACCGGGTTGATGATCGAAACCACCCTCGGCGTCGGCCGGGCCCGGGAACTGGCCGGTGCGGCACCTGACGTCTCCATCCTGATCTACGGCTCCGCCGATCTCCGGCTGTCCCTGGGAGCAAGACCGGACGGCGGCAGGGTCTGGGAGCGCCACGCCATGGGAGAGATCCTGCTGGCGGCCCGGATGCACCGTTGCGCCGCCATCGATGCGGTCTATTTCCACTACAAGGATCGTGATGGCCTGGTCCGGGAGGCGGAGATCGCACGGAACCTGGGTTTCGACGGCAAGTCCTGCATCCACCCCGGCCAGGTGGAGCCGATCCATGAGGTCTTTTCAAGCAATTCGGAGGAGATCGCCTGGGCCCGGAAGGTCCTGGCCGCCTGGGAGGAAAGGGCAGGGGACTCCAAAGGGGTCATCGTGGTGGACGGCGAGATGATCGAGGCGCTTCATCTGGAGGTTGCGCGGAAAATTCTGACTAGGGGAGAGGGCTAAGGAGACTGTTCCTCGAGCCATTCCACGATATTCGCAATGGCGGCTTGCATCCGCGGGGCAAGTCCTGCGATCTCCTCGCTCGGCAGGATACCGCCCAGTTCGGCAGCCAGGCGTTCCTGCGACAGATCGGCCGCCTCCGCCCGAAGTTCCGTGGCGAGTTCGGCTCTCGTCATGTTTCGACGGTTCGCCAAAGCCGGAATCCTGGATTCAACATGCGCCAGACGACGGTCGAGAACGCCCCCGTCGGGCTTCTCGTGGAGTCGTGCCGTGAAGAAGTAGCAATCGTAGAGGTCGCGGAGCAATCGTCTCTCATTCCACGCCGCGAGTTTGTGCGCAAGCGCCCAGTCGGGGCTCATGATCCTGACGATACGCGCCGGTTGCCCCAGTTGTCGCGCGAAGCCTCCTGTTGACATCGGGATACCGCGGCACTCCATCGCCACGTGGACTTCCAGCTGAATGGAAACGCTATCGATGTGGATCTCCGCTCGCAACATCTTCGAATGCAACTCGATCAGGACGTCGGCGTCTTCTATCTCGCTGAGCACGGTTTCTATCTGTGCCCGAACGTCCTTCTTGGACGCGTACGGCGCGAAGACGTAATCGATATCCGTAGTCGAGCGAGGACTGTCGATGAGCCGTAACGCCATCCCGCCCTCGAGAATCGCGTGATCCGCGAACACCTCTGCAAACCGATGCATAACCCAGAGAAACAGCCCGTCCGCAGTCGCCGGCCGATTGGGTGGAGTGGTCATGACAGCCCCAATACGCGCTCAGCAAACGTAACGTACTTCGGGTTGTTATAGCGCTGCAGATAGTCGCGCACACAATCCATATTCAGCTTGTGAAGATTCATGTCGGAGTAGATGTCGAACGAGTAGCGCTGGCCGCGAAGGTGGAAGTACAAGACATCCAGTACCGCTTTTTCGACATTTGCATACCGAACACCTTTCTTGTGTTCGCAGCCGAACGACAAAGGAGCCGAGATGCCGAGGTGCTCGATCTCATGCCCGAGTGCTGCATAGCGCCGCGTGCGTCCGACCTTGGTGGCCACGACGCGATAGGCCGGGCTGGTTCCGATCAACAGGCTGCGCGCCAGGACGGTCTCGAAACTGATGCACGATCCGGGTGCAATGCGCTGACTCAGAACAGGCAGTTCGAAACCCTCCGTAACGTAAAAGCCGCGGGTGAACCGGAACAGCACTTCGTGTTCGAGAAGCTTGCGAATCCGCCTGCCGAATGCGGCAGGGTGCGGCTCCGCAAAAGCGGTCTTCAGATCGGCCGTAGAAAAGACCCCACCCTGCTCCCCGGAGAGTCTCGTGACGAGCCGACTGTCTGCGATGGAAATCATAACGACAGTAATACTACAGTTTAGTATTATATCTGTCAACATGAAAAAGGGAGATCGGTACGCAGCAGGCCGTACTGCTGTCGTATCTGGCGGCCCAGGCTGATTTCCTGCTCCCAGGTGCGCCTTACCGCGGCTTGGCGGTAGCCGACCCGCTGGAAATTGCGGTCATGAAGGTGATCGACATCGGAGGGCGGGGGAGTCGGAAGGATTTCGTCGACCTTGTCATCCTTCCCAAAAAGATGGCCGCGAATTAACGAGAAATAGGTAGAGTAATTCGTTCCTCCACTGAAGCGGTAGAGAACCCGCTAAAAGGAGGAATGATGGAAGACATTACCCAGCCGGGAAATGAAGAATGCAAGGTGATGGAGTTAGGGAAGGTCAAGCGTCCTGTGCTTCCTCGCCGGTGCCCGGTTTACTCGTTTCCTTGCCCCGCTTCCTGACCGCCTCTTTCAGGATAAATTCAATCTGACCGTTGACCGATCGCAGTTCCGCCGAGGCCCAGCGGTTCAGTTCTTCCCAAAGGGAAGGGTCGATCCGCAGGAGGAACTTTTTCCGCTGGGCCATGACGTCTCTTTACTGGTAAAGCGTTCCGGCGTTGACCACCGGTGTTGCGGACGACTCGGAGCACAGCACAACCAGCAGGTTGCTGACCATGGTCGCCTTCTTCTCGTCATCCAGTTCCACGATTTTTTTGCTGGCCAGTTTCTGGAGGGCCAGTTCCACCATGCTGACGGCCCCTTCAACAATCTGGGTTCTTGCCGCCACCACCGCCACCGCCTGCTGGCGGCGCAGCATCGCCTCGGCGATCTCCGGGGCATAGGCCAGGTGGCTGATCCTGGCCTCGATGACCTTGATCCCGGCCCGTTCGAACCGGTCGGAAAGTTCTCTCTCCAGCTCTTCGCTGACCTTCTCCTTGCCGGCCCGGAGAGTCAGGGTCTCTTCGGCGTCGTCTTCGAAGGTGTCGTACGGGTACGATCCGGCCAGGTGCCGGACGGCGGCCTCGCTCTGGACGATGACGTACGACTCGTAGCGATCGACGTCGAAGGATGCCTTGAAGGTGTCCTCCACCTGCCAGACCACCACCGCGGCGATCTCGATCGGGTTGCCGGCCATGTCGTTGACCTTCAGTTTGTCACCGTTCAGGTTCCGGGCGCGCTGGGTGATCTTCTGCTTGGTGTAGAACGGGTTGGCCCAGTAAAAGCCGTTGGCCTTCACCGTGCCCTTGTACGTGCCGAACAGGACCAGGACCCTGGCATCGTTCGGGTTCACGACGAAAAACCCGACCAGGGTCAGTATGAACAGGAGGATGCATGAGACCAGGGGAATCACTATCCAAGGGTTCTCGGTCTGGATGATCCTCACCAGGCTGGCGACCGCGACCGCCAGCAGCAGCAGGGATATCAGCAGCATCGGGTATCCGGAAATCGCTTTTCTTATTCGCTCTTGTTGCATGGCAACGCTCCTTCAATCTGGGTGATACCAAAATGATATCACAATGATAGCTTTCATTGACAACTACATTTAAAAGAGCGTTTTATTCACGCAGGCCTGAAACGGAGATTTTCTATCTGTACTGTATATTTGACATATTGTACGGTATAGCGTACATTTTGAATATGGAACTCAAAACCCATCTCAAGCAGCACCGGGCACGGCTCAACCTGACCCAGGAGGACCTGGCCGGTCGGGTTGGGGTCCGGCGGCAGACGATCCTGGCTATTGAGAAGGGGCACTATGTCCCGTCTACGGTGCTGGCCTTGAAGATCGCCCGGGCTCTGGGAATGAAAGTGGATGAACTGTTCGAACTCCAGGGCGAACAGGAGAAGGCGCCATGAAAACGGAAATGGATCTGATCGGGATGGATGAAAGGCAGCGTGAAGGCTGGCTCAAGGCGAACCGTGGGACCCTCATCGCCGTGGGCGTTCTCTGGATCGGGATGATCGTCAGGGAGTTCGCCGCCGGGAACGTCCCCACGTTCCTGATCGTGATGGTCCCGGCTATCGCCTGCCTCAGGCTCCTGCTGTACCGCTGGTACACCCGTTCCGGGCGTTAGTCCATCGCACCGACCGCTTGGGAGATCCGCTGGATGGCCGGTATGTTGTCGGCATCCGCCCCGAACGGGTCGTAACCGAACTCCTGGCCGGTCGCTTCCTGGAGCAGAGCGTACGCTTCGTCACGGATCAACGGCGGTGTGTTCCCCGACAGGAGATCGAGGGCGACCTCCAGACCGTGGCGGTCGCCCGCCTCGATGAGGTCCGCGGCCAGATTCAGTTGCTCCAGCGGGTCGGTCGACTCTCTAGCCCCTGCACGGGTCGTTTGGGCGGCTTCGGCCTCCCAGTCGTGTTCATGGTCGATGGCCAGGAAGCCGTGTTCCCCGAATGCCAGGAACATGCCGGCGACAAGTACGGCGACGGCGATGATCCCGGCGGCTGTCTTCATGACCGCGGTCCTTCTTTTTGGAGCGTTCCGGATATAGAACACCAGGGCGGCCAGTATCAGGGTCACACCGAGGGAGGTCACAACAGCCGGTCCGGAAGGCATGTCCATGCGGTACGATCCTGCCAGCCCCAGCAGGCAGGCGGCGATGCCGACGGACCAGCCGATGGCCAGGCGAGGGCCGATCCGCCGGGCGAACAGGTTGGCGATCACCGCCGGAATCACCAGGAACGAGAACACCAGCAGGACACCGGCGATCGCCACCGACGAGGTGATGACGAAGGCGAAGGTCAGGTAGAACAGGAAATCCCACAAACGAACCCGGCGGTTCTCCCCGTACGCTTCCTCCGGCCGGAACGAGATCTGGAAAAACCGTTTGCGGAACACGATGTGCAAGAGTCCGATCCCGGCATAGATCAGGGCGGTCTTGCCGATGGTCGGCCAGGTCACCCACAGGATGGTGCCGGCCAGAGTCTCCTTGATATGTTCCGCTCCTTCCGGAGCACGGTCCGCCACCAGGATCGCCGCCGCCAGGGCTACGGCGTATACGATCCCGATGATCGCCTCCTGGGGAACCTGGGCGTGGCGCATCCGGGTCATGGCGAAAATGGCGGCGCCGACCAGGGCGAATCCCAGGCTGAACAGGTAGGTCCCCGGTCCGGAGTGGCCGGCGCCGATGAAGAAGCCGAAGGTCGCCCCCAGGGCGGCCAGCTGGGCCAGCGCCAGGTCGACGAATATCACCTTGCGCTGGATGACGTGCATCCCCAGGTAGGCGTGGATGCCGACCAGGACGGCGCAGGCGGCGAACGGCGCCGCCATAAGGCTGAGCATGTCGGTCACGGCTGTACTCCGAATCCGCTGAGGAGGCTGTCGATCCAGAAATCGACCAGTGCATCATACCCATCAATGCCTGCGGTGCCGGACCCCATGGGGACGATGACCGCTTTGGCTCCGGTCCGTTCCGCGATCGATTCCGGCTTCACCGGGTCGAAGTAACTGGCGGCCAGGATGACCCGGATGTCCTCGTTCCGGATCAACCGCATGACCTCCTCCACATGCCTGGGAGTCGGCGGGATTCCCGGTTTCGGTTCGATGTATCCCCGGATATCCAGGTCCAGAAGCTCGGCCAGGTAGATCCAGTTTTTGTGGTACGCGATGATCTTCCTGCCCCGGAGAGGCTCGGCCTTTTTCAGCCAGCCTCCCAGCCGGTCCAGCAGCATCCTGCCGCTTCCCCTCGGGTACTCCCTGCCTGCCAGATAGCTCCACAAGGTGCCTTTCCTGGACAGGTTGGTCAGGATCTCCCCACCCAGGAGGTCCACCAGCTCATTGCCGAACACCTGCCGGTGCAGGCGATCGGCAAGGGTCGTGGCGTTGGCCTGATAGAGATCCGACGATCCGGGATCGATCCGTTGCAGTCCTTCCAGGATGTTCCCGGCCACGTCGATCATGTTCAACGGACTGGTCTGGATGTGGGGGTTGCCGTACACGTGGACATCCCCTTCGGTTCTGGATGCCATGGTCGGCACGTCCCCCAGGGGAACCCCTCGCCAGGCTGCCACGTATCCCGGTGAGCCTTCCAGGATCCGGCGGTTGCCCGCCGAGTCCAGCAGGGTCGGAACCCACAGTTCCAGGTCCAGCCCGGTGGTGACGAACAGGTCGGCCTTGCGCATCAGGGCGCTGTAAGAGGGCCGGGGCCGGATGAAGTGCACATCCTGGTTACCGGCGGCTATGGCGTGCACTTCCACACGGTTGCCGCCGATTTCGGAAGCCAGCCATGCGTAATCGGGCATGGTGGTGACAACCAGGAGCCGGTCGGCAGCGTTGCCGGGAGTCAAGGCGAGGGCGGTGAGCAACAACAGTGTGACGGTTCTCATGATCGCCTCCCTAGTAGCTTTCGTGTTTGTGAGGACCGGCGGCGAACGTAACCTGCAGCCAGGCCCGGGTATCGTCCATCGGTCCTGTGGCCAGCGCCACATCCCGGTCGGCGTTCTGTACCTGGAACCGCAGCCTGACGTATTCGCTCTGCCAGAACGTGACGAATCCGGTGAGAGCGGTTTCACCCATCCCCGGGACGAACGGCACGTCCGGATCCTTGGCAACCCGGTCCGACATCAGCTCCGTATCGTCGTACCGCATCCCGATGAACCAGTTCCGGGCCAGTTGCCATTGCACGTATGTGTACCAGGAGTTGGCGCCGACGATACTGCCGTCCTCCTCCTCGAACAGGCTGCGGATGAACTCTCCGCGGAGTTCCAGGCCGCGGTATTTCCCTTTCCCCTCAGGTTCCCAAAGGTAATTGAAGTCAAAACTCCCGATGCGTGTATCCCGATCGCCTTCTTCGTTGTTGGGGCCTGTCATCCCGTTGAACCCCAGCTCCAGGTACGACCATGGACCCAGATCGAAGAAACCGGTGTGTCGCAACAGGAACGAAGGATCACTGAAGTGGGCGCCGGCGAACGCCAGGCTGTTGTCGGCGTTGGTGACCTCAACGGTCAGCCCGTTGCTGCCGGCCCAGATCCCGGGGAGTCGGAAGTCGATACCGACGCCGAGACCGATCAGGCCTTCATGGCCGAACACGTTCTGCAGCGCCAGGGGGCTGTCGGCGCTGGGCAGGGCGTGTGGGTGCCAGCGGTTCAGGGTGCCGAACTGCTGCCGGAATTTCCCCAGCCGCACGCCGGTGTGGAGGGGGAGTCCGATCCACTCCATGTAGACTTCTTCCAGATTGATCGAGATCTCCTCTCCGTGGGCATGGCCGTCAGCGGTCGGGTCTTCTCCGAATTCCAGCCCGGCCGGTTCCTGGTGCCCGGCGAGAGTGGCTTTGAAACGGGTGTACGGATCCAGCGGAGCCTGGAATGACAACTCCGCACCTCGCAGGAGGAACTCGTCCCTTACAGGTCCATCACTCCAGCCGTAGGAGAAGTCGCCGAGAAAACTGATCTCAGGGTTCATGGCCGACAGGTTGCGCTGGCCCGACCCGCCCGGGCCGGGTTCCTTCACAGGTTGGGAGTCGTCTCCCCGGCCACCTGCCTGGCGGGCCTCCTGCAACAGCGCTCCCAGTTCATCGTCCCCGGTCTCGGCAACCTGTTGCTCCAGGGCGGCAAGCCGTTTCTGAAGTTCTTCGATCTGCTCCTTGAGGCGCTGCAGTTCCTCGTCCCGGTCATCGTCCTGGGCGCCGGCGCCGGTCGGCAGGAGCAGGGCGGCCGCCAGCAGGACGGCTGCGCCGACGCTTCTGTGAGTACTCATGGTGTGTATCTCCTGTCATCGATTCAAATTGTCCGGCTCCGGTGGAGCCGGTTTCCGGATCAGACGTTCCAGTTTGAATCGTGGACAGGAGGGGCCCGTGGGGCGGTATCCGCCGGCAATGGCCTTGAGGGGGGACTGTAGCCGCCGGATGAAATGCCCGCGCTTGTCTCGCAGCGGCAGTTGTCAGGCACTCCGCCGGAGGCTGCCGGCACCGGGTTGCGGCTCAGGGCGCAGAACGGACATTCGCTGCCGCCGCCGGCGCTCTCCGAGGCGGCAGGCAGATCCGTTTCGGAGCAAACAGGAGGATGGGTGTGCAGACCGGGCACACTGCCGAGCACGGCCGGCAGCAGGAGGGCTGCCAGTGCCAGCACCTGGATCCAGGGCTGCTTCCATGAGCGCGGCCGGTTCATGAGACTATCGTACTACCAGTCGCCCTCGTCGCCACCGGAGACCGGCACCACCGAGTAGAACCGGCTCACCGGGTCCTTCGGGTCGGTGGTGGTGAGGTCTGTGGTTTCGGTGAGCAGGGTCCAGGATTCCCTGGGGAGATCCACGGTGTCCGAAACGTAAACCCGGTAGGCGTCTGCGCCGTTCACGGCGGGCCAGCTCAGGGTTGTCTCCACCGGACCATTGGTGTTCAGCAAATTCCGGATCGGTCCCAGGGTTCGCCACTGGGGGGTGACGGAGTGGGTGAACGGCACGTCCCACAGATGGCGATACTCGGCCCCCATGACCGCGTCGCCTGTGTCGGAGCACAAGGGGTAGGTCCTCCACCGGGTAATGACCGCTGTGGTTTCGTCGCCGGTGAAGTTCACCGCCTGCAGGCCGATGTTGCCGATGGCCATGTCGTCTTCGTCATCATAGGCGCCGCTGGGGGAGTCGTCGAAGCTGTCGTCGTCCAGGTGGTAACGGTTGATGGCGTCCACGTAAGGTGAAGGCAGCGAGTAGGACAGCATCACGAGGCCGCCGCCGGGAGATCGGACCAGTTCCCAGTCGGCCCGGGTCAGCGGCACACCCGGGTTCGGATCGCCGTCCAGAGTCAGGCCGTCGGGGTAATCGTTGGCGTAATAGGTCAACCCGGTCTGGGGGAGCCAGTCCAGATAATAGGTGATCAGGCCGAGAGGGTGGACCCTGAGGGTGACCTCCCGTTCCCACAGGTTGTTGTAGACCAGGTCGTGGTGGAACGTGTTGATGGCACTGGCGGCGCCCCGGACGCTCCGGATCGCCCGGACCGGGCCGACCTTGCCGCCCAGCCAGATCGCCGTGCTGTTCCACATTTCCTCGGTTTCCGTCAGCGGGTTCCCGATGACGCCGGTGCGGGTCTTGAGGCGATCGATCAGGTCCAGCCCGGAGCCGCACGGGGCGTTGACCCGGTAGCCGTGGAGCAGCCAGCGGTCCAGGTACTCCAGTTCGAAGCTGGAGGAGGAGATGTCGGCGGACTGGGTTCCGGCCCAGTTGACGTACCCGGAAGGGACCTGCCAGTTGGAAAGGCTGAACAGGTATACGTAGCGGACGTCGGTAGGCTCGTCCGGGTTGGTGACCTCTATTTCATGCCGGATCAGACTGGTGCCGGTGGGCCAGTCCGCTTCGAGGGGCGCCAGGGGGCCGGCGTCCTGGAACAGGAATACCAGTTCGTCATCGGAGTCCAGGGTGCCGTCTTCTTCACCGTTCACGTCGAACAGGGTCTGGGTGATCTCGAACTGTGTGCCCGGGTTGAACACCTGATCCATCTTTTCGTCGATCTGGAACGGGATGAGTAGGAAGACCTGGCCGATATCGTCCCACCTGTACACCGCCATGCGTTCGATGACGTCACCTGTCACATCGGGAAACATCGATCCGGTCAGGACGATCGGTTCGGTTTCCCTGGTCGGCCCGGTGCCGGACTGGGCCAGTGCCGGCGCTGCGGACCACAACACCGCAAACGAGAATAGCGACATAGCTCCATAGAGCCACGACTTTGTGGCCGGACCTGTTGTATGCAATTCCATTCGATATCTCCCGCAGTAGCTGGGGGGATCGGTAGCTTATGTCGATACCACAATTATACGATTGTTTCTATCCGGGTATCATCTAAATAAAGTTAAAATATGAATTAGATAAGAATAGTGGCTTATAGATATTATAAAAGTCTGGGAAATCCGCAATTCATGTGGATAGACGCCAACTTCCCGATCCGATGTAAGATGATCAGGCTCAGCGGAAGGCCTGTCCGGGAGCCGGACAGGTCCTCACCCGCAAAGGAGAAAAAAAATGGATTCGAAGCCTGTGCGCTACCTGTTTGTTCTGCTGTTGTCCGCCCTGATCACCATCACACTGACCGGTTGCGGTGGCGGTGAGACCACCGATCTCGAGTCAGCCGCAGAGGACATGGCTGCGGAAGCCGGCGAGGCGGCGGAAGGCGCCATGGATCAGGCCGGTGAATCGGTGGAAGGCGCCATGGACATGGCCGGTGAGGAAATGAACGAAGCGGCGGCGATGGTGCTCGCCAAGGCCGACGGCATGGATGGCGCCGAAGACATGGTGGTTTCCAAGTGTCCCGGCTGCGCCCTGGCCATGGACGGCGACGCAGCTCACGCCGCCAACATGGGAGACTATGAACTGCATTTCTGCTCCGCCGACTGCATGGACAAGTTCAACGAAGCCCCGGTGAAGTCGCTCATGGCGATGAAGCTTCCCGAGGTCGATCCGTCCAAGCTCCTGAAATAGAAGCGCACGCTCGATACGGTTGAGAGTCGGGAGCCGGAGTGTAAAGCCGGTTTCCGACTCTAGTGCTTCGTGTGAAGGTCGATCATCCGGCTGATCGCCCGGCTGCAGACCGGGCAGAACCCGACCTTGTCCCGTGTGAACATGATGCAGTCGGCCGAGGGACGATACAGTCCGCGGGACTGATACCCGGCACCCTCGAACGCGCCGACTTGACCGGCATACTTCTCAGCACCCAGCTGCTTCGTGAACCGTTCCCGCTCCTCCACAAACAGTTTTTCCAGTGTTTCCTCGGGGGCGCCCGACGCCCTCAGTCCGGCCCGCTGCTTCTGAACGGCGCGGGAGGCGGTGTCGTATGCCTCCTTCTCCCACGGCGTGGGCAGCGGAACGTTCTCGTCCACCAAGTCGCTCCATTTGAACCGGCCCGGATCCGGGAGGGCGGTCAAGTTAGGTTCCCAGGGCTCCACGATGACGTTCGGATCGGACTCGTAGGACACCGGCGAGGTGTAGTACTCGTCCCCCAGACCTGCAAAGTGGTGGCCGAATTCGTGCACATACAGGTACGGCGCGAAGGCCGATCCGGCGGACGCGGTGGAGTACAGGTTGAAGATGCCCCCACCGCCGTACTTGCGCTCGTTCACCAGCATGATCACCGTGTCATACGGCGCCGCGGCAGCCGCATCCCTCCAGGCCCGGTCTTTCAGGCTCAGGATGTAACGTTCCGAATCGAGGGAGTTGTACCGGGCGCCCAGAGGGGAGTTGCGGAACACGCCGGCCCTGGGTCGTGAGACACCGGAATGGTCCGCCGGGGTTTCGATGATCCAGACGTTGAAATCCGACTTCCGGGACCGGAACGGTTCTTCGGCGAACAGGGCCTCCACCACCCCTTCAGCCGCCTTGCGGTAACTTCCCATCTCTTCCGACCTGTAGCCGTCACCCAGAACCAGAAGATCGACCTTCACCGCCGGATCGCCGTTCTCAAGAAGCGCCGTCACCCGGGCCTTGGGGAGGGGGGCACGGTCTACGAACCGGGATGCAGGATCGACCTTGACCTGCCAGACCTCCCGGAACGATCCATCGGCGGTACGCTTTCTCAACCTCAGCTGGGCCGGGCGCTTCGGCTCGGGCACCCGCACCGCTTCTTCCAGGGTGCGGAACGTGCCTGAGGCCGCCTCGCCGGTGGTCTCCCACTCACCGAAGATGCTGGCGAACCCACGGCTGAACATCACCCTGTGGGTGGCCATGTCGGCCAGTTCTACCTGGTATTTCCCCAGGTCGGTTTCGTCCAGCAGCCAGGCCTTGCTGCCGGGCCATGGACCTTCGATCCGCATGCTGTCCAGGCTGAAGACCTCCTCGCCGGCGGTACCGGTGTGGAAGTAATCGACTCGCAAGGTGTTCCCGGTGAAATCGTCGTTGAAGGTTGCGTTCGCCGCCGGAACGACGGCGGCGATTACAAGCAGGACGGCGGTTCGCAGGGTCCATGAGTTGTACATGTTCGAAACTCCTCAGAATGCGGATTTGGGTCTGCGCTTCCCGGTCTCCACCCGCAGATATATTTCGGTCCTTATCCGTGCGCAGACCCGGCCTTTCGGATCCAGGGCCTCGGTGCTGAAGGAGCCGGTGTAGCGGCCGCTCTGTTCCAGGATTGCAGCCGCCTCGTCGATCTCCTCTGCAGTCAGCACGAAGTCCAGGGTCAAATCGCCGGAAGCCGGCTTGAGGTAATCGATGGAGGCGCTCTTCAGCCAGGTCTGCACTCTCATGCCCCGCCGGGCGAAGATCTGCCAGAACATAACCGCGTAAAACGGATCGGCGGCGGAAAAAATCGATCCTCCGAAGGTGGTGCCGTTCAGGTTGCGGGTCAGCAGACTGCGCCGGACGCGAACGCGGCAGGAGCGGAAACCGTCCCCGATCGAATCGATCCGAATCCGGTAGAACAGGAAGGGCGGAAACAGGTTCAGGAGCAGGCGGCCGAACCGTTCGCCGAGCACCTTGGGGTGTATCGATTTTTTCATGGTGGAATCACCGATCGGCAGGGTAGCACAGCCGGAGTTCTCCCCGCGGGTTTACAATGAGGGCGGTTGTACAGGGGGGCAGAGGAGCTGATTATGGAGCGGAAGGGGTCGAACTGGATCCGGTTCCTGCCGGTGCTCATCGTTGCGGCAGCGATCCTGGCGGTGTTGTCCTGGATGAACCGGGATGCCTGGTTCGGTGGCAATGGAAAAAATGAACCGCAGCAGGCCGGCGCAGCGGGGCCACAAGAGACCGCAGGTGCAGCGCAGGGCACGCCTGCCATGACCGACCGGGAGCAGGCCTGGGCCGTGGCGACCGGTGCTGCGCCGGTCTGGCCGCAGGATCTGGAATCGCCGTCGGACTGCGCCAAGGTGGTGGCGGACCTCAGGGCGCTGGCCGGCCGGCTGGACCGCCGCGATTATGTGAGGGAGTGGGAACTGCCCGACGGGGTGTACGGCCTGCTCACCGGGTCAGCCCTCGACCTGGCGGACAAGCGGCCGCAGGTTGTCGGTGAGTTGACCCGGCTGGATACCGTGCTGGCCAATGTCTCCCACGGGTACCTGGTCCTGGGCAGGCAGCGGCTGGAACGGATCCTGCGCCTGATCCGGGAGGAGCCGGACATGCTGGAGCCGATGGCGATGGCGCTGTTCCGGTGGCTTCGGGTCCGGGACCGTTGCGGGGATCCGGTTGATCGGGGACCTGGTGTCCATGCCCAGTACGACTATGCCGCATTCGCCTTGAACAGCCTGGGGGGGCAGGCGTACCTCCGCCGCAGGCCGGCCAAAATCGAGGCGCTGGCCGGGTTTTACGCGCTGTTGATCCTGGACCGCTCCATCGAGGACGGCTATAACCCTTACGGCCTGGATCCGGGCCGGGAGATAGTCCGCTACAAACAGATGCTCGCCGGCCAGGATCTCCTGTTCGCGTCGCGTTACCGGGAACTCCTCGGTGCCATGGCGGCGCGGCATGCCCCTGGCGGAGGCTGATCCCCTGTGGGTGTGACCTCCAGGATCATGGTGCGTATTCTCGCGCTGATCGGCGCGATCTGGCTTCTGAACGGGTTGCCTCAGCCGGCCAACACCCTGCTCTGGAACGCCGTCTACGATGCCGGCCACGCCCCGCTGTTCGGATTCATCGCGCTGTCCATGCTGTCCTTGTTCAGAATCGTCATCCCGAATGTGCCGGGTCCGAGGTTGTATCTGTTCGCTTTCGTTGCGGCAACGGCGCTGGGGGCGGTCACCGAACTGGCTCAGTTTTTCGGATCCCGGGATGCGGACCCGGGTGATTTCATCCGGAACGGCGCCGGCGCCGCCGCCTTCCTGATGTTCAGGCGAGTGTTGGAGAAACCTCCGTGGGGAAGGCTTGTTCTCCGGGCGGCGGCGGTTGTCGTGGCCGTAGCCCTGCTGCTGGCGGTGTTCATGCCTGTGGCGGCCCGGGTAATCGATTACCACGGCCGTGACGGTAGTTTCCCGGTGTTGTGTGAGTTCGAATCCCGGTGGGAGCGAACCTTCGTCCAGCCGGTGGCGGCTGGTCTTGAACCGGGAGCTCTACCCTCCCGGTTCGGTGAGTCGGCCGGGCGTCGAGGTGGACGCTGGACGTTCTACTCCCGGCCCTGGCCCGGCCTGGTGCTCAGGGAACCGTATCCGGACTGGACCGGCTACCGCACTATCCGATTCGAAATCTGGTCCGAACTGGACCGGCAGGTTGCAATGACCCTGATGGTGGAGGACTGGCGGCATGAGCCCGGGTCGGGAGATCGCGCCAGGATTCGGTTCGGCGTGCAGCCGGGGTGGAATCTGATCAGGGTCGAACTGGAGGAGATTCGGAACGCACCACCCAACCGCCCGATTGCGATGGACCAGGTCGCCCAGGTGCTGCTGTACACCGGCCGTCCCGAGGAACCGTTCACTCTCTGGATTGATTCGATCCGGCTGGAATAGAGCCGCTCAGATCACCGCCCAGTTCCCGGGCCTCTTCCACCGTATCGATATCCTTGGCCAGGGACAGGGCATCCATAACAGGGATGTGGACCCTGCGGTCGGGGAATTCCTTTTGGTGGCGGTACCGAATGAAGATCCGGCGGATCGAGTTTTCCAGCCGCTCGGTGGTGATGGTTCCGGATTTCAAGTCCCGTGCGATGTTGAGACCGTTGCTGATCACCGTCCAGGTAAGCCGGGGCACCCGCATGCCGAACAGATGCCGGACGTCCTCGAACAGCAGGTCTTTGAGGGTGTCCCGAACCATTTCCTTGCGACGGACCGGAATCGGCCGGTTCCGGGTGCGGTAGGCGATCTGCATGAGGCGGTAGGCGAACCGCAGCCGGAACGCCTCCGGATTGATCACCATCAGATGGCCGGGAAGGGTCGCCACCGGGTCCAGGCCTTCCCCCGGCACCACGTGGTAGGTCGGTTTCCAGGACGAGGCGCCCAACCGTGTCCGATCCTCCGGCATCAGGATCATCGGGAACCAGGCATCGAACGGCATGTGAGCGCGGGACTCCTGCAGGAAGGTCCGGAGACAGCCCGGCTCCGGCAGGATGTCGCATGTGGTGATCCCCAGGTAGCTCCCTGGATGGAGGAGCCTGAGCCGTTCCAGTCCGGTACGCAGGTTCTTCCCCAGAGAGCCGGCAGTGTCTATGACGTTCAGGTCGGGGATGCCCTGGTAGACCTCCTGTGGACCGGCGACGTAAATCGGGTCGAATCCGCCCGATCCCTTCAACCGCTCGGCCACCGCCTGTATCATCGGCCGGCCGCCGATCAACAGATCCCTGCCTTTGTAGCCGTGGAGGGCATGTTTGTCCCTGCCGGCGTCGGGCAGGGAGGCCGGCCTGGCGTCGCTTCCGCCCAGGATCAGGATCGGGATCGGATTCATCATCAGAGCTATGATAGCAGGGACTATTCACCCCTGGAGGCGGTGCATGCGCCTGAAGGTTCTGAGCTACAACATCCACCGTGCCATCGGGGTGGACCGCAGGTTCCGGCCGGAGCGGATTGTGGAGATCCTGGCCCACCACGATGCCGACCTGGTGATGCTCCAGGAGGTGGACGATGGTGTGCCCAGATCCCGGGGTATGAACCTGGGAAAGGAACTGGCCACCAGACTGGGCTACCACCACCTGGCCCTGGGCCACAACGTGCAACTGCGGCGGGGGATGTACGGCAATGCCACCCTGAGCCGCTATCCGATTGTCCGGGAATCAAACATCGACCTGACGATCCAGTCCCGCAAGCGGCGAGGGTGCCTGCACACCAGCATCCAGGCCGAGGCCCGTGGAGGTTACAGCTACCTGCTGGATGTGTTCAATACCCATCTGGGATTGTCCGCCCAGGAAAGGGCCAGACAGATCGGTCGACTGGTCCGTTCTTCCGAGTTCTCCGCCCTTGGCCATCACAGGACATGCATCGTCGGGGGTGACTTCAACGACTGGCGCTCCCTGCTGGAACCGATTTTCACCGAGATCCTGGAGTTCCGTTCCGCCACCGACCGCAAGTACGGTACGGAGAAGGCGATCCGGACCTACCCGTCGTTCTCTCCCACCGGAGCCCTGGATCGGATCTATTACCGTGGCGGTCTGCGTCTCTCCGGATCACGCAGCTGTCGCATGAAGATCTCCCGGGTCGCCAGCGACCACCTGCCGGTAATCGCCGAGTTCGAGTTGCACTGAATGAACGGTGCCCCTCAGGTCTACAACGCTTCTCTCCAGGCCTCGAACATCAACACGTCCCACAGGTAATATTGCCAGTCCCTGCGGCCCGAGAGGTGCTCGGTCCACTTCCGCCGGATCGGTGCCGGATCGAACCAGCCGTCCCGGCGCAGGCGGCTCTCGTCCAGGTAGGCCTCGGCCCAATCCCTGAGCGGACCTCTCAGCCATTGGTCGATCGGGATGCCGAAGCCCATTTTCGGCCGGTCGATCAGTTCGCGGGGCACGTAGCGGTACAGCACCTGGCGCAAGACCCATTTCAGCCCGCCGTCCCGTATCTTCATGGACATGGGCAGCCGCCAGGCGTACTCCACCACCCGGTGATCCAGCACAGGAACCCGGGCTTCCAGGCTGACCTGCATGCTGGCGCGGTCAACCTTGGTCAGGATGTCGTCCGGAAGGTAGGTCAGGCTGTCCAGGTACATCATCCATGACGTCCGGTCGTGGAAGTCCGGAACCGGTTCGCCGCCCCACAGAATATTGGGTCGTTCCACGGAGCCGGGCACCAGGTCCGCCGGTTGTTTCCAATGCGACAACAGGTCCAGGTACAGGTGGGCCGGCGACGGATACTTCAGCATCTCCGCCAGTTTGTGCAGCTTGTCCCCCGGTCTGCCGCCGCTGCCGTAGCGCTCGAATCTGAGCGGCAGCCATCCCAGGGCGCCGTCCAGCAGTCGGGCCGGTATCGCAGACAGGGCCTTGCCGGAAAGTTGCCGCAGCGGTTCCGGACACCAGCCGATCATCCTATGGAGGTCCCGGAAGGTGCCGTAGCGGGTGTAGCCGGCAAACAGCTCATCGCCGCCGTCACCGGACAGTGAGACGGTGACCGACCGCCGGGCCAGTTCACTGACCAGCCAGGTCGGTATCTGGGAAGAATCGGCGAACGGCTCGTCGAACATGGTGGGCAGCAGCGGTATCACTTCCCGGGCCTGCTCCGGCTTCACGATCAGCTCGGTATGGTCGGTCCCCAGATGTCGGGCGATTGCCCGGGCGTGGTCCGCCTCGTTGTAGCCTTGCTCCTCGAATCCGATGGTGAACGTCTTCACCGGCGTCGAGCTCTGGGCCTGCATCAGCGCCACCACCGCCGAAGAATCGATGCCGCCGGAAAGGAACGCCCCAAGCGGAACGTCGGCGACCATGCGGCAACCGACCGCAGCCCGCAGGACCCGTTCCAGTTCATCCACCGCCTCGCCGGCGGATCCGGTGAACGGATCAGCCATCCCCCGTCCAGTCACCGTCTCGAGAGACCAGTACTCGGTTTCCTTCATGGACTCCCGGTTCTCGACCCGGTTCCCGCTGAAAGTGAGGATTGTGCCGGGCCGCTGCTTGTAGATCCCCTCGTGAATCGACCAGGGTGTGGGGATGTAATTATGCCGCAGAAATGCGGCCACCGAATTGCGGTCGATCGGGTTGCTGAACCGGGGGTGGGCGCGTAACGCCTTCAACTCGGAACCGAACAGCAGGGACCGGCCGCACCAGCCGTAGTACAGCGGTTTGATCCCCAGGCGGTCCCGAACCAGGTGCAGTTCGCGGTTCTTGCGGTCCCAGAGGGCGAAGGCGAACATTCCCACGGTGCGCCGGACGGTCTCCTCCAGACCCCAGGCCTCCACCGCCTCCAGCAGGACCTCGGTATCGGAATGGCCGCGCCAGGAGATGTTCTCGCTGCCCAGGTCGGCCCGCAACTCCTCGTAGTTATAGATCTCGCCGTTGTACGCGATTATGAACCGCCCGGAACGGCAGGCCATCGGTTGATGTCCTTCGGGGCTGACGTCGATGACGGCAAGGCGACGGTGGGCCAAGCCGATCCCGGCTTCCGGGTCGAACCAGTCGCCTGAATCGTCGGGCCCCCGGTGGATCAACCTGCCGCCCATGGCGGCCAGTTGCTCCTGCCAGCGGTCGGCCGGGGTGTCCCGCTCCAGAGCTCCGGCAAAGCCGCACATCGGTTACCGTCTACCCTCCCGATCCCGGCGCCTGGTACAGCTTTTCGAAGCTGGAGATCATTCGTGTGATGCCGAAGCGATCCTGAATCCTGGCCCGCCCTGCATCGGCCAGACTCCGGCGGCGCTCAGCCGGCATTTCCAGCAGTCCACGCCAGGCTGCCGCCATCCTGTCCGGGTCGCCGCAGGGTACCACGGTTCCGATCCCGTCCAGGAGTTCCGGCACTTCGCCGGCGCAGGTAGCGGCCACAGGAACACCGCAGGCCATCGCTTCGCCGATGACGTTGGGGAATCCTTCGCTGATGGAAGTCAGTGCGGCGATATCCAGGGCGGCGGTGACCGCCGGGATATCGTTGCGTTCCCCCAGGAGGTGGCAGCGGCTTGTGAGATCCAGGGACCGGACCTGGTCCGACAGTTCCCGATTGTCGTCGGTGACTCCTGCGCCGGTCAGCAGGTAATGGACATCGGGCTCGGCGCCGGCCAGGACGGCGGCTGCCTTCAGGAATCCGGCGTGATCCTTGACCGGATGGTGTCTGGCCACCATGCCGATCAGGCGTGTATCCCGGGACAGTCCCAGTTCCTTCCTGACCTGGTCCCTGGCGTCCGGGTCCGGGCGGAACCGGTCGGTGTCGAAACCGTTGGGGATCACCATGCGGCGGTGCTCGGGATAGCCCAGCTCCTCGTGGTCCCGGGCGGCGACTGCGGAGTTGTAGACGATTATTTCCGGTCTGCGGTGGAGGTGCACCGATCTGCGGATGAGCCGGGAGGTGCCGGCATGTTCGGTTTCCGGGGCGCCCAGAGACTGCCGCACCGCCCAGAACACCCGGGATCCGGGCATCGCCAGAGAGGTTAGTGAGGCGGCTGCGTTGCCGTGGTACATCCAGCCTTGCAGGATGTCGGGACGGAACGCCCGGGCGAATCGTACCA
Source organism: uncultured Acidobacteriota bacterium (assembly GCA_945787955.1). GTDB lineage: Bacteria > Acidobacteriota > Polarisedimenticolia > Polarisedimenticolales > Polarisedimenticolaceae > Polarisedimenticola. The sequence goes on along the minus strand of CALZKF010000010.1, from coordinate 2,278 downwards.
GACGGATCGTACCCGCAACCCGTTCGGTCCCGCCCTTTTCCATGTCCAGTTCCATGAACGGCAGATCGAGTGCCGCCGCAGCGTCCGCCAGGGATCCGCCGGAACGCAGCGAGGCCAGGGCCGGCCGGACCGGGCCGCCCCTGAGTCCCGACAGCAGCCGGATCAGGGACTGCTCTGCTCCGCCGGCGGACAGGCCGGTAGTGATGAACAGTACGGTCGGTTCAACCATGATCGATGAGGCCGATGAGCAGACGCTCGGTTGCATCCACCATTCTGTCCAGGGAGTATCTCTGTTCGATGGAATGCCGCAAAAGGGTCGGAGACGGGGGCTGGTTCAATACCTGCAGCCAGGATGCGGCCATAGCGGCGGGCTCGGTGGTCTGCATTACCGCCCCGCCGAGGCTGCCTACGATTTCCGCCGAGTCGCCTACATCGGTGACCACCGCCGGTGTACCGCAGGACATCGCCTCCGCCACCACGTTGGGAAAGCCTTCACCGCTTGAGCAGGAGACCAGAAGGTCGATGGCGTTGTAAACCGGGACCATCCCGGCCCGGAACGGAACCCAGAACAGCCGCTCCTGCAGGCCGAGTTCTTCCGCACGCCCTTTCATTTCCCGTTCACAGCCGGCCGGTCCGCTTCCGATGCAGACGAACCGGGTGCGATCTTCCTCCGGGAGAGCTGCGGCCGCTTCCAGAAACCGCTCGTGGCCTTTCATCGGGTCGATCCGGCCGACCAGCCCGACAAGCCTCGCCGACGGATCGATGCCCCACTCACGGCGCAGGGCGGCCCCTGCATCCGGATCGGGCCGGAACCTGTCGGTGTCCACGCCGTTGGGAACGAGTCGCATCCGGGATCGGGGATACCCCTGCCGGATGTGGTGCTCGTACCCGGCCCTGGAGTTCACCAGCACCAGGTCCGCGCTGCGGCAGAAGAACCGGCCGGCCTGGAACGACCATTTCTCGTGACGTGGGTACTGGTCGAAATCGATGAAAGATGCGCGGACGCCCCAGACGATCCGCGCGGGACGCAGGAACGGTTTCAGAACCGCCGATGCCAGGTTCGGCGCGATCAGGTAGCCGTGAACGATGTCGGGGCCGAACGAGCGCAGCCAGTGCCGCACCCTCAGGAGGAACCGCAACGTTTCGTAGCGGCCCCGTTTATTGAAATGGTGAACCGGAATTGAACGCTCCCTCAGCAGTTGTTCCAGCGGGCCACCGGGATAGAAGGAGCCGACCCGGACCTCGTGTCCCCTGGCGGCCAGTCCGGACGCCAGCTCCACCAGCTGCCGCTCGGAGCCGCCGTAATCCAGCGAACGGGCGAGGAAAGCGATTTTCATTATGTTAAGATCACTTTTCTTTGTATCAATCCTCTTTCACCCGGCTACCGGGCGAGGTCGATTGTACTCCAGCAAGCCGGCTGGGGTGCGGCCTGGATGCTTCGGAATGGTGAAACCGAACTTCTTCGTTGTCGGCGCTGCCAAGAGCGGTACTACCGCCATGTGTGATTACCTCGGGCGCCACCCAGATATCTTTATCCCCGGTGAGAAGGAAATCAATTTTTTCGGCAGCGATATGCCCGTGAGGATACCGAGGCTCACCGAGGAGCAGTACCTGGATTGGTTCTTCAGCAATGCCCGGGACGAGGCCCGGGTCGGGGACGGTTCGGTCTGGTATCTCTACACTCGGAAGGCGGCGGAAGAGATCCGGACCTGGGCGCAGGACGCCATGATCCTGATCATGTTGAGGAACCCGGTGGACGCCATGTACTCTCTGCACAGCCAGCTCCTGTACAACGGCGACGAAGTGATCGTCGATTTCGAAGAGGCGCTGGAGGCGGAGGAAGACCGCAAGGCCGGACGGCGCCTGCCGGAGAAAGTCTCATTTCCACAAATGTTGTTCTATCGTGAGATCACCCGGTACGTGGACCAGGTCGGCCGGTTCCTTGACGCCTTCGGAGAGGACCAGGTCAAAGTGATCCTGTTCGATGATTTTGTCGCCGACACCGCCGCAGTCTACCGTTCAACCTTGGAGTTCCTGGGCGTGGATCCGGCGTTCGTTGCCCGGTTCGAGGTAGTCAACCCGAACAAGATCGTGCGGAACCGTAGAATCCAGGACTTTCTGAAGCGGCCGCCGGCCTGGATCCGCGGCCTCGGCAGGGCGGTGCTGCCCGGATATGAAAACCGTGGGCGGTTGCGCCGCCGGTTGATGACTTGGAATACACAGCTTCACGGACGTGCCGTGCTGGAGCCGGCTCTCCGGCGACGGCTGGTGGAGGATT
>CALZKF010000009.1:4647-38655 GCA_945787955.1 uncultured Acidobacteriota bacterium | reverse complement strand
GAACGTCATGGAGTTGATTTCGATCAGCTCCGCATCTTCGAGGGCCTCGGCGCAAAACGTCCGGGGCAAACCTTCAAGGATCGACATCTCGCCGAAGAAATCGCCCTTTTCCATCTCGCCCAGAATCCGTTTCTCGTCCTCCATCATCCGGAACATGCGAATTTTTCCCGACTGCACGATGTCCATGGTGGTGGCCAGTTCACCCTCGGTGAAGATGCGCTCGCCGCCGCCGTATCGCACCATGAAATTCTGAAACGGATGACTTGCCATGCCTACCTCGCTGCTCCGGTGTCTTGCATTCGGGTGATCAGGATAGGTATACCGGCTGCCCGGGTCAATCCTTCGGCGCCGGGTCGGCAGCTTCCAGCAACAGCTTCTGGGCCGTATACCGTACCAGCTGGTCGGGGTCTTCCCGGGAGATCTGCTGCAGGATCAGGACCGGGCCTTCCCCTGGAAGGTGGGCCACCGCGATGGTTGCGGCCACGCGAACATCGACGACCGGGTCACGCCGCGCCAGGGCGATCAGCTCGCCCTCGACCCCTGGATCGTCCTGCGCCGTTTCGATATCCAGGTCCTCGTAGATCTGTCCGATCAGGGTCACCGCCCCGGAGCGGACATCCGGCGCCGGGTGGGCCGTCAGCGGCAGGATCGATGGAATCTGCCCGGGGACTCCGCGGCGGAACTTGATGAACTGTTCCAGGACGGTACGCAGGACAACCGGGTTGATCGATTCCAGTAAATCGGACTGGCGCTCCCACCTCCGGTCGTAGTCTTCGATGTCATGCAGAACGAGGAACGTCCGCACCGCATCCAGCACAGCCTGCTCCCCTTCCCGCGGGATTTCCCTGGCGCCGTCCACACCTCGAACCAAACTGAAGAGCGGCCACTTGCGCCGACCGGCAGGTTCCTGTTCCATGAGCATGAGATAGCGTTCGCCGTGAAGCAGACGCAGCTTGCCCCGGTGGGACAACCGCGCTTTGTTGGCGCTCTTGAGATCGACCAGGAATTCGTCCCCAGGCTCCAGGCCGCCCTTGAGGACCTGCTCGGCGACCGCAACGGGAGACCGGCCTTCTTCGCCGAGTATCCTGGCCACCACCACATCGGGCGCTACGGCGGTCCACTCGTAATAGTTCCAATCGTCGGCGGGAGTAATGCCGGTTGCGATCAGCACCGGCAGGCAATACACGAACATCCGCACAATTGTTCGGCACGTGAGCACTTCGTCCTCCACGTTGAGTGTCTCATCCTCAGGCCTTGCAGTCGAACAGGTCTTCTGGACGAGGGTTCTAGTCGACGTGGTCCAGACGGAGGTTCAGTGCGAGCTTGAAGCGCTTGCGGTCGGCGCCGGTTCCCAATTCCACCGGGAGAACGATTTCGGTGACGCCACCGGCGGCGAGCCGGATAATATTCAGATCCGGACCGGCGGACAGGGTCTCGTCCGGCACCACATCGGTCAGGCGCACGGTGTCCGATTTTTCTCCGCTCAGCTCGAATTCGGTCTGAGCAGCCACGGATTCCGTTTCGGGGTTCGGTTCGAATGAATCGGCCGGGAGATCGAACGGCTCATGCTGTTGCGGTGGGTCCACCGGCGACGGCTCCGGGGAGGCGGCCTGCCAATCCGGATCGAAATTCCGGTCGACCACGAAATCGGAGCCGGACGGGATGGCCGGCTCCGGCTCATCCAGGGTGGACGACGGCATATCGACCGGAACGTCCTGTGCGAATTCCTCAGGCTCCATTTCCAGCTCGATGCGGTCCGTTTCTTCGGCAACCGGCTCCGCCGCCTCCTGTTCGAACACGGGTGCGGCCTGAGACGGTTCTTCCACAGGCAGCGGCGCCTCGGTGAACTCCCGCTCGCCGACCTCTCCCACCAGGTCGTCGATATCGCTGTCGGCGAAATCGGGAGCCGACTCCCGTTCGGCATCCATGAAGCTGGCCCTCTCCGAGGCAGGCGCCGGGCCGACGCTGAAATCAGGCGGTTCGGGCAAGGTCAGAGAAGGCGGCAATGCCGCTTCTTCGGCCGGAGGTTCCGGTGTGGATAACGGCAGTCCGGGATCGGGGAGCTTGATGCCTCGTTCAGCCGCCGCAAGCGCCGGTCCGTGGCTGTCCTGGCCAACCGCCGGCGGAGGGATCGAGGCCTCGGTCGCCTCCGGAAAGTCCATTACCGGGGAAGCCGGGGGCGGCGTGTTCGCGATCGGTGCTTTAGGCTGCGCCGAGGCGGCTTTCACCGATCTGGGATCGTACTTTTGGGTCAGGTTCAGCAGCACCAGCTTGGTGATCGCCTTCAACGTGTCCTGGACGCCGATCCCACTGGTGGCCACCGATTCGTAGAACGGAGCGTTGAACCGGTTGATGGCCGAGTTCATTTCTTCGATACCTGACAGCCTTGGAAGGTCACGCTTGTTGAACTGGATGACATGGGGCATCTCGGAAAGTGTCAGGCCGTGGGCCCGGAGGTTTTCCTCCAGGTTCTTGAACGCCTCGACGTTGGCGCCGGCCATGGTTTCCTGGGAATCCGCCACGAACACGATTCCGTCGGCGCCCTTGAGCACCAGCTTACGGGTCTCGTTGTAGAACACCTGTCCCGGTACGGTATAGAGCTGCACCCGGGTTTTCATGCCCCGGATCATGCCCAGGTCCAGGGGCAGGAAGTCGAAGAAGAGGGTCCGATCGGTCTTCGTCGCCAGGGACAACATTTTGCCCTTGATGTTACCGGGAAGATTGGCGTGAATGTACTGCAGGTTGGTGGTCTTCCCGCAAAGACCCGGTCCGTAATAGACGATCTTCGCCGTCAGTTCTTTGGTCGAATAGTTAAAAAGCACCATAACGACACGTTTCCCCTATGCAGCTGAAGCCCGGAGCAGTTCCGCGCATGGTTCCTCCGGGGCGAACATAGTCCCCGGATAACCAATATGCAAGTGCTTACACGGCGGGGTCGGAAAGTCGGGAAAACCGCACGGTCGGCGGATTGCGGACCTACTCCCGCCTGCTCCTGAATCGCAGCCGGATCGGAGCCGCGCCGAAACCGAACCGCTCCCTCAGGTTGTTCCGCAGAAAACGCTCAAGGGAGAAGTGCACATGCCGTGCGTCGTTGCAAAAGAGGACAATGCTGGGAGGATGGGAGCCGGTCTGGGTGCCGTAGAACAGCCGGATGCTCCTCCCCCGGGCCGGGGCGGCTCGCTCCATCTTCGCCACTTCCTGGATCCAGCGGTTCAATTCGGTGGTCGGTATCCGGATCCCTGCCTGGGCGTAAAGCGTCGCAGCCAGGTCGAACAGCTTGACGATGCGCTGGCCGGTCAGGGCACTGCCGAACAGGATCGGGACTTCTTTGGCGAATTTGAGTTTGTACCGGATCTCCTCAGTCCAGTTCTTGGCAGCCTGCTCCCGCTCGTCCAACAGGTCCCATTTGTTCACCAGAACCGCCGTCGGTTTCAGCGCGTCCCTGGCGTATCCTGCTATATGGGCATCCTGTGCGGTGAAAGGCTCGGAAGCGTCCACTACCAGGATCGCCACATCGGCACGCTCCATGCTCCTGCGGGCCAGGAGAACCGAAGATGCTTCCGCCGACAGCCGGACCTTGCCCTTGCGACGGATACCGGCTGTATCGATAAACCGGTAGGTCCGGTCGCCGTGGGTCAATTCGGTGTCAATGGAGTCCCGGGTGGTCCCCGCCACGGCACTGACCATGACCCGGTCCTCCCCCAGCAACCGGTTCAGGACCGAGGATTTACCGACGTTCGGCCGACCCACGATCGACACCCGAATCGGGACTTCCGGTTCGGTATCTTCTTCTTCTCCCTCGCCGGTGATGGAACCGATCGCCGCGGCGAACTCCGAGGCGATCCGCTCCGCCACCGCTTCCAGGAGGAGGTCCATCCCCCTGCCGTGGGCCGCGGATACCGGGATCGCTTCCCCCAAACCGAGATCGTACAGGTCATGGGCCAGATCGTCCTTGCCCGGTGTGTCCGCCTTGTTGGCCACGAGGATGATCGGCCGGCCCTTCCTCCTGAGCCATGCCGCGACCTCCCGGTCCACCGCGGTGGCCCCGGCCCGGGCATCCACCAGGAACAGCACGCAAGCCGCCTCGGCGATGGCCGCCTCGGCCTGCGCCGTAATTTCTGCTGCGAACGGTGCGGCAGTGCGGGGGGTCAGGCCACCGGTATCCACCAGGCGGAAAGGGTACTGTTCGTCCCGGACCTCACCGTAATTGCGGTCGCGTGTCACCCCCGGCTCGTCGGTAACGATCGCCTTCCTCCAACCAACGAGGCGGTTGAACAGGGTGCTCTTTCCAATGTTCGGCGCGCCCACAATCGCTACCAGGGGCATATTCACATCGGGACTCCTCGGCCCAAACTAGCACCACAGGAACGGTGCCACAACACTCACCGGGCTAAGTGCATTAAATGTTTAGGTTTAGGCCCTGCCGCCCCTTGACGGGGCTGCACATCCTCCGTAAACTGATCCGGTGCGCTGGACAGTTTTCAGGAGGTTTTCCGCATGATCAAGGCCGACATCATCAACAGGGTCGCCGAGGAGGCGAAGATTACCAAGGTCAAGGCTGTTGATGCGGTTGAAGCCGTGTTCGCGGCGATGAAGCGAGCCATGGAAAACGGAGAGCGGATCGAGCTTCGTGGTTTCGGCGTGTTCCAGGTCAAGCCTCGGAAGAAAGGGATCGGCCGCAACCCGAGGACCGGTCGCGAAGTTCGCATTCCCCCGGGAAAAACGATCCGGTTCAAGCCGGGTAAGAACCTTCGCAACCTGCAATAAGCCAAAACAATCAGGGACTACTCCCTGTCCAGTTCCAACTCGATCCGAACAGGGTCTCCTCCTTCAATCACTTCGACCTCCTGAGTTCGGGAAGTAAATCCGGGTCGAACCACCTCGATGCGATGAAAACCTGCGGCCACCGGCAGGGCTCCGTGAAGCCGGGACAGTTCATCCCCTCGCCCCAGGAATTCGCCGTCCAGGTAGACCGCCGCATCGGCCGGGCTCACCCGGATCCTGAGCAGGCCGCGGAGCAGACCGGGGCTCACACCGGCTTCCAGGCCCGGCGACGCTGTTCTCTCCGCTTTCTCGATGGTCTCTTCCCTGGGAGCGGACCGGGGTAGACGCATGGATCTGGGATCTTCGCCCTCGCCCTTCTCCATGCGATAGTCCAGTCGGTAGAAGCGACCCGCTTCCGTCTCCATTTCCAATTTCAGCGTGCGGTAGCCCTTGGCCCTGAACTCGATCGTGTGCTGCCCCGGCGGCAGCGGCAGCCGGTCCCAGTTGCCGTTGAAGTACTTGACCTTTCCCATATCGTCGCCGTTGAGAATCAGGTGCGCCTTCCTGGGGTGGACATCGGTTTCCAGAACCGCGGGAGCATTGCGGTCGGGACTGACCGCCACTGTAACCATGCGATAACGGTGACCGGCGTAGGGGCCGTACCAGCCGTAGCCGTAGGGGCCGTACCAGCCGTAACCGTAGGGGCCGTACCAGCCGTAACCGCCGTACCAGCCTCCGGGATAATAGGAATAGCCGCCGTAGCGGTAGCCTCGGTTGCCGTAGCCGTAGCTTGCCCGGCCGGACACGGCTGTTGTGGAGCCTGCCGTGCCGCTCCCACGCCGACTGGAGCCGGCGGACGCGGCAGACGCCTTCGTGCTGCCGCCGGCGCTTCCGGAGCCGGACGGCCGGGTGCGCTTGGCGCTGCCGGCCAGGGCGGCCAGGCCGCCTGCTGCGAGGAACAGGACCATCACACCAGCGGTGATCCTGGACAAACGGTGTGCCATTCTATTCGCGGTCATCATCCACCTCCGGCGGTCAAGATCCATCAAAGAAGCATGCAATAAACATACCGCACAAAGCTGCCGGAAGCCGGAGCCCCACCGCCGGGAAGGTCCTTCAGGGAGCACACCGGCTGTCCACTCCAAGGGACAGCGTGGGCTATAATCCGACGGATGGAGCAAGCGACCGCCACAATCCGGAAAAGGGGCAACCGCGTCTGGCTCCATAGCCTGTTGTTCCTGTTTACCGCCTGGTCGGTCCTTGTTTCCGGAGCGTTCTGGTTCGCCGGCATCCCCTCGCAACTGGCGGAAATCCCGTTCTGGCGGATCCCGTTCACACCGGCCGCACTGGTCCCTTCCGTCCCGTTCGCGGCCTCCATGATGGCGATCCTGTTCGCCCATGAAATCGGTCATTACCTGGCCTGCAGACGGTACCGCGTATCCGCCACCCTGCCTTTTTTCATCCCGGCTCCCCTCCTGATGTTCGGAACCTTCGGCGCCGTGATCCGGATACGGAGTCCGATCCCCCACCGCAAGGCTTTGTTCGATATTGCAGCCGCCGGCCCCCTGGCCGGCTTCTTCGTTACGGTTCCGGTACTGCTTGTCAGCGCCGGAACGGCTGTTCCGGTGCCGGAAACCTTTTCAGGAGGGTTCTTCAGCTTCGGGAACTCTCTCCTGACCCATCTCCTCCTGGGCAGATCCGACATCATGCTGGATCCGTTGTTCTTCGCCGGCTGGTTCGGGCTGTTCCTGACCACCCTGAATCTGTTTCCTGTAGGACAGCTGGACGGCGGCCATGTGGCCTATTCCATATCGAGACGGATGCACCGGCTGCTGTCGTGGGGGACCATCGGGTTGCTGGGGAGCTGGATCGTATACACAACCTGGACCTCGCGGACGCCCTCGGTGTACAACCTGTGGTTCCTGGTGCTGTTGTTCATGCGCAACCGGCACCCGAGGCTGGTGTACGAGGGCGGGGAGCTGGGAGCGGCAAGGCGGTGGGTCGGCATCGCTCTTCTGCTTATCTTCCTGTTCTCTTTCCTGCCGAACCCCCTGACCTATATCCCGTAAGCACCCAGCCGCGGCGGTCAATCCGCCATTTGAGGAGGCCGTCCCGGTCTGTGGATCCCACGGTGGCGCCGGCCGCCCTGAATCGGGCCACCGTTCCAGGGTCCGGATGACCGAAGCGGTTCCCTTTCCCGGCCGAGATGAGGACCGCCTGGGGTGAAACCGCCGCCAGGTAACCGGTCGAGGAACCGCCTGCGGCTCCGTGGTGGCCCGCAATCAGCAGGTCTGCGTCCAGCAGTACGGGCAAGCGCTCGCAATCCAGCATGGCGTACTCCCCCTCGGCGCCAAGGTCACCGGGAATCAGCACGCTGCCGTACTCCGCATCGATTTTCAAGACCAGGGATCTGTCGTTCACCGAGAGGCGGGATGAGTCCTCCCCGGGATGGAGGGACGCGAGGGTCCAGTCCCGTCCACGGTGTACGGCCCCCCTGCCTGCCAGTACCACCGGCACTTTACGCCTGTGGGCCAGTTCCACCAGAGGCCGGATGGCCGGCCGGTCCAGGGTTCCAGGCACGAGCCAGAGCCTGCCGACCTCGAACCGTTTCAGGATAGCCGCGGCGCCGCCGGCATGATCCAGATGTTCATGGCTGATCGCCAGAACATCCAGCCGGTGGATACCGATACCGGCCAGTTGAGGCGCCACCACCCGTGCACCGACATCGAATGTGGGAGACCGGGACCCTCCGGCGTCAACCAGCAACGCCCCCGCCCCGCTGCGGACCAGTACTGTCTGGCCCTGCCCCACGTCAGGCACCGTCACCTCCAGCACTCCCGAAGGAAGCAACACCGGCGGTTTGCCGAGATGAAGGCAGGTCAAGGCGAGTGCCAGCACCAGCAGGAGGGCGGTTCGCCGTCCGGCACTGCGGCATCCTGTCAGCAGAGGGACGGAGGCCAACAGGCCGGCGATCACCGCCGGTGACGGCCCCGGTACCTGCAGGACCGATTCCGGCGACAGTTCGGCCATGCGGACCAGCCCGCGGCAGCCCGCAACCGCGAGACCGCCGGTGCCCAGGGTCGGCAGTCCCAGGGCAGCCAGAACCATGGCCGGGTAGCCGGTCATCAAGATCAGGCCGCATAACGGTGCACTGACCAGATTGGACAGCAGTGAGACCGGAGCTACCGTCCCGAACAGAGCCGCGGTCCAAGGTGCGGTAGCCAGATAGGCGGCGGCGGAAATCGCCGCTGGAACCCCGGGGAACCCTGGGAGCGGCAGGACACGCCTCAGAGGCCGGTATGCGAGCAGGATGCCTGCCGTGGCGGCGAAACTCAGCTTGAACCCGGCGTTGTGGATCGATGCAGGTTGCATAAAAACCAGGAGCAGGCCGACAGCCGACAGGCTGTTGAGCGGTTCGCCTCCCCGGCCGAACCGCCTGCCCCACACTGCGATCAACGCCATGGCGGCCGCTCTCAGAATCGAAGCGGCCGTGCCGATCAGGAGGACAAGGCCGCCCAGGAGCAGGGGCGCCACGATCGGGCGGAACCGCAGCGGCAGCGGCAGGCGGTGGAGGGCGCCCAGCACCAGGAGCAGGATCAGTCCTACGTGCAGGCCGCTCACGGCGATCAGATGGACGAGCCCGGCGGAACGGAGACGCTCCACAGTTTCCACCGGCAGGCCCGCCCGGTCGCCCAGGAGCATCGCCCCCAGCAAACCGCGGACCTCGGGGTCTGCCTTGCCGATCCGATCCAGTCCGGCCCGGAAACGGGATCGGGCGTGGTCCACCCCTCGCAGCAATCCCGGTTCACCCGACGCCAGCAACTCCACCAGCCGTGCGCTTTTCACCGTTCCGACACGGTGGATCCCGCCAGACCGCAGGGCCCGGCCGGGATAGTCAGCCCCCGGATTTGCAAGCGGTGCAGGCAGGCCGGTGCGCGCCCAGACCCGGACCCGGTCGCCTGTTCGCAGAGCCATAAGCCGCCGTTCCGCCGTTCGGGGGGATGGCCGAACCTTCAAGCGTAAGACCCGGCCACCGGCATCCAGCCGCAGGATCGAGTCCCCTGCCACCGAGCGCTCGGGCATTTCCAAGACACGGCCGGTCCATTCCTTCTCGACGAACGGGACACCGCTGTCGCCTTCGTGGAGGTCGGCACTTCCATGGGCCACGCCGAGAACGAACAGCATTGCAGCGAGCAGCGCCGCGGCGCCCGGCGAACGGCGACGGAGGATCGATACGGCGCCGACTCCGAGAATAGCGGCAGCTGCAATGACCAACATTACATGTTCGGACAGCAGTGCGGTCAGAGTCCGGCCGGAGAGATAATACCCGGCCAGGACAACGCAGGGATAGCGCTTCGGATCGAAGGAAGCCAACAGGAATTCCCGGGAGGCGGGAACGGGGCCGCCAGTCTACAGCGCCTGGACTCCAACGGCCAGCCTGTCAGCGCAGCTGCGGGATCCCGGCGACACGGCGCAACCTGGCCAGAACTCCTTTGCGAACCGTCTCTCTGAAAGCCTCCGGCGGCATGCGATCGCGATGGGGATCCAGTGTTTGTTTCGCCTCGTTCTCGGCTTCCTGCAGCAGCTCCGGCGGGACCGCCCCGGGAAGCTCCGCTTCGAGAATCCGCTCGAGAGCATCCGGAGAGGCTCCGGCACGGTGCTGCTCCAGAAGTGTCTGCAGCAGCCGACGGAGCCTTGAGGAAGGTGGTGCGCCTTGCACCGCCATCACCAACAGCCGTTCCGGACCAGCCTCCGGAGAAGCGGGTATCGGTTGGCGTTCACCGTCACCAAGTCGTCCGGCGCATACCGCCCTCCAACTCTCCTCCACCCGGACAGCTACCTGGGACAGGCCCCGGGCGGCAACTTTCCGCCGTTCCATGATCTCCAGGATCAGCCCGACCGGAACCCCTTCCTGATGCCATCGGGTGGCCAGGCGGTAGTCCCTCTGCGTGAACACCCGGGGACCCTCGGCGCGGCGCGCCAGGGCATCCTCGAGTTTACGGACGTACTGTCGGACGGTCCGGTCCACGGCGACTACCGGAGGCTTCGGAGGTGGATCATGAGATGGTCCACGGCGGTGCGGATCTCCGCGAACCTGGCCCGGTAATTCTCGAGCGGCAAGCCGATCGGGTCGTCCAGGTCCGGCGCGCCGGGTGTCGGGTCGGGGCCGTCCTCGAAGGCGCGCAGCAGGTAGGTCTCCCCTACCCGCTCGGTGAACCGGTCTTCCAGTTCTTCCAGGTGACGGTGCTCCATCACGAGAACCATGTCGGAAGCGGTCAAGTCGCTTCTGCGCAGACCGCGGGAGCGGTGGGACGAGAGGTCCAGGCCGTGTTCGTGCAGGACCGTCACCGCCTCGCCGGAAGCCGGCGCGCCCTCGATACCCAGGGTGCCGGCGGAATCCACCAGATGATGGCTGAGGCCGACCTGGGCCGCCCGGTGGCGGGCATATTCCGCCGCCATCGGGCTACGACAGATGTTGCCGCTGCATATGAACAGGATCCTCATCGTTTGTGGTTCTTGTCCCAGATGATCCGCAATCCTTCCAGAGTCAGGCCCGGTACGATCTGTTCGAGGAAATCAAGTTCCCCTGCAAACACCGGCGCCAGTCCGCCGGTCGCGATCACCGGAGCATCCTGTCCGAGCTCCTCCCGGGCCCGGGTGACCACCCCCCGCACCAGGGCCGCGTATCCGAAGAACAGCCCGGAGCGGATGCTGTCCTCGGTATTGCGGCCGATGCATCGCTCCGGGCGGCGGATATCGACGCGGGACAACCGCGCCGCTCTTTCGAACAGGGCTTCCGCCGAAATTTCCAGGCCCGGTGCGATCACCCCGCCCAGGTACTCTCCATCTTCGTCCACCACATCCAGTGTGGTGGCGGTCCCGAAATCCAGGACCATCACCGGGGCACCCAGGCGCTCCTTGGCGGCCACGGCGTTTACGATCCTGTCCGCACCGACCTCGTGGGGGTTCTCGTACCGGATTTTCATTCCGGTACGTATCCCGGGGCCGATAAACAGCGTCGTCCTCCCGAAGCACTTCCGGGCGGTGTCGGTGAGCACGGTATTCATGTCCGGAACCACCGAACAGGCGATCACCCCGTCGATGTCGGAGGTGGTGAACCCGGCATCGCCGATGAGGAGCCGCAACCAGGCACCCAGTTCGTCCGGCGTCAATTCCTTGCGCGTTCCGATCCGCCACAGGGCTTTCAACTCCGACCCGGAAAACAGACCGAAGACGGTATGGGTGTTTCCGGCGTCAATGGCCAGCAGCATCGATCAAGCCTCCAATCGCACGAGGGATTCGGATGAATGCAGCACCGCATCCGAACCGTCCTCCAGGCGGACGATCAAGGCACCACCGTCATCCACACCTGCGGTGATACCCGGCAGGCCGGCCGCCATGCCGGCTTCATCACGGATACGCACCGGCTTGCCCTCTATGCCGGTCGCCATGCCGATCCAGTCTGCGCGCACCTGCGGCCAATCGCCATGGTACATCAGTCCGGCGATGGTGGAGAGATGTCCCAGGATCGAGCCGGCCAGTTCCTCCCGGCCGAGGATCGTTCCGCCTTCCATCCGGAGGGACGTGCTGGTCGCCGTCAGCTCCGACGGGAATTCCCCGCATTCCTGAAAGACGTTGACGCCGATCCCCAGGATCAGTACCGGATGTTCCCGGCGGCCGCGCAACTCCGCCAGTATGCCGGCCGCCTTGCGGCCCCGGATCAGGATGTCGTTGGGCCACCTGATCTCGGCCGGCACCGCACCTTCGCGGCAGGCGCGGCAGACGGCCAGGGATGCTCCCAGGGTCCAGCGGGCCGGGGTGGCCGTATCCCCGGCCGGGGTGAGAATGATGGAAACGTAAAGGCCGGCCCCTGCAGGTGAATGCCACCGCCGCCCGCGGCTGCCCCGGCCTGCGCTCTGACGGTGTGCAATCACCACCGTGCCCGCGGCAGCACCGGCATCGGCCAACCGCCGCGCCTCGTCCTGGGTCGATACCAGTTCGGTGGATATGAAAACACGGGTGACTAGCGGAACGGTGCAGGTCAGCCTTCGGAGTCGTTCTGCATCCAGCACGGCAAGCGTCACCAGTCGCCGGCGATTTCCATGGCGACATCAGCGGACGGTGCGGAGTGGGTCAACCACCCGAGACTCAAAAACTCGATCCCGGTTTCCGCAACCGGCCGAAGGTTCCCGGGACGGAGACCTCCGGAAGCTTCCAGGACGATCCTGCCCTTGCCGATGGTCACGCACTCCCTGAGGGCGGCCAGGGTCATATTGTCCAAAAGCGCTCGACCGGCCCCGGCTGCCATTGCTTCCCGCAATTGTGCCGCGGAACGGACCTCGGCGGTGATGATCCCGGGATCGTGTCCCGCCGCCAGAGCGGCCCGTACGGCATCAGACACCGACCCGGTCACACCGAGATGCGTATCCTTGATCATGATCGCGTCGTACAGGCCGAGACGGTGGTTGGTCCCCCCTCCGGCCGCCACGGCGTACTTGTCCAGTTCACGGAGACCGGGCATGGTCTTGCGGGTGTCCAGGATCACCGCCCCGGTGCCCTCGACCTCCCGCACCGCGGCCCGTGTGCCGGTCGCTACCCCGGACATACGTCCAAGGATGTTCAACGCGGTGCGCTCGCCTGTCAGGATCGCCGCCGCGTCGCCCTGAACGGTCGCCAGGAGTTCACCGCAGGTGGCCTCGTCCCCATCCCGAAACGCGGCGGCAATCGTTAACCGATCACGATCCAGGTGCCGGAAAACACCGCAGGCGACGGCAAGGCCGGCTACCACAAGATCGCTGCGGGCCACGATCCTCGCCGATGCGGTGCTGCTCTTCGGGATCACCGCCGCGGTGGTGATGTCACCGGCCAGGTCAAGATCCTCGGCCAGGGCCGCCGCTACGATACGGTCCACCGCCGCCTTGGAGGGGCGTTCGATCACGGGATGGCCCCTCCCTCCAGGTTCCTGATTGAAGCCCGGAATCGGGCGACCTTCTCATGCAGTTCCGAGCAGAGAGCCCGCTCCTTCTCGATCACCTCCGCCGGCGCCCGTTCCATGAACGACGGGTTGTGGAGCTTCTTCTCCCGGCCTTTGAGCTCTTTCTCGGCCTTGGCCAGTTCCTTGTCCAGACGGCTCCGCTCGGCGTCCAGATCCAGAAGTCCCTTGAGGGGAATCGCCAGCGCAAACCCGGTGCTGACTCCCCTGGCCGCGATTTGACCGTCCTCGAAGCCGTCCACCAGCCGGACCGACGAAGCCCGCACCAGGGCGGCGATGCGATCGGCCTCATCCTTGACCAGTGCTCCTCCTTCGGCGGTATTCGGATGCACCAGCAGTTCAACTCTCTTGCCGGGATCGATCCGGGATTCGGCGCGGAGGTTCCGGACCCTTGCGATCAGCTCCTTCAGAAGCTGGATGTCCTGTTCGGCTTGGTCATCGATCCAGCCGCCATCGGCAACCGGCCAGGTCGCCACCGCCAGATGGGTTGCGTCTCTTGGGAGCTTCTCCCAGAGTTCCTCGGTGATGAACGGCATGAAAGGGTGCAGCATTCGCAACAGGCGGTCCAGCACGGTCTGCAGCACCGCCTTGGAGGTCTCGGTACGTTTGCCGCCGCTTGCGGCGGACAGATCCGGTTTGACGAATTCGATGTACCAGTCACAGAACTCGTGCCAGACGAAGTGGTACAGGGCATCGGATGCCCGGTCGACTCGGAACTGCTCCAGAGCCTTGTCAACCTCCTGAACCAGGCGGTCGGCCCGGGACAGAATCCAGCGATCCACTCGCGATAGATCCTCGGCGCGGAAGCTGAGACGCACGCTGGCGTCCCCAAGGCGCATCATGGCGAAACGGCATGCGTTCCAAAGTTTATTGGCGAAGGCGCGATAACCTTCCATCCGCTCCGAATCCAGAGGGATGTCGCTGCCCGGGCTGGCCTGGATCGCCATGAAGAGTCGCACCGCATCGGTGCCGTAGCGTTCCTGCAATTCCGCCGGGTCCACCGTGTTGCCTTTGGATTTGGACATTTTCTGTCCGGCGGAGTCCCGGACCAGGCCATGGATGTACACGTGCCGGAACGGGACATCATCCATGAACTTCATGCCCATCATGATCATGCGGGCGACCCAGAAAAAAATGATGTCGAAGCCGGTGATCAGCAACTGTGTCGGGTAGTAATGTTCCAGATCCCGGGTCTGTTCCGGCCAGCCCATTGTGGAGAACGGCCACAGCGCCGAGGAGAACCAGGTATCCAGGACATCCTCGTCACGGCGCAGGGCTCCGGTGCATTTCGGGCAGCTCTCGGGGTCGTTCTCGAGGACGAACGTTTCGCCGCACGGATCGCAGTACCACGCCGGGATGCGATGGCCCCACCAGAGCTGCCTGGAGATACACCAGTCGTGGATGTTTCGCATCCATTCGAAATAGGTCTTGGCCCAGGAGCCGGGGATGAATTCGGTCCGGCCCTCTTCCACCGCCCGGATCGCCGGTTCGGCCAGAGTTTGAATTTTCAGGAACCATTGTTTGGAGACCAACGGTTCGATCATGGTATGGCAGCGCTGGCAGTGGCCTACGGCGTGATCATGGTCTTCGACCTCGAGCAGCACCCCTTCCCGCTCAAGCGCCTCGACCACCGCCTTCCGGGCCTCAAACCGGTCGAGTCCTTCAAAGCGCCCCGCAGCGGACGTCATGCGGCCGTCGTTGTCCAGGGCGACCACTTCCGGAAGATCGTTGCGCCTGCCGGCCTCGAAGTCGTTGGGGTCATGGGCCGGCGTGATCTTCACCGCTCCGGTTCCGAACTCCCGTTCCACGAACGGATCGGCGATGACCGGGATGGTCCTGCCGGTGAGGGGCAGGCGGACCTGCAGGCCGACCATGGCGCTATAGCGCTCGTCGTCAGGGTGCACCGCCACCGCGACGTCGCCGAACATGGTTTCCGGCCTGGTGGTGGCGACCCGGATACCGTCGCCGGAACCGTCTTCCGCCGGATAGCGCACGGTATAGAGCTTTCCGGGAACCGGCTTGTGCTCGGTTTCCAGGTCGGAAATCGCGGTATGACACCGGGGGCACCAGTTCACGATGTACCTGTCCCGGTATATGAGGCCTTCCTCGTACAGCCGGCAGAACACCGTGCGGACCGCACCGGACAGGCCCTCGTCCAGGGTGAACCGTTGCCGTCCCCAGTCACAGGACGATCCCAGCAGTCTCAGAGATTCAATGATCCGTTTTTCGTAAGTCTCTTTCCACTCCCAGATCCGCTTCTCGAACTCGGCCCTGCCGAGATCGCTGCGGTGCTTCTTTTCTGCGGCCAGTGTCCGCTCAAACACCATCTGGGTCGCGATGCCGGCATGGTCGGTTCCAGGCAGCCACAGAACGTCGAAGCCCTGCATGCGCTTCCATCGCGCCATGACATCATGGAGGGTGTAAACCAGGACATGGCCGATATGCAGGTTGCCGGTCACATTGGGGGGCGGGATGACCATGCAGAAAGGCTGCTTTCCGCTGTCAGGATCTCCCCGGAACAGGCCGGCCGCTTCCCATTCACGCAGCCACCGTTCCTCAACCGGTCCCGGTCGGTATTCCTTCGCCAATTCCATCGTTGTCCCCGACCTCGAGCAGGCTGAACCGGCAGCATCCAACCTGTTCGGCGCGACTAGGTTTCTGATTCTTCCCGCTCGAGTTGGCGAATCCGCTCCCGGATGAGAGCTTCGGCCAGTTCAGGAACCACTTCCCATGCAATCTCCCGGATAATATCCTCGGACATGGAAGCCACCGCCTTGCGTATGGCCTCCTCCCCGGTGTCCGGGGCAGAATTGTCTTGCGGCGCAATCTCCTCCGGGGGGAGATCGGCTACGTCCAACTCCACGGCGGGGCCGTCGCTGAAGGCGGCTTCGTCGGCCAGGTCGTCCAGCAGCGCCTCCGCCTCAACATGTTCCCGGTCGGGCTCCACCACCGGTTCGATTTCACGCTGCAGCAGCTCCGTCACCGTCTCCACCAGCGCTCTGGCTTCAAACGGCTTCACCAGGAATCCGTCGGAACCGCATGCCTCCGCCCTGCCGTCGTCGAACGGCTCGAACGCGCCGCGCAGGAGCAGGACGGGAACCGGGTTGTCCGACTCCTTGATCATGCGGCAGAGGTCGTACCCCGAAGGCCCCGGCATGAAGACGTCGGCCAGTACGAGGTCCGGCTTCATTTCCGGGAGACGGTCCACCGCCTCCTGGCCGGAAGATACGCTCTCCACGCGAATGTCCGTGTCGTGGAAGGACAGTTCCACAACCTTCCGGATTGTAATGCTGTCGTCAGCCAGAAGAATGGTGTGCGCCATATCGGCCTCGCTATAAATTCCGCGGCTTGATGTTTTGCCGGACCCAGTTAATAACCGCATCGGTGGTCGCGCCGGGGGTGAAGATCTCCAGCACCCCGGCTGCTTTCAGTCCCGAAATGTCTTCTTCGGGAACGATCCCGCCGCCGAACACGGCGATATCCTCCGCACCCTGTTCCCGGAGAAGCTCGATGACCTTCGGGAAAAGAAAGTTGTGCGCGCCGGAGAGAATCGAGAGGGAGACCGCATCCACGTCCTCCTGGATCGCAGTGGCGACCACCATCTCGGGGGACTGGTGCAGGCCGGTGTAAATCACTTCGAATCCGGCGTCCCGGAACGCACGGGCGATGATCTTCGCGCCTCGGTCGTGGCCGTCCAGGCCGACCTTGCCCACAAGCAACCTAAGCTTCCTGTTCTCGCTCACATCGCTCTCCGAATATCAGATGATGGATACTTCACGATATCGCCCGAACACAGGCACCAGCGCTGCACTGACCTCCCCCACCGTGGCGTATTCCCTGACCGCCGCCAGCATAAGCGGGAGGAGATTCTCCTCGCCGCCCGCCCCATCGGCAAGGGCAGCAAGGCAGCGCTTTACGGCCTCCTGGTCCCTGGACGATTTCAATTGCTGCAGGCGTTGCAGTTGCTGCTCCTCGACCTCATGGCCGATCTTGAGCGTGTCCGGCCTGGATTTCTCTTCCATGCGATGTTTGTTGACGCCGACCACAACCTTGGAGGCATCCTCGAGCTGCTGCTGGTAGCGATACGCGGCGTCTGCGATCTCCTTTTGGGGGAAGCCGTTCTCGATGGCCGGCACGATGCCGCCCAACTCGTCGATGCGGTCGATGTACTCCATCGCCTCCCGTTCCATGCGATCGGTGAGAGCTTCAACGAAGTACGACCCTGCCAGGGGATCGATTGTGTTGGTGACGCCCGATTCCTCGGCCAGAATCTGCTGGGTCCGCAGGGCGATGGTGACTGCGTCTTCCGAGGGCAGGGCCAGGGTTTCGTCCAGGGAGTTGGTGTGCAGGGACTGGGTGCCTCCCAGAACCGCCGCCAGCGCCTGGGTCGTGACCCGGACCACGTTGTTGTACGGCTGTTGTGCGGTCAGGCTGTACCCGGCAGTCTGGGTATGGAACCGGCACATCCAGGACCGCGGGTCGCCGGCGCCGAACCGTTCCCGCATGATCCGGGCCCACATTCTCCGGCTGGCCCGCATTTTGGCGATCTCCTCGAAGAAGTCGTTGTGGGAATTCCAGAAGAAAGAAAGCCGGGGAGCGAATGCGTCCACCGGCAGGCCGGCCTCGATCCCGGCCTGTACATAACCGATGCCGTCGGCGATGGTAAACGCCAGTTCCTGAACCGCCGTGGAGCCTGCCTCCCTGATGTGATAGCCGGATATGGAAATCGTGTTCCATTTCGGTACGGATCGAGTGCAGAACCCGATCAGGTCCGTGATGATCCGGATGCTCGGCTTGGGCGGGTAGATCCATTCCTTCTGAGCGATGTACTCCTTCAGGATGTCGTTCTGCAACGTGCCGTTGAGCTTCTCGAGGGGGACACCCTGTTTTTCGGCAACCGCCAGATACATACAGAAAATCACAGCCGCCGGGGCGTTGATGGTCATGGAAGTGGAGACCTGGTCCAGCGGGATGCCATCGAACAGCACCTCCATGTCCGCCAGAGAGTCGATGGCGACGCCCTCTCTGCCTACCTCTCCGCGTGCCATATGGTCGTCGCTGTCCCGTCCCATGAGTGTCGGCAGGTCGAAGGCGACCGAGAGCCCGGTCTGACCTTGGCCCAGGAGATATTTGAACCGTTGGTTGGTCTGGGCGGCACTCCCGAATCCGGCGAACTGTCGCATGGTCCAGAGCCGGCCGCGATACATGGTCGGGTAAACTCCCCGGGTAAACGGGTACTCCCCCGGGAACCCGACCTTCTCGTGAAAATCCCAGTCCGGACCCAGATCTTCAGGTGTGTACAACCGATCGATCGGCAGGCTGGAAACCGTCGAATAATCCACGTCCCGTTCACCGGATTTTTCGGTTACCGGCCTCAGCGTCCGGTTCTCCCATTTTCCACGGGTCCGACTGCCCTTGTGACCGTCATCCTTCATTTGGACGCACCTCGACTCGGCATCCTTCGCCATCCCAGGCGAAAGCTCCCCAAGATCATGTAGACACAGAAGTTATCAGGGACCACCGTGGTGGTCAAGCACTACCGCGAGAAGCGGCTCAGAAGTCGGGATCGACAACTCCGAAGTTGCCGTCGGGAAGACGGTGCACGACGTTGAGCCGGTTGGTCTCCGCGTCCCGGTAGAGCAGGACGTCCTGGCCGCTGCTCACCAGTTCCATTACGGCGTCTTCGGGGCTGAGTGGTTTTTTGCGAAAACGATCGCTGTGAACAATGCGGCTCGCAGAGGCGGCGGATACCGGTTTATCGGGGTGAGGTACATCCGGTTCGTTCTCGGAGCGGATGGCCGCCACCGCCTCGGCGGCGGTGGTTCCCTCCCTGCGCCTGCGGTCGACCCGTTTGTCTTTGAAACGGCGGATCTGTTTCTCGATTTTTTCCACCGCCTCATTGATGGACAGATACAGGTCCCCGGTGGACTCCTGGCCGGAAAAAACACCTGCCCGGCTTTTGATCTGTATCTCCGCAACGTGGCGGTGTTTTTCAACGTACAGCACGGCGTGGGCTTCGATATCGTCGTGGAACAGCTTGTCTATCTTCTCGAGGCGGTCTGCCGTATGTTGCCTGAGCCCGTCGGAAACTGCGATGTGGCGTCCTGTTATGTCCAGTTTCATGGGTTGATCTCCTGGGCGGATATTGAAAAATGATCGTAGTCCATTATAAAAGCAGCTCCGCTACCGGAAACCCTGTTTCCTGGCGCTGGAGGAGACGATTTTCAGTTCCTCGCGATACTTCGCCACTGTCCTTCTGGCGATCTGCAGACCGGCGGCCTTGAGGATTTTCACGATGGCCGAGTCGGACAGCGGTTTGCGGGGATCTTCTCCGAGAATGATCTTCCGGATCTGTTCCTTGACCGTATGGCTGGAAATGTTATCCCCGCCGCGGCTGGACGCGATCCCGCTGTGGAAGAAGTAGCGCATCTCGAACAGGCCGCGGTGGGTGTGCATGTACTTGTTGTTCACGACCCGGCTCACCGTCGACTCGTGCATGCCGATCTCCTCGGCCACATCCTTCAGGACAAGCGGCTTGAGATGCTCGATGCCGTGATCCAGGAATTCCTTCTGGAACTTGACGATGGCCGTGGCAACCTTGTAGATCGTACGCTGCCGCTCCTCCACGCTCTTGATCAATCGAAACGCCGAACGCAGTTTGTTCCTGACGTATTCCTTGGTTTCCGCGCGTTCCGCTCCCGCGCCCTTGGCGGCCAGCATCCTGCGGTACACCGGACTGATCTTCAAACGGGGCAGTCCGTCATCGTTGAGGATCACCACATACTCGTCGTCGATTTTGACCACCTGAACGTCGGGGATGACGTAATGGTTGTCCTCGGTGTTGTAGCGTTGCCCGGGTCTGGGGTCCAGCCCGAGTATGATCTCGATTTCAGCCTCCAGATCTTCCATTTCCAGGTCCAGGGCGGTGGCGAGCTCTTTGTACTTTCTGCTCTGAAGCTTGTCCATGTGGTGGCGGACGATGGTCTCCGCCGGGGTGCCGGCCTGACCGAGGTGCTTGAGCTGGACGCACAGGCACTCCACCAGATCCCGGGAGGCAACGCCCACCGGATCGAAGCCCTGAATCAACTCCACGGTGGCCAGCACATCCTCCATGCTGTAACCGCCCATGTCCCGGATCTCTTCGAGAGTTGCCCTGAGGTAGCCGTCATGGTTGAGGTTGCCGACGATCGCCTGCCCGATTTCCTTATGGAGCTTCCCAACCTTGTTCATTTCCAGCTGCCAGGTCAGATGGTCGGTCAGATCCGGCGGATTCGACAACATGGTCTCGAACGAGGGCAGGCCCTCACGGACCTCGCGGCGGGGCGGTGGCGGCACGTCCGCGTCCACGTTCTGGAAATAGGCTTCGTAGTCGATGTCGTCGAAGGTTTCGGATGGCGTTTCGGCCTCAGGCTCCGGGTCCGGCTTGTCCGCTCCCGAGGCCTCCAGCTGACTTTCCTCCAGAACCGGGTTCTCGAGCAGCTCCTGCTGGATCTCCTCCGCCAATTCGAGCTTGGACATCTGAAGGAGCTTGATCGCTTGCTGCAGGGAGGGTGTCATGACGAGCCGTTGGCTCATCCGGATACTTAGTTTCTGCTCAAGAGCCATCCAGTCTCCGCTCCTCCGACGCCCCGTCGCGTCAGTGAAGCCTGAACTTATCTCCGAGATACACCCGGCGGACCTCACTGTCCGAGGCCAGTTCGGACGGGGTCCCGTGCCTGAAAATACGACCCTGACTAATAATATAGGCCCGATCCGTGATCTGTAAAGTCTCACGCACATTGTGGTCCGTGATGAGTACGCCAAGCCCTTTTTCCTTGAGCCGGACCACGATTCGCTGCAGGTCGGAGACCGCGATCGGGTCGATCCCGGCAAACGGTTCATCCAGGAGCATGTGCCGCGGTTCACCGGCAAGCGCCCTGGCGATCTCGGCCCGGCGGCGCTCTCCACCCGACAACGCATAGCCCTTGGACCCGGCCACTCCGGTGAGGCCGAATTCCTGCAGGAGGGTTTCGCACAGTTCCTTTCCCTGCTGCACCGGAAGCCCCCGCAATTCCAGCACCGACAGGATGTTCTCGGTCACGGTCATCTTCCGGAAGATCGAAGGCTCCTGAGGCAGGTAGCCGATTCCGTGGCGCGCCCTGAGATACATCGGCAGGCTGGTGATGTCCCGGCCATCCAGCCGTACCTTGCCCCTGTTGGGCGGCACCAGTCCGAGAATCAGGTGAAACGATGTCGTCTTGCCCGCACCGTTGGGGCCGAGCAGGCCGACCACTTCTCCCGGTTCGATGGACAGGGAGACGCCGTCCACCACGGTACGGCCCCGGAAACTCTTCACCAGTCCTTCGGCGCTGAGTCCTTCACTCCCCTCCACTCGGTTCCTCCCGGTCGCCTTCCGGCGTCTGGATCCTGGACCTGCCTGACAAGCCCTTCTCCACCTCGATGATGCCTTCATCGAGATAATACCGCAGGACCCTGCCGTAGATGGTGACGGCCTCCGGTCCCGACCTGCGCAGGGTCGCCCGTTTGCGGTCGCCGAACAGCCGCACCACCGCCTCGCCCGGCCGGTACTCGGCACGGTCGGAATCACCCTGGACCTGCTCCGGGGCACCGCTTTCTGCGCGCACGCGGTATTCCAGCAATACGTTGCCGAGGGCTCGCAATACCTGGAGATCCGATCCGCCCTCCTGTAGTTCGGCCTCCAGCCTGTCGGTCTCCAGCCAACCTTCGTCCTGGCGGACGTGGACTTCACCGGTGTAAACGGCCTTGGACGCCTGGCGGTCGTACTCCAGCCGGTCGCCGCTGATATGGTAGAAATCCGAGTCTTTCAAGGAACCGGCCCGCTTTCCGGGAAGTCGGGTTCCGACCTGACCCTCTGCCAGGAGGTCGCCGGTGGATTGTCCGACTTGAATAGAGTCGGCGGACAAGGTTCGCTCGCCTTGCCACCCCCGGACGCCGTCGGTGAACCGGATCGTCTCGCCGTCGGCCGAGCCTTCCATTACTCTGGCGACGAAATGCACCGCTTCCCCTTTCCGGAACATACCGGCGCTCTCCGCGCCGGAATCCGGCAGAAGGGTCGCCTCCACTCCGCCTTCGGCGCGAATATACTGGCTCCCGGAGCGGAGTTTGATGGTCTGCCCGGTCACGCGGTGGCGCGCGCTGGAAATTCTTGCCCGGAGCACGGGGGAGGAATGCAGCGTGATGTCGTAATCGTCTTCGGCTGCGCGAACCTCACCCCGGTCGGCTTCCGCCAGAGATTCCGGTCCGGTGAAACGGATCGAACCGATGACGTCGGCTGCAACCAGTTTGCCTTCCGGTTCCAGGACACCTTCGATCCGGGACGCCTGCAGGCTGACCTTGTCCTGGTCCGCCCCTGCCAAGCCTTCCAGGTACACGCCGCCTGCCGCCAGGAAGTCCCAGCGCTCGTCCAGGCGCTCACGGTTGCTGACCCGAACCATCCGTGCCGCCAGGCCCTGCTCGTTCAACTGCAGGACCGCATCCTGGTCCATCAGGAGAAAATCGATCTCTCCGGCCTCGTCCCAGCTCACCTCGAGGCTGCCGGACTTCAACCGTGCGTTGCGGTCCCCATCCAGGGATGCTCCGGCATCCACGCCGCCGGCGGCCAGGATCCTCTGCAGGTTGCCGTCCTCGTCGCGAATCACCCGCATGCTGCTGCAGTCCACCTCCATGTCCGGCCCCAGAAGGCGGACACCCCCTGCAAGCACGATTTCCCCGCTGCCTGCCGCCATGGTGGCCGACTCGGACCGCAGCCGGTAACGGCTATCCATATTCACCACCAGGTCGCGGAACACCGTGGGACGGTCGTCCAGCGGGTAGATCACCGAAGCGGCGGTACCGGCCAGGCCGGGTGCTTCGAACCGCACCCCACCCAGAGATCGCGCCTCCTTCGCTGCTTCGTCGATTTCAAGGACGGGAATCGTGACGCTGAGGCCGTCCTGTTCCTCACGAACCTCAATGCCGCCTTCAACCCGAACGAAGCGGGTGCCGGGCTCCCCTTCCCAGTCGGCGAAGTCGGCGGAAATCACCAGCGGTTCCCCGGAATCACGAAATACAGTCAACGGACGCACACCGCGCAAGCGCTGCTTACCCTCGCCGACTTCGGAATACGACTCGGCTTTCATGTCGAAGCGCTGGTCGGGGCCTTCGAGGTCGGTGAAACGGATTCCGGTTGCGCTGGCGCCTTCCTCGGTGCGTCCTGACGGCGGAGTCCAGGGATCGATGCGTTTGCGCAATTCCAGCCCGACAAGCACCAGGAAAGGCACCAGGATTGCGGGCAACAGGATGCGGAAGAACCGCAGCCGTTTCATCGATTCACGTCCCCGAAAATTCCGGCTTGCGCTTCTCGAGGAACGCGGAGGTACCTTCCTTCATGTCCGAGGTGGCGAAGCACAGACCGAACAATGCAGCCTCCAGACGCATGGCGTCATCAAGACCCAGGTCTCCGCCGGTCATCACCGCATCGATCGCCCTCGCCAGCGCCACGGGGCTCTTGGCTGCGAGGCCGGCGGCAGCAGCAGCAACCCGGGTCCGCAGTTCAGCGGCCGGCACTACCCGGTTCACCAGACCGATGCGATGCGCCTCGTCGGCGGAAATCATGTCACCTGTCAGGATCAGTTCCATCGCTTTCCCACGGCCTACCAGGCGTTGCAGCCGCTGGGTCCCGCCGGCTCCCGGAATCAGGCCCAGGCCGACTTCGGGCTGGCCGAAGCGGGCGTTCTCTCCGGCGATCCGGATATGGCAGGCCATGGCCAGTTCGCACCCGCCCCCCAGGGCGAATCCGTTGACTGCCGCAATAACCGGCTTGGGGGACCTCTCCAGAACATCGAAGCTGCTCTGCAGGAACCGTCCGAAGTCCTGGCCTTGCCGTGCGTCCATAGCCGCCATTTCCCCGATGTCGGCACCGGCGACGAAAGCCTTTTCACCAGCACCGGTCAGCACCAGGACCGCCACGTCGGGATCGTCGATCGCACGGGTCGCGGCTACGGTGATCTCCTGCACCGTTGCCCTGTTCAGGGCGTTGAGCTTCTTCGGGCGGTTGACGGTGATCCACGCCACGCGGTCCCGGACGGTATATTCGACTGCGGTGGGGGCACCCTGTTCCATCGTGCTGCTCCTTGGGGCCGTTCAGGCCCGGCGAATCCGCTGGTTGATCACCCCTTTACGATAATCGTCTCCTTCGAGACGGACAAATCGGCACATTTCGTAGAGACGCGACATCAGGGCATCTCCCAGACGCTGGCGCAAAGAGAGGCTCCCCAGCACACCCGGAACCGCGTTATCGCCGGCATCCTCGTCGTCATCCTCGCCAAGGGCGCAGTTGGTGGTAATGATCATCGATTTCCTGTGGTCGTAACGGTGGGTGATGATCTCGTGGAGGACATCACGGGCCCATTCCGAGGTCCGTCCGGCGCCCAGATCGTCCAGGACCAGAATGTCGGCCGCCTGGATCGGAGCGAGGATATGGGACTCGCGGATCGCCGAGCCCGGGTCGAAGGTGCCCTGGAGCTTCTTAAGGAGGGCGCGCTGTTCGTAGAACAGGACCCGGGCGCCCTTTTGCCCGGCAAGCTGCCGGATAATCCCGATGGCCAGGTGGGTCTTGCCTATCCCCGGGCTGCCGTGAAACAGCAGGGAATGATTGAACTCCAGGTCGGGCCAGCGCTCGACCCAGTCGCCGGCGATCTGGATCGCCTCCCTGTGAGAGTCTTCCTGGCCCTCGAAGGTCTCCAGCAGGCAGTGGTCGTACCGCGGCGGGATCCTGGCGCTCTTGAGCATCCTGGCGGCCTGTTCCCGGTAGCTGCAGTCGCAGCGGGCGGCAGTGGTGAATCCTTCCGGCGTGGACCGGACCCGGAAACCGGTTCCGCCGCAATCTGGGCAATCAGGCGCCATGTTCGGCCTCAGTTCAGGTAGCCCCGGAGCTGCTGGCATTTCTGGGACCGGTTGAGCTTCTCCAGCGCCTGGGCTTCGATCTGCCGGATCCGTTCCCGGGAGAGACTCATCATCTCCCCGATCTCCTTGAGCGTTTTGGGGTCGGTGCCGTCCAGGCCGAACCGCTGGCGAACGACCTTCTCCTCTTTGGCGTCCAGGTCGCCCAGCGCCTTGCTGAGAAGGATCTTCAGGGAATTCCTCAACAGCACCATATCTGCAGCAGGGATGGTCTCCTGCTCAAGTTTGTCGGAGAGGTGGAAGTCGTGTTCCTCGTCGATGACAGCCGAAAGGGAGATGTTGTCGTCGGACACCAGCAGCAGGTTGGTGACCTCGGTGACCGAGACGTCCATCATCTTGGCGATCTCTTCGGTGGACGGCGCGCGCCTCAACTCGGTGCGCAGGGAGGCCTGGGCCTTACCGATGCGGTACAGCAGATTGGCCTGCTTCTGGGGCAACCGGAAGGCTCCGCTCTGATCCGACAAGGCATGGATGATCGCCTGACGGACCCACCAGACGGCATAGGTGATGAACTTCACCTTTTTGGCGGGATCGAACCGCTTGGCCGCCTCGATCAACCCGATATTGCCTTCGTTGATCAGGTCCAGAAACGATAACCCGCAGCCGCGATAGCGCTTGGCGTACGAGACCACGAAGCGAAGATTCGCCTCGACCATGACCTGCAGCGCCTGGCGATCCCCACCCTGGATCTTCTTCCCGAGAACCTTCTCCTCATCCGCCGTAACGCGAGGAAGTCGGGAGATCTCCTTCAGGTATTTTTTAAGGGATTCCGAGCCGGAGCCGCTGCCTCGTGATTTTGCTTTTTCCTCTTCCATCCCATTCCTGATCTATTACCGGATTGCGGGAGTATATCACGGGGGTGGCGGGCGGGCGCCCGTCAGTCGATCGATACGTCGAACCGTTCCGGTTCAGCCGCGTCGTTCCTCTGAAGGCTGACCGTCAGGATGCCGTCCCGGTACCTTGCGCGAACCGAACCGCGGTCCACATTGGACGGCAGGCGGAACTTCCGCATGAACTTGCCGTACGACCGTTCCACGCGCTGGAACTGCTCGCCGGGGTCGTCCCGCACCATCCTGCGATCCCCCTCTACGATCAACTCGTCGGCGTCGATCCTTACGCCGATATCGTCCAGTGAAAGCCCCGGAAGCTCCAGGCAGAACACCCGACGGCCAGGCTCGTCGTATATGTCGGCTACCGGCGACCAGGCGCCAAAGCCTGCGTCGGCGTCGAAACCGACCTTGCCCAGGGCCGACTCGAACAGCCTGTTCATCTGTTTCTGCACCGACAGCAGGTCGGTCATCGGGTCCCATTCCGGGCGGTCGGCCATGTCTCCCTCCTGGCGAGGAGCCAGTTAACTACAAAAAGGGGCGGGTTGCAAGACCCGCCCCTCTCCGTCTTAATTTACGCTCTTGCCGTCCCCCGAGTCGACGACCTCCGCTTCGATGACGTCGTCGTCTTCGCCTGCCCCGGACCGCTCCGGTTCCGAGGAGGCATGATCGTTTTCGCCGGGGGTTCCGGTTGACTGGTACAGCACCGTCGCCAGCTTCTGGGAGGCCTGCTCCAGCCGTTCGATACCGGCCTTGATGCCCTCGGCGTCTTCCTTCTCGACAGCGCCTTTAAGAACGGCAATAGCCTCCTGCACCGGCTTGCTGTCGCCGTCGGAGAGTTTGTCGCCGTTCTCGGACAGTAGTTTCTCCGTCTGGTACACCAGTTGGTCGGCCCGGTTCTTCATCTCCACCGAGTCCCGGTTTTTGCGGTCCTCCTCGGCGTGGGACTCCGCCTCCTGCACCATGCGGCTGACCTCGGCCTCGTCCAGCCCGGATGATGCCGTGATGGTGATTTTCTGTTCTTTGCCGGTCCCGAGATCCTTGGCGCTGACATGCACGATGCCGTTGGCGTCGATGGTAAAGGAGACTTCGATCTGGGGAATGCCCCGGGGCGCCGTCGGTATGCCGTCCAGATGGAACCGGCCCAGGGTCTTATTGTCCCGTGACATCTCCCGCTCGCCTTGCTGGACATGAACCTCAACACTGGTCTGGCTGTCCGCCGCGGTGGAAAAGATTTCGCTCTTGTCCGTAGGTATGGTGGTGTTTCTCGTGATCAGCCTGTGGAACACGCCGCCCTGGGTCTCGATGCCCAGGGAAAGGGGGGTAACGTCCAGCAGCAGGATGTCTTCCACGTCCCCTGCCAGCACGCCGCCCTGGATGGCGGCGCCGATGGCCACGACCTCGTCGGGGTTCACGCCCTTGTGGGCCTCACGACCGAAGAATTCCTGCACCATTTCCTGAACCTTGGGAATCCGGGTGGAACCGCCCACCAGCACGACCTCGTCGATTTCCGCCGCCTTGAGGCCGCTGTCGGCCAGCGCCTTGCGGCACGGCTCAAGGGTTCGATTCAGCAGGTCCGCCACCAGCTGCTCGAACAGGGCGCGGTTCAGCTTGAGCTGCAGGTGCTTCGGGCCTGTGGCGTCTGCGGTGATGAAAGGCAGGTTGATCTCGGTCTCGCTAACGCTGGAAAGCTCGCATTTCGCCTTCTCCGCCGCCTCCTTCAACCGCTGCAGCGCCATCTTGTCCGAGGACAGGTCGATGCCCTGATCCTTTTTGAATTCATCCACGATCCAGTCGATCAGCTTGAGATCGATATCGTCGCCGCCCAGCTGCGTGTCGCCGTTGGTGGACTTGACCTCCACGACCCCTTCGCTGACCTCCAGGATGGAAATGTCGAAAGTGCCGCCGCCGAAATCGAACACTGCGATGACTTCATCGTTCTGCTTCTCGAGTCCGTAAGCCAGTGCGGCGGCCGTCGGCTCGTTGATGATCCGCTTGACATCCAGACCGGCGATCTTGCCTGCATCCTTGGTCGCCTGGCGTTGGGCATCATTGAAATAGGCAGGCACCGTGATCACCGCGGCGGTAACCTTGGTGCCCAGGTGCGCTTCCGCCGCCTCTTTGATTTTCCGGAGCACCATGGCGGAAATCTCCGGCGGCGAGTACGGCTTGTCCTGGATCATGATCCGGACGTCGCCGTTGTCCGCGGCCTGGATCCGGTAAGGTATCCGGGAGATTTCGTTCTGGATCTCGGTGTACTTCCGGCCGATGAACCGCTTGGTGGAGTAGATTGTGTTTTCCGGGTTCGTGATCGCCTGGCGCTTGGCCACCTGCCCCACCAACCGCTCCTGCTTGTCGGTGATAGCCACGACCGAAGGGGTTGTGCGGCTGCCCTCGGGATTTGTGATCACCATCGGCTTGCCGCCGTCCATAACCGCCACCACCGAGTTCGTGGTTCCCAGGTCGATACCGATAATTTTGCTCATAGCGCTGCGCTCCCACCCCTGGCCGGCGGAAGGCCGTACCGGGTATTGATATTTTCGTCCCCGGCTAGATAAGATCGACGCCAAGGCCTGTCAAGGAGGGCAAAGGGAAATTCAGGGTTCCCGAGCAGCGCCGTCCAGGATCATCCTCATGCCAGGACTGAAGGGGCGAACCACTGTAAGTCCTTGATCCGGCTGACCTTCCGGGTCCAGCGCGATCAGGGTGTACCTGTCTTCACCCAGCATGTAGCCATACGGGCGCCCCCAGGGGTCCTGAATATCCCTCGGGTCGAGGTATTGATTGCTCACCAGGACGTCCAGGCTGGAAGGCAGTCCTCCGGTATCCAGGAAGCATAGGTTCAGCGCCCGTTCCACCCGCTGCACCCGGTCCCGGGACGCAGAGGTCCGCAGGCGGTCCAAGGCTCCGTCCCGGCCGGCGGTCTCCCAGGGCCCGAACCGATTGGCAGGCAGCATGGCGGCGGAAAATATTGCAAGGGCGACCAATGCCAGGCCGAGTGCGGTCCAGATAGCCCCCGATCGGCGCCGTGCCGATACGGATCTGGTTTCGCCTGCCTCGACCTGCACTTCTTCGATCAGGTTCCGGGTAAGGAGTTCATGGAGAACGCGGTAGGTGTCAAACTCCCCCACTGCGGAACGGTCGACGATTTCCCGAACCGCCGCGGCACCGTCCACCATCCGCAGGATCTCCTGCTCTTCCCGGGAAAACCGGATTTCGTCAGTTTCCGCTCCGGAAGGGTCCGGATCGTCGTCGCCGGCGAATACCGACTCCATGTCGATGGCGGCATCGACGATCGACTCCACCGGGACATCCAGTCCGACGGCGGCCGCGGTCTTGGAAAACACCATCTCCTCGGAGCGGATCTTCCGTTCGAGGATCGGCCATTCGTCCACCATCCGGGCGCCTTCCATCAAAATGGTCTCGGCGCCCATCGGCATGAAATTGCGGTCGTAATCCATGTTGTCCACCGGCGTGAACCGGTAGGTTCCCGCCCGCCAGCGGAACAGCCGATAAATGATCTGGGTCACCTGGGTCCGCAGCGCTTCCTGGAGGTCTTCGGCGGAGATGAACTCCGATTCCACCAGGATATGCCCCAGCCGCTGCAAGGTGCTCTTCTGGATCTTGAGCGCCGCCTCCAGCTGGCTCTGTGCGATCAGGCCGGTCCGGACCAGAACCGAGCCCAGCAGGTCTTCCAGGTTGTTGTTGTGGCTTTCGGCCCCGACTACCGAGCCGTCCAGGAACTTCACCGTCACCTGTTCGGAGCCGGAGTCGAACAGAAGGGTTCCGGTTTTGCGCTGGATTCCGATCAGCTGGAAGATGTCTCCCAGTCCGAAATCCTTGATGGTTCCTTCGAGGGCCATTTCAGGACTTCGCTCTCTTGCTGCGGCCGATGACGGCGATGAGCCAGATCAGGATCGCCCCGACCGCCCCAAAAACCGCGGCGGCATTCACCGCCGGCGAGGCCGGGACCGTTCCCGAATACAGCAGATCCAGGCGCAGATCGAAACCGGTGACCTTCTCGATCGGCAGCATGGCGACCGGCCGCCACATCAACACCGCCGTGAACCAGGCTGTCAGGAACAGGCAACCTGCCAGGATCCTGCCCCGCAGGACATGGCTGCCTCCGGGGAACAGCCAGCCGATGCCGATACGAACCAACCGCGTCCGCCGTTCGTAACTGTCGACCTCGAACATCTTCTTTGTTTTGGTCTCAGGCGCCAGGCCGTCTCCCAGGACGAACAGGTGCATGCACTGGCTGCAGTACTCGTGGCCCTCGCGGCCTGTCTTGCAGCGCTGGCAGAACGGTCGGCCACACCG
This sequence comes from uncultured Acidobacteriota bacterium, assembly GCA_945787955.1. GTDB lineage: Bacteria > Acidobacteriota > Polarisedimenticolia > Polarisedimenticolales > Polarisedimenticolaceae > Polarisedimenticola. The sequence goes on along the minus strand of CALZKF010000009.1, from coordinate 8,790 downwards.
GATGCAACGCCGTGCGGGCCGTTTCTCCCCGGAGAGGCTTCCCAGTATCAGGGCGGCGATCAGGGCCAGGAGGGCGGCGATGCTCACCGGGTTCATCACCTGTGAGACCAGCAACCTGGAGAGGCCTGGACCGGCGGTGTCCCGCCCGGTTTCGTGGAGGCCGCCACCGGTGAACGCCGCGTTCCAGATCGTGCCGATGTCGATGACCGCCGGAACCACGCCGGAACGGCCCTCCCCGGCGCCATCCTCGCCGGCCATCAAGGCGGTGACCCGTTCCGAGTCAAGGTTCCGGGCCCGCGCCAGAGCCTCTTCCGATGCGGTGAACCGGAAGCCCTCGGCGTGGGAACGATGGAGGTTGAACAGGGCCAGAACCGAATCGGGGCGTTGCTCCAGGGTCCGGAGGTAGTACGCGCCTGCTTCGTCGAAATTCTGTAATTCGTAATAGACGTTGCCGATGTTGATCAGCGCCTCGTAACGGCCCGGGTCGAGCTCGAGCACCTTCTGGTATTCGTTGAACGCATCATTGAAGAACTGGCCCTTGGAGTAGAGACCGGCCAAAAGAAACCGGTACGTCGCATCCTGCGGATCATCGCTCACCAGCTTTTGCATGTCCACGATCCGTTCCGGGCTGTATGGACCGGTTGCAGCCTCCAGAGTGGTTCGCGTGACCGGGTCGGTAGTGATGCCGTACACGGTACCGGCCAGGCGATAGGCAGGAACGGACAGGACGGTGGCGAACAGCAGAATCACGGCGGCTGCACGTTCGGACCGGCGCATGAAGCGGTAGGTGATCACCAGCCAGTATAGACAAGCCCAACCTGCGCCGACCCACGTCAGGAACGGCAGAACCAGCAGCGCGTAGCCTACCGACCGGCCGACTCCGCCAAGAAAACGCGCCCCGAACCACTCTTCCACTTCATGGCGGAACGGTATCTGGTACCGCAGCAACATCATGAACGAGAACAGCAGCGTCGCGCCGAGGATGCCGAGGATCAGGGACAGGTAGATTCTGTTAACCAGACTGAAGTCCCGGAAACCCTCTTCAACGGCTGCACGGACACCGGACAGCACTGCGCCGAGCGCGGGAATCGTGCCACGTCCCGATTTCCAGATCACCACAGCCCTGGCCAGCCGGACCTGGGATCGTCCGGGGTCAAGCTGCTCGGCCAGTTGCAGCGCCTCCATCGATTTGCTGAAGTTACCCTGGGACAGATGGTGGTCCGACTCCACGATCAGCGCGTCGGCGAGACCACGGAGGCGACCGATACCTTCCTCGGTACAGAAGGCGCGGATCCGCTCCGACTGGCTCAACGCATCGTTTTCCCGGCCCTCGGCCAGGAACGCCTTGCGCTGGAACCAGTGGCTCTGGAGACGGTTTTCAAACGCCTCGTAATCAAAACCCCGGCGGCTGGACCGGGGCGGATCTTCCGGAGCCGGTGCAGCATCGGTCGGGGTGATCTTCGGGCCGGGGCGCAGGCGGATCTTACCCTGCTCCGCCATGGCGCAGGTCATGACCAGGCAACAGGCCAGATAGAGCGCCGCCTTGCCGAATCTGTACCCGATCATCCGGCTCCCAATCCCCGTGTCCCGCTCAGCCTTCGGTCGGAGCCGGAGGCTGCGCCGAGCCGGCCTTGCCGGATTTGGACACATACAGCAGCCGAAGCTGGTAAAGCACTCTTTCCAGCAGGCTTTCCTCGGCGGAGCTCAAATTGCCGCGGCACTTCACCTGCAGGAGAGCCAGAAAGTCGATCTGCAACCGGGCCTGCTCCAGGTTGACCTCGGACATGCCGCCGTCCGGATGAGGGACCTCGCCCAGGTGGATCAGGGCCGGTGTCGCCATGGCGTTGATCAGGGTTGTGAAATCAACCCCCGGATCCTCCTCCACCGGCGTATGGCTGAAGCCGGCCTCCTCGCCGGGCCGGTCCGTCTCCATCACAACATCCGGCTCCGGCTCACCGGCACCGCCGTGGTCCCGCAGTTCACCATCCGATGTGAACAAGCGCCTGTCCGTCACTTTGATCCGGGACTCCTCACCGGATTCTTCGTGGTTCTTCGACTCGTCGGACATCGTTCCGTTCCTCTCTGGTGTCGGCAGCCTGCCGCTGCCGGTCTCGTATCCACCGGAACCGGATGGTACCATTCCGGCTCCCCGGTACCCAAACATGGAGATCCTCCAGCCGAACGGAAAATGACAGCCGCAGAATACGGCCGAATTAGTTTCCTTCCGGCAGCAGAAGATGATGCCGCAATATTTGCAAGTCAAGGACAGCGAAGCATTTATGAGCAAATTCGACACATTCGACGGACTACTCGAAATCATGGACCGGCTGCGAGAGCCGGAAGGCTGCCCCTGGGACCGGGAGCAGACCTACGCAACCCTCAGGGGTTACCTCCTGGAGGAGGCTTACGAGGTCGCCCAGGCCCTGGACGACAACGACGAACAGGCCCTGTGCGAGGAACTGGGCGACCTGTTGTTCCAGATCGTTTTCCTCTCCAGGATCGGGAAGGAGAACGGCGCCTTCTCCGCCGGAGATGTGGTCCGCGGTATTGCCGCCAAAATGGTGCGGCGCCACCCTCATGTGTTCGCCGAGACCAAAGTGCGGGATTCCGAAGACGTTTTGCGGAACTGGGAGGATATCAAGCGACAGGAGCAGAAGGGTAAAAAACAGGAATTGCCTGGTGTCCTGGACGGCGTCCCTGCAGCGCTGCCCGCCCTCCTCAAGGCGTACCGTATCGGCACCAAGGCCTCCCGGGTAGGGTTCTTCTGGAAAACCGGTGAAGAGATACTGGGCAAGGTCGACGAGGAACTGGGAGAGCTGCGGGAGTCGCTTGCCGGCTCCGACCATGACGGTATCCGGGAGGAGTTGGGAGACCTGATTTTCACTCTGGTCATGCTCGCCAGGCATTCCGGTGTCGATCCGGAAGATGCGCTGGAGCGGTCCAACCGGAAATTCACCGGCCGCTTCAGAAGACTGGAGGAGATCGTCCGGGACGAAGGCGGGACGGTTGACGGCTCCTCCATGGACCGGCTGGAGCGGCTCTGGCGTCAGGTCAAGGGTGAGGAGGGCGGTCAGCCCTCGTAGACCCCCAGACTCCGGAAACGGTCATAGCGCTGCCGGACCAGTTCGCCGGCATCCAAAGCGCTCAACTCGTCCAGTTGCCGTTCCAGAACATCGGCCACGATGACGGCCTGCTTCTCCGGATCGACATGGGCGCCGCCGGGGACCTCCGGGATGATCTCGTCGACGATATCAAGCGCCTTGAGATCCGGTGCGGTCACCTTCATCGCTTTCGCCGCCACCTTGCTCATCTTCGGGTCTTTCCAGAGGATGGCGGCACACCCTTCCGGGCTGATCACCGAGTAGGTTGCATACTCCAGGATGTTCACGCGGTTCCCGATTCCGAGAGCCAGTGCGCCCCCGGACCCGCCCTCGCCGGTCACGGTCACCAGGACCGGCACTTTCAGCTTCGCCATTTCGCGCAGGTTGTAGGCGATCGCCTCGGCCTGGCCCCGCTCCTCGGCTCCGATCCCGGGGTATGCCCCGGGGGTGTCGATGAAGGTGAAGATCGGCCGTCCGAATTTTTCCGCCAGCTTCATGATCCGGAGCGCCTTGCGATACCCCTCCGGTCGCGGCATGCCGAAATTGCGATAGATCTTCTCCTTGGTGTCCCGCCCTTTCTGGTGCCCTATCACCGCCACCGACCGATCCCGGAAAAGCGCCATGCCCGCCACGATGGCCGGATCGTCGGAGTAACGCCTGTCGCCGTGGATTTCCACGAAATCCTCCACCATGTGCTTCAGGTAATCGCTTGTATAGGGCCGCTTCGGATGCCGCGCAACCAGCGTCTTCTGCCAGGACGACAGGTTTCCGTATATATTTGTCCGGACCTTCTCCAGTTCCTTTTCCAACTGGGCCCGCTTGCTGCGGGTGGCGTTATCGTCGCCGGTTCCGGAAAGCGCCTCGATCTTGCGCTCAAGATCGTGGATCGGTTCCTCGAACAGCTCTTCGTTCACGATCCGCTCCTCGTGCTTCGGTCTACGCCGGCTATTCTTCCACAGCCGGACCGGTTCGGGCCAGAGCAGGCGTCAGGCCCTGGGGTGAAAGTCCTGGTATAGCCTTTTCAGCCGTTCCCGGTTGATGT
>CALZKF010000009.1:0-4621 GCA_945787955.1 uncultured Acidobacteriota bacterium | reverse complement strand
AGATCGGCCCCGTTTTCCAGAAGATGCGTGGCGAAGGAATGCCTCAGGGTGTGGGGAGAGAACGCAGTCTTGATCCCGGCCTTTTGACCGTGGGCCTTGACGAGTTTCCAGAACCCCTGGCGGCTTATCGCCCCGCCTTTGCGCTTGACGAACAGAACGTCGCTCTTCCTGGCGCCCAGGAGTTCCGGTCGGCCGTTGGCGAGATAATGGTGCAGGGCAGCCTCCGCCTCCTGGCCGAGCGGGATGATCCGCTCCTTGGATCCTTTCCCCATGCAGCGCAGGTACCCGGCGTCCAAGTGCAGATCCTGGAAGCGGAGATGGATCAACTCGCTGACCCTGAGTCCGGCGGCGTACAGGACCTCCAGCATGGCGGCGTCCCGCATGCCCAGCGGCGTGGCCCGGTTCGGTGTCGCCAGCAGGACCTCCACCTGGTCCTGCGTGAGCACCGCCGGAAGGCGCTTCCAGACCCTGGGGGCATCCACATGCTCGGCCGGGTTGCTTTCGATCCGGCCCCGGGCGAGGAGCCAGCTGAAGTAGCCTCGAACAGCCACCAGCCACCGGGCCACCGAACGGGGGGAACGACCGTCGGCCCGCATACGGCGCAGAGCCTTCAGCAGATCGTCCTGCCTGGCGTCGGCCAGTTTCCGCCGCACGCCGATCTCGGCGCTGAGAATCAACAGGTCCCGACGGTACGCTTCCACCGTGTTGCCGGACAATCCCCGCTCCACCATCAGGTGGTCCAGGTACTCCTCCAGTTGGGCGCTGTTCATAAATGCTCTCGGCCTGGGCGTGGATCCAGGAGTACGGTCACCGGTCCATCGTTGACCAGTTCAACCTCCATCATCGCCTGGAACACCCCGGTTTCCACCGCCACACCTTCCGCTTTCATACGCTCCACATACCTCCTGTACAGCGCATCCGCCAGTTCAGGCCGCGCCGCCGATGAAAAGGAGGGCCGTCGACCCCGGCGAGTGTCGGCCGCCAGGGTGAACTGGGAGATCACCAGGGCCGATCCACCGGTATCCAGCACGCTGCGGTTCATGTTCCCCATCCGGTCGGGAAAGATTCGGAGGCCGGCTGTTTTGACCGCCATATAGTCCGCGTCCGCAGTCACATCGTCCCGCTCCACACCCAGAAGGACCAGGAGGCCGGGGCCGATACTTCCCACGATCTCGCCGTCAACCCGAACCGAGGCCCGGGACACGCGCTGCAGCAGCGTCTTCACGATCCGCCGCCTCGACGGCCGATGCGGGCGAGCAATCGTTCCGCCTCCGGGATATTGAGCACCGAGGCGCCTGCGACGGTGATCATTCCGCCTGCCGTAATGGAAACGGCCAGCCTGCCGAGTTCGCCGCCGAAGCCGCCCCCCCCGAAGGAACCAACCATGAACTGGTGCAGGTAATGCACCGCCACTCCCATAATCAGGGACAGTCCGGCCATCTTGAGGCTGGCGCCGGCCACGCCATGGCCGGCGAAGGAGCCGACCGACCTGCGAATTCCGACCGAGAGCACGGCGAAGTTGACCCAGGCCGCCAGGGATGTGGTGAAAGCGAGGGCCAGGAAAGCGGAAAAGCCCCAGCGCGGGAACAGTTGCAGCAGGATCAGGCTGGCTACGACCTTGACTGTGACCGCCACTGCCGAAGCGATGACCGGGATCCTCGGGGTTCCCAGGGCGTAAAAGGTCGGCGCCTGTATCTTGGTGACCGAATAGGCGTACAGCCCCAGGCTGTAACACAACACCGCCGCTGCGGTCGCAAGGGTGGAGTCCGCGGTGAACCGGCCATGTTCGAAAATCACACGGATGATCGGCTCTCTCAGGGCGATCAGGCCGGCGGTAGCCGGCAATGTCAGCAGGGCAGCCGCCCTCAGGGACGACGCCAGAGATGCGGTCAGAGCCGGACGATCCTCACGTGCCACGTCTTCCGAGACACGGGCCAGGTTCGCCGTCGCAATGGCAACCCCGAACAGGCCCAGTGGAAGCTGCATGAGACGGAAACCGTAGGCCAGCCAGCTCTGGGCCCCGTCGCCTTCCGCCGACGCCATGGCCGTATCGAAGAAGATACTGATCTGCGTCGCCGCAAGGCCGAATGTGGCCGGGATCATCAGGCGGAACACCCTGCGAAGCCCCGGATCGGTCAGGGCAAGAACCGGCCGGAACCGGAAGCCCTCGGATCTCAGCGCCGGTCCCTGCACCACGAACTGCAGGAAACCTCCCAGAATCGCTCCGACCGCCAGGGAAAGTCCCGGGTTCAGGCCGAGGGACCGCAACACCGGGATCAGCAGGATCACCCCCGAAATACTCGCCACGTTGAAGAACGCCGGCGCCAGGGCGGGCAGGAAGAACCGGCCGCAGGCGTTCAGCATCCCCATGGCAACCGCTGCCAGCGCCACCATCAGAAGGAACGGCGAGACGATCCTGGTCATGGTGACCGCCAGTTCGAACTTCTCGCCATGGAACCCGAAGGCGTATACCCGGATGATCGCCGGAGCGAACAGGAAGATCGCAGCGCTGAGAATCCCCAGGACCAGTAGCAGCGCCCCGAAGAGATGGTTGGCCAACCTCCAGGCCGCCTCCCTGCCGTGTTTCTCCTTTTCGTTGATGAAGGTCGGCACGAAGGCGGCCGACAGGGCGCCTTCGGCGAACAGGTCCCGCATCAGGTTCGGGATGCGGAAGGCGGTGATGTAGGCATCGGTGACCATTCCGGCGCCGAAGAAGTAAGCCTGCACCTGTTCCCGCACCAACCCCAGGATCCTGCTCACCAGCGTCGCACCGCTGATGGAGCCGACCGTCTTCATAAGGTTGGAACGTTTTGCCACGGGGCATTTTCCCAGAATGTACCCTGCGCCACAAGGCGTTCCCGTTCGGCCGGCCGAACCGGCCGGTGCGCTTGAGAGGTGGGAGGCCCTATGGTACGCTTCGGTGAGGGTCCCCGAAACGACAATTGAAGGAGCACACCGCCATGTCCAGCCTTAACAAAGTTATGCTCATCGGAAATCTCGGGAAGGATCCGGAAATCCGCTACACCCAGAACGGCACCGCCGTGGCCAACTTCACCATGGCCACCACCGACCGCTGGACCGACGGATCAGGCGAGCGCCGGGAAAAGACCGAGTGGCACCGGATCGTGGTCTGGGCCAAACAGGCCGAGATTGTCGGCGAGTACCTCAAGAAGGGCCGGCAGGTGTACGTCGAAGGCTCGCTTCAGACCCGTGAATGGACCGACCGTGAAGGCCAGAAGCGCTACACCACCGAAGTCAAGGCCCAGCGGGTCCAGATGCTCGGCAGCCGCGGCGAGAGCCGCCAGGACGAACCGGCTCCCGTCGGCGCTGGCCAGGACGACCTCCAGGGCTCATCGGCGGCGGACCCGGGTGCCGGCGGCTACAACGACGACGACATCCCGTTCTAGGAGACTGCATGGCAAGGTCCCGGTCCACCCTGATCCCGTTCCTGATCATCGTCGCTTCCCTCGGTGTCGTCTGCGGACAGACAGTGGACGAGGTCCGGCCGCTGGAACCGGAATGGCGAGCCACGGTCGGGCCTCGACCGCGGTTCAAGATCGGTGTCGAGGGCACCGACCTGGTCAAAATGAGATTTCGCCTGGTACTGAGCCAGGACGAATTCGATACCGAGCTGTATGTTTTCGACCAGAGCGAGGAACCGAACGGCTGGGCCTTCACCGCGGTGATGGGCGAATCCGGAGCGATTTTCACGCCGCCGAAACCGCTGCAGGACGGCCGCTACCAGTGGCGCGCCGACGCCTGGAACGGTGTCGAATGGGTTGAGGGCGACGAGTATTCGGAGGTCGATGTCGACTCCGTCCCGCCGGCCTACGTGGAAGGCCTGGCCATGGCTGTGGAACCGGGGGGCACCGGGATCGTGCTGGAATGGGATTCGGTGACCACCGACCAGGACGGCCGGCCGGAATACGTGGAGAAGTACCACATCTACCGCTATATCAGGCGAAGCTTCTTTTTCGTGATCCGGCCGTTCGAGATCGCCGTCACGGACGGTAACAGCTTCGTGGACAGGGACGAGATCGCTCTGGTCACCCCTCTGGTGTTCTACAAGGTCAACGCCGAGGATCAGGCCGGCAACGAACCGGACCGCCGGTACTAGGGCTCCAGCAGCTGGTTGGCCTGGACCGCCGCTGCGGACTGTGGGTAATCCCTAACGATTCGTTCGAACAGTTCCCGGGCCTCCGACTCGCGCCCCATGGCGAGCCGCGCCAGACCTGCGTTCAACAGCGCCTTGGCAGGCGGGTACGCCCCGCCGGTCTCGGTGGACAGCTCCATGTAGATCGCTTCGGCCTGTTGGTAGTCGCCGGCGGATTCGTGGATGCCGGCCAGCACTCCACGCGCGGTCTGGGCCACCAGTCCATCGACCGCCGTATCGCCCACGTTCCTGAGCACCGGGATCGCTTCGTCGTTACGGCCGCTCTTTGCCAGAGAAATCCCCCGGTACAGCTCAGCCACCGACTCGGTGGAGCCGGACCCGCCCTTGTCCGCGGCCTGGCCGAACAGGTCGGTGGCCTGCTCGTAGTCCCCTTCGGCAAGCACTTTCATGCCCTGCCCCAGGATATCCTGGGCCGCCTCGTCACGAGCCTTGCTCACGAAGTGCCAA
>CALZKF010000008.1 GCA_945787955.1 uncultured Acidobacteriota bacterium | reverse complement strand
GCGCCTCGCGATCGAGAGCAGGGGGCATCCGGGTCGGATTCCCTGAAGAGAACTGCAATTGATAGTAGGGAGCGTCCGCCGGATTTCGGGATGTAGGCGCCGTAGCGGACAGCAACCGCTATTAGAAATTCATTTAAGCGGAATAACCGGGGTAAAATTCCCGGATGAGCTGCAAGACGCTTCTACTTCTCCCGCTGTTGGTCCTGGGTGCCGACGGCGACCATGACGCCACGGTGCACCACTCCTTCGACAAGATCGATGAGTGGGTCGCGAGGTTTGACGATCCGGAGCGGGACGCCTGGCAGAAGCCTGCAGAACTGGTCCAGGCCCTGGATATCAAGCCCGGATTCGCCGTGGCCGATATCGGGGCAGGGACCGGTTACTTCACCGTCCACCTGGCCGCTGCCGTGGGGCCGGAAGGGTTGGTCTACGGGGTCGACGTGGAACCGGGTATGGTCGACCACCTGGGGGAACGGGCTGAGAAGGAAGGGTTGTCCAATATCCGTCCCGTGTTGACGGCCCCTGACGATCCGGGACTGACAGCCGGCAGCGTTGACCTTGTGTTCATCTGCAACACATGGCACCACATCGACGACCGGCTGAGCTATCTGAAGAAGCTGGGCAATGCGGTGCGGGCCGTCGGCCGGGTGGTCATCGTCGACTTCCGCGAAGGAGACCTGCCGGTGGGACCACCGGCGGGCATGAAACTGACACGGGCAGCGGTAATCGCCGAATTCAAGAAGGGCGGGTTCAAGCTGGCGGGAGAGATTGACGTCCTGCCCCACCAGTACGTTCTGGTTTTCCGTCGCTGAACCGGCCTCAGACCTCCGTCAGGACGCCTCCCCCCGCTTGTGGGCCGCACGCAGTTCCCTGGCCATGGCCCGGATCTCGACAATATCCCGCTTCATCTCACTCCAGCCGTACCACAGCGCGTAATCCGGGTTGGCGTGGAACGTGCCCTGGAACGCCCGCATGCGGTGTTTCAGGTACATGACGAACAGCTGGTTCTCGATCGGAGTCGGCGAGTCATGGAATGTCAGCAGGTCCGGGAACGCAGACGCGTACCCTTCCGGTTTCGCCAGGATGCCGTCCTTGTAGAGGTCGGCGATGATGGTGATCGCCTCGGCCAGGAGCCGGTCGACCTGCCGGATCATCTGGTCGCCCTTGGCAAGCTCCGCCTTCGCGAAGTTCTCGGAGTGGCAGGCCCCGCAGGTTGCGATCATCTTGTTGCGCTCGCGATCGAAATCTTCCCGGGTGAGACGGGCCAGGTCCGCCGCTTTGACCACATCCAGACGGCCGGTCGGCTTTCCTTCAGGATCCAGGACGCCCAGGCCCTGCAGTATGGTCGTCTGATCGGCGGCCCACTGTTTGTCTTCGGGGAGCGGCAGCCGGACCGCGAGGAAACCCCAGGCGGTCCGGACTTCATGGTTGCCGTCCTGCATATGGCAGGTCTGGCAGGTCGGCGCCGCCGCGGTCTCCGGCAGGACACCCTTGGATTTCAGCTGGTGACGCACGCCGTGCTTGGACGACGAGTACATCTCCCACTGGGGATGGTCGAAACCCATGTGGCAGGTGCGACAGGCTTCCGGCTGCCGCGCCTCCTCGGCGGAGAACAGGTGCCGGGTGTGACAGGCGTCGCAGGAGGCGTGGCCGAACATCGAGCCACCATCCTTGAGGGCCTGGATCTCCTCGTCGCTCTTGACGCCGATCTTGTGGCAGCCGCCGCACCCTTTCATGCCGTCGATCAGTTCGGTCGGCTGCCAATGGATGGTCGGCATCGCCTTCATGGCGGCCCAGGCGACGGCATGTTTACCGCTGTTGTACTGGGTGACCTGGTCTTCATGGCATAAGTTACAGGTCTCCGGGGTCGGCAGCGTCACCTTGTCCACATCGGCTTCCGAGGTGTGGTCTTCACCGTGGCAGATGTCACATCCGATCTCATTGGCGGCGTGGCGGCTCAGTTCCCAGTCACTGACCGTACCAGGTGTAATCTTGCGGTGGCACTCCACGCAGTCGGCGGCGAACGCCGCCGGGGCCGCTGCTATGATGAGAAGGGTGAGGGTGGTGAGGAACAGGCATTTTTTATTCATGATGTTTCTCCCGGAGTAATCGACAAGCCCAGTATCCGCCTGTCACTACGAAAAATCAACGGCGGTTTATCAGCACCGCCGCCCCCTCGAAGCGGCCGTGGCGGAGGTCGTCCAGGGCCCGGTTTGCATCCACCAGGTCATAGCACGTGACACGTGTCTTTACAGGGATCCGGGGCGCCAGTTCCAGGAACTCGACGGCGTCCCGGCGGGTCAGGTTGGCCACCGAGCGGAGGGTGCGTTCTTCCCAGAGGATGCGATAGGGCAACGAGGGGATATCGCTCATGTGGATACCGGCGCAGATGACGGCGCCTCCCGGCCCGACCGCCTTGAGGGCGGCCGGCACCAGAGAACCGACCGGTGCGAAAATGATTGCCGCATCCAGAGCAACTCCAGGATCCGATCCCGAATCGCCGGCCCAGGCCGAACCCAGTTCCCGGGCGAACTGCTGGCCCTGTTCATCTCCTTCCCGCGTGAAGGCGTAGACCTCCCGGCCGTCATGCGCCGCCACCTGGGCGATGATATGGGCGGCTGCCCCGAATCCGTACAGCCCGAGCCGCCGGACCTGTACGCACGATTCCAGCGCCATGCGATAGGAGCGGTAGCCGATCAGACCGGCGCAGAGCAGAGGCGCCGCTTCCGCATCGGAGTAACCGTCGGGGAGATGGAAGGTGAAACCGGCCTCGGCCGCCACGTATTCGGCATAACCGCCATCCAGCTGGTAGCCGGTGTACCTGGCGGCGGAACAAAGGTTTTCCCGACCGCCCCTGCAATGGCGGCATCCGCCGCATGATCCGCCCAGCCAGGGGACGCCGACACGGTCCCCTTCGGCAAGCTCTTTCACCCCGTCTCCCAGAGCGATCACCTTGCCGACGATTTCGTGCCCGGGGATGATCGGAATCTTCGGGTCGGGGAGATCGCCGTCCACCAGGTGCAGGTCGGTGCGGCAGACCCCGCAGGCGGACACCCGGATCAACACTTCACCGGGGCCCGGCACCGGATCCGGAACCTCGACCGGCTCAAGAACCGGACGGGAAGGATCGGTAAACGCCATCGCACGCATGCTGATATATTAAGCTCCCGCTGACTCCGGGAGGAACCTATTATCGGCGACCACCACGAATCCAGGCTGCTGTTGGCGCTGCTGGCGGAGCGCTGGGACGATGCCGGTGCTCTGAACCGGGAACGTCAGCCCGACCGCGGCGCTCTTTCCCGCCTGGCGCTGGAGTGCGACATCCAGCCACTGCTCCATGGCCGGCTGGAAGCGGCGGACCGCTTCGATCTGATCCCGGACAAGGTCCGGGATGAACTGGCCGCCGCCCGCCACAAGTGCCGCATGGACAATATCCTGCTCCTGGCCGAGGCGGAGAAGGCGATCGACGCCCTGGCCGGTGCAGGCGTGGTTCCGGTAGTGCTCAAAGGCATGGACATCATCCATCGCTACGGTCTGGACTTCGATCTCCGCCGCATGGACGACATGGATTTCCTGGTGCCCACCGGGCAGGTCAAGGACAGCATGGCCGCCCTGGCCGCCGCCGGGTGGAAGCTGCCGAAAAAAATTTACGACAGCAACTGGGCTCCGTACCACACCGGACTCGAGAGCACCGGCCCGATCATGGTCTATCTCGAAATTCACTGGAACATCATCCAGGAAGGTCGTTACAGGCTGGATCCGGCCGACCTGTTCGCTCGGGCCGGGAAACTGGAGATCGGCGGCCGGCAGGTGCTGGGCCTGGACATCCACGACTTCGCGGTCCACACCCTGCTGCACCATGTCTCCAGCCACTTCCACCGCAAGCTGAAAAACTGGGTTGATCTTCACCTGCTGAGCCTGGAAGAAGGTTTCGACTGGAAGGCGGTTGTGGAGCGGGCCCGGGAATGGGGCGGGTTGCCCGGCGCCGCCATGAGCATGCGCCATGCAGGCAGACTGTTCCCGGACTGGTTCCCCCGGTCGGTGGTGGGGCTGTTCGGTCCGGAGCGGCTGCGGAGTTTCGTATTGAAGCCGATGGCTTCGGTCCACCCTCTGGACATGTACCGCAAGACCTCCAACCGGCTTGTGGAAATGCTGCTGTCGGCCGCCATGGTCAGCAGGCCGTGGCGTCTGCCGGCGGCAATGCGGGTGTTCCGGGGCGAACCGGACTACCTTCGAGGCATCCTGGAAGTGAAGCGTCATGATTCCTGAACCGGTTCATCTGCCGGAGAGCCGGTTGTACACCTTCATCGACGAGGAGCGCCGGTTCGCCCTGTACTTCCTGGAAGGGCAGAAGCTGATCCACGATCTGGCCCTGACCCACAACGTCCGCGGGGATGGGTTCGCATGGTTCCGGGACGTGGTCCTGAGCTTCCAGCCGCTGATCGGGCTCCTCAAGCATGGGGAGCAGATCGGCCTGTACATCGATTCCGAACAACCGTTCTTCCGCCTGAAGATCGAGACGGCCCACGGCGGCGCCACGCGCTGCGCCATGCTCCCGGACGAATTCAGCGAGTTCCCCGAGGCGATGTACGGCCTGGTGCGCTGCCAGAAGCTGTTTCCCGGGAACAAGGCGCCGTACCTGTCGGTTCTGAAGGTGGAAGGGCAGCCTCTTGGCGCCATCGTCAACCGGGTTCTGGATGAGTCGTACCAGGTCCACAGCAGGGTGCAGCTGTCCCGGCAAAGCGATCAGTCCGCCATGCTGCACCAGCTGCCGCCGCTCAAGGACGAGTACGAGTACTCGGAGGTCGCGCTGGCTTCACGGCGGGCCGGGCTGAAAGACCGGTTGCAGGATCTGCTGGGGAAAGGGCTCACCGGACCGGAACAGATCACCGCCGATTATAAAGAAATCGGGTTCCGCCATCTGGCGGACCGGCCGATCCGGTTCGCCTGCTCCTGTTCACGGGAACGGGTCATCAAGAGCCTGAAATCGCTGGGGGAACAGGACCGCCGCGACCTGTTCGAACCGCACCTGGACACGCTGGAGACGGTCTGCGAATACTGCAAGGCCAGATATGAGATCAGCCGGGCCGACCTGGCCGGATCGCCGTCAGGCCCGAACTGAAACGGCGCACACCTTGTACTCGCCGGTGCCGGTGACCGCGTCGCCGGCGTCGTTGGTCAGAAGGTTGGCCCGGGAATCGGCGAAATGCATCGGCATCCAGACGCAGCCCGGGCGCATCCGCGGACTAATCAGCGCCTCTGCCTGCACCTGACCCCGGCGGGACGCCACCGTCACCATCTGTCCGTCCTCAATTCCCAGCCGACCGGCGTCCCGGCGGTGGATTTCCAGAAAGTTTCTGCCGGCCTTGGCCATGGACCCGGGCTCCCGTATGGTCTGGGTCGCCGCGTTGTAGTGGTACAGCACCCGGCCGGTAGACAGCACCAGGGGGTACTCGCCGTCAGGCAGTTCGTCGCTTTCCCGGTACTGCACCACCTGGAAGCCGGCCTTGCCGATGAGCGGTCCGCCCAGGTGCAGGGTCTCGGTGCCGGGGTGCTCCGCAGACGGGCAGGGCCATTGCAGACCGGCCACGTTCTCTTCCAGGCGCTCATGGGAGATGCCGGCGTAGGCCGGAACCAGTGCGGCCATCTCGTCGTAGATCTCGGAGGCTGAGGCATAGGGCGGCATCAGGTACCCGGCGGCGCGGGCCATATCGCACAGGATCTCCCAGTCCGCCCGAGCCTCCCCCGGCGGCTCCACCGCCTTGCGGACCCGCTGCACGCGGCGGTCACTGTTGGTGAACACGCCGTCTTTTTCCGCAAAGCAGGCGGCAGGCAGGATGACGTCGGCGTAGCGGGTGGTCTCGTTGGGGAAGATGTCCTGGCAGACCAGGAATTCCAGATTGTTGAGACCGACTTCCACCTCGGAGGCGTTGGGCTCCGAGATCACCAGATCCTCGCCCATGACGTACATGCCACGGACCTCGCCTCGTGCCATAGCCTTCATCATGACGTTCAGGTTCAGCCCGGGCTTCGGAGGCAGGGCGACGCCCCAGGCCGATTCGAACTTGAGCCGGACTTCCGGATCATCCACCCGCTGGTAGCCGGGGTAGAACATCGGGGTGGCACCGGAATCGTTGGCGCCCTGGACATTGTTCTGACCCCGGAGCGGGTTCATGCCGGCGCTGCGCACACCGAGGTGGCCGGTCATCAGCACCAGGTTGGCCAGGGCGTAGACGTTGTCGGTGCCGTGGGTGTGCTCGGTGATTCCCAGGGTGTAGTAGATCCCCGCCCTGGGGGTTGCGGCATAGGCCCGGGCGGTCTGCCGGATGTCGTCCGCCGGCACACCGGTGACCTCCTCCGCCCCTTCCGGGGTATACGGCAGCAACGCTTCCCGCACCGCTTCGAAGCCTTTGGTGTGCTTCTCGATGAAGGCGTTGTCGGTCAAACCTTCGGTCACGATGACGTGGGCCATGGCGTTCAGCAACCAGACGTCGGTTCCGGGACGGAGCTGCAGGTGGCGCTCGGCGATTTCCGCCATCCAGATTTTTCGAGGGTCGGCCACGATCAGTCTGGCCCCGTTGCGGACCGCCTGTTTCATTTCCATGGCGATGATCGGATGAGCCTCGGTAGTGTTGGATCCGATGACGAACAGCAGGTCGGCGTCACGGATCTCCGGGATCGAGTTGGTCATCGCCCCCGCTCCGAACATGGTCACCAGCCCGGCAACCGTGGGGGCGTGTCACGTCGCTGCGCATTGATGGCAGTTGTTGGTCCCGAAGGCGGCCCGGGACAGCTTCTGCATCAGGTAGTTCTCCTCCCCGGTGCAGCGGCTCGAAGAGACGAACCCCAGGGCGTCGGCGCCGTGTTTCGCCCTTACCGCCAGCAGGCCGTCGGCGGCCCGCCGGATCGCCACCTCCCAGGAGGCGCGGTGCAGCTCGCCGTCCCGTCCCCGGACCATAGGAACCTGGAGACGTTCCTCGTGGTGGATGAAGTCGTAGGCGAACCTCCCTTTGACGCACAGGTTGCCGTCGTTCACCGTCTCGCCGGGAGGTGGTGAAGCAACCTTGACCACCCGGCCTGCGTGGATGTTCAGGTCGACCTGGCAGCCGACGCCGCAGAAATTGCATGTGGATCGGACCGCTTCCAGTTCCGCATGGGGGATGCCGTAAGACTTCTTCTCGGTCATGGCGCCGGTGGGACAGGTATCGATACAGCCACCGCACAACTCGCAGCTGGTATCCAGCAGGCCTGCGTTGCCGATGGTGCCGATGGTGGTGGATGCGCCTCGCTCGGTCAGGGTGATGGCGGAAACCGCTTCCACTTCGTCGCAGTAGCGTGTGCACCGTGCGCACAGGATGCAGAGCTCGGGATCGAACCGGATGTACGGGTTGGTGTCGGCGGGACGGCCTGTCCTGGAAGCGTTTACAGGCGGCAGGGCCAGGGCTCCGTTCCTTGCGGCCTGTTCACGGAGCATGTTGGCGGAACCGTTTTCCTCCGGCAGCCCGGCATCGTCCAGGCGGTGGTCGGCCATGTACAGGCCGTACAGGACCTTGCGGTGGCGATCAATCCGTTCCGAGGCGGTGGTCACATCCATGCCCGGCCGGACCCGGAACGCACAGGCCGGTTGCATCCTGCGCTCGCCGGCAACCTCCACCAGGCAGGTGCGGCAGGCGCCGGCCGGCTCCAGCCGTGGATCGTGGCACAAGGTCGGGATCGACACCCCTTCCCGGCCGGCCACATCCAGGACGGTCTCGCCGGGAGCGGCCCGACAGGACCGGCCGTCCAGTTTGATGGTGAACCGCTCGCTCACCGTCGCCTCCTGAACGCATCGGGGAAGTGTTTCATGGCCGAGGTCAGCGGCTTGGCCGCAACCATCCCCAACCCGCAGATCGAACCCTCCTCCATCTCCCAGCCGACATCGTCCACGTGGAGGAGCGCCTCGGGATCGCCGTCGGCGAGGAACCGTCCGCAGGCATTGCGCAAGAAGCGGGCGCCGATACGGCACGGCGCGCACTGGCCGCAGCTTTCGTCATCGAAAAACCGGGTCTGCCAGCCCGCCGCCTGCACCAGGTCAACGGTGTCGTTCAGAACCACCACCCCGGCGCTCCCGAGCATGGAACCTTCCTTGTCCAGGCTGGGGAAATCGAGAGGCAGGGATCGCAGGCTCATGGGGAGAAAGCCGGACGACGCGCCACCGGGGCTGAACGCCATGGGCGAACCGACGTAGCCGCCGGCGGTCTTTACCAATTCATCCAGGGTTATTCCCAGGGGGAGTTCGTAAACCCCGGGCCTGGTCACATGACCGGAAACGCAGTACAGCTTGGTACCGGCGCCTGTGCGCCCCAGGTCCCGGAAATGTTGACCGCCATGATGGACAATGAAAGGCACGCAGGCCGCCGTCTCCACGTTGTGGATCAGGGTCGGCTTGCCGCGGAACCCGTTTTCGGTGGGGAACGGCGGCTTCAGCCGGGGCATCCCCCGTTTGCCTTCCAGGGATTCCAGCAACGCCGTTTCTTCTCCACAGATGTAGGCGCCGTGGCCATTGGCGAACCGGACGTTGAACTGTTTGAGGTGGTCGCCGGCCTCCTTCAGTGCCGTTTCCAGCGATCGCCGGGCGTCCCGGAACTCACCCCGGATATAGATGATGATTTCCGAGGCGCCGACAGTAGCCGCAGCAACCGCCAGCCCTTCGAGGAGCAGGTGGGGCCGCCGCTCCATGATCTCCCGGTCCTTGAACGTCCCCGGTTCTCCTTCGTCGGCGTTGCAAACCAGGTACCGCTCGGATCCGGCCTGCTCACGGACGGCGCGCCATTTCACGTGAGCCGGGAACCCGGCGCCGCCCCTGCCCTGCAGGCCGGAGGTTTCGATTTCGTCCAGCACCGCTTCCGGCCCCGCTTCCCGAGCCTTGGACAGGGCGGCGTAACCGTCAGTATCGGCTCCCCCCAGATTAACCGGCAGCGCCGTGTCATCCGGCAGGACCGCGGAGCGGGTGCCATCTCCCGGAATCAGCTCCAGTTCCGGATCGAGGGCGGCGGGGGCACGGTCGCACTGTCCGATGCAGCTGACCTCCTCCCGGGATTCCCCCGCCCGTTCCAAATCTTCGATGCGGCCTGCGGCGCCGGCCACGCGACAGGACAGTCCGGTGCAGACCCGCACCCGCCGGCCAGGTTCCCGGATCAGGGAGTAGAACTTGCCTGCTCCCCAGACATCGGCTTCCGGCACACCGGTCGCGAGGGCGATCTTCCGGACCGTTTCCGGCGTGACACCACCCTCGGCTTCCAGCCGCTCCAGGATCTCCTCCCGGTGTGCCCCGGCCTTATCCATGAATTCGTTCATCGCAGGTGTAGATGTTGTAACGGTTGTCACGGACGAAACCGATCAGGGTCATGCCGAACCGTTCCGCCAGGTTTACCGACAGGGTGGACGGCGCACCGACCGACACCACCACGGGGATTTCGGCTGCCACCGCTTTCTGGACGATTTCGAATCCGGCCCGGCCACTCACCGCCATGATGGTGTCATGGAGCGGAAAACTGCCTGCCAGCAACCGGCCGCCTACCAGCTTGTCCACGGCGTTGTGACGGCCCACATCTTCCCGAACCTCAAGGAGTGTGCCATCGGCCCGGAACAGTCCGGCGCCATGAATGCCGCCGGTCTCTTGAAACAGCATCTGCCCTTCCCGCATCCGGGACGGCAGGTCATGGATCGTCTCCTTGCGGATGACCGGCACCGAGCGGTCCATTTCTCGAAGACCCCGGATCTCCACCGCATCCAGGGAAGCCTTGCCGCAGATCCCGCAACTGGAAGTGGCGTAGAAATTGCGCTGCAACCGGCCCGGATCCACCGGCACATCCGGGGTCACCTCCACCCGCACGATGTTGCCGGTCTCCCTTCCAGGCGCCGCCGGACCGCATCGTTCCACAGCAGCAATCTGCCCTTTGCCGCTAACGATCCCTTCGGTCAGAAGGAAGCCGGCGGCCAGTTCGAAATCGTCGCCTGGAGTGCGCATGGTGATGGATAGAGACAGGGCTCGACGGTCCCCTTCCGAGCCATAGCCCAGACGGATCTCCATCGGCTCTTCCACCACCAGGGTGTCAGGTTCCCACCCTCCGCCGTTCCCGATCTTTCGAACCTGGACCCTGGCGACACTACCTTCCCGTGTCCGCATCAGGTCATTATACGGGGCACCTGGCCCTGACCAGCCCGATCGGCCTGGATCCGGCACCTTTTTGCCCCTTGCCCCAGAGGGGATCGGCGGCAAAACGGAGTGATTTGGGCAATTAACACCAAGGCGATCGATCTTGTGCGATGCCATGATGCCTATGGTGCGGTGACCGGAAGCCGCAATTCAGGGGAGTATTCCAGTGGCCAAGATTCTCAAAAAGAAAACCATCGCCGACAAGATCACCTGGTACGAACTTGACGCACCTCGCATCGCCCGCAAGCGCAAGCCGGGACAGTTCGTCATCGTACGTCCCTGTGAAGGTGGCGAGCGTATCCCGTTGACCATCGCCGACGCCGATCCCGAAAAAGGATCGATCACCCTGGTGGTCCAGGAGGTCGGTAAAACCACCGCCTACATGGGCCGTGAACTGGAAGAAGGCGGCGATATGCTGGACGTGGTCGGCCCCCTGGGGACGGCTACCCACATCCCGGACACGCCCGGCCGGATCCTCGCCATCGCCGGCGGACTGGGGATCGCACCGCTGTACCCGATCCTGAAAGGGTTCAAGGAAAAGGGCCACGAAGTCACCGTCATCCTGGGCGCCCGGTCGAAGGACTTGTTCATCATGCGTGACATGACCGCAACGCTGGTGGACAAGCTCCTGATCTGCACCGACGACGGCAGCGAGGGGTACCACGGCCTGGTGACCGAAGTCGAAAAACAGCTGCTGGAGTCCGGTGAGAAGTTCGACGAGATCATCGCCATCGGACCGGCGATCATGATGAAGTTCTGCGTCGAGACGGCACGGCCGTTCGGTGTGCCGATCACCGTCAGCCTGAATACGATCATGATCGACGGCACCGGCATGTGCGGCGGCTGCCGGGTGCAATACGGCGGCGGCGACAAGTTCGTCTGCGTGGACGGCCCGGAGTTCGACGGTTACCAGGTCAATTTCGACCGCATGATGCAGCGCCAGGCCGCTTACGTCGGCCAGGAGAAGAAGGCGTACCACGATTACCTCTGCCGGCTGGAAGCGAAAGCTCAGCAGATCGAAGCGACCGAAAGGGAAGAGGCGGTTTCATGAGCGAGATCAAAAAAGAAACCCTGACCGAGGAGCAACTCCGGGAGCGGATCGAACACCGCGACGAATACAGCAACAAGGACAAGCTCAAGATGGCCAAGGTCTGGTGGCGGGAGCAGAAGCCGGAAGACCGGGTCAAGAACACCGACGAGGTCCCGTTCCGGCTTTCCGAACTGGAGGCCCAGGCCGAAGCGGTCCGGTGCATGGACTGCATCAAGAAGAACTGCGTGGCCGGTTGCCCGGTGGCCATCGACGTGCCGGCCATGCTCCGGCTGGTGGGTGAAGGCGATTTCCGCGGCGCCGTCCGGAAAATGAAGGAGACCAACGTGCTGCCGGCGATCACCGGCCGGGTCTGCCCCCAGGAGACCCAGTGTCAGGCGGTCTGTCTCATGAGCAAGGCCCACAAGAGCACCGACGAGGCGGTCTCCATCGGCAAGGTCGAGGCGTTCCTGGCCGACTGGGAGCGGGAGAACGGCGTCGAGATCCCCGAGTGCGCCCCGCCGACCGGCAAGCAGGTAGCCGTCATCGGCGGTGGCCCCGCCGGCCTGACCTGCGCCGCCGACCTGGCCCGGCTGGGCCACGGCGTCACCATCCTGGAAGCGTTCCACAAGCTGGGCGGCGTGTTGGTCTACGGCATCCCGGAGTTCCGCCTCCCCAAGAAGATCGTGGAAGCCGAAATCGGCATCCTGGGCGAGATGGGCGTCAAGTTCGAGCCCAACGTGGTGGTCGGCCAGACGGTGACCATCGATGAGCTGCTGGAAGAAGAAGGGTACGACGCCGTATTCGTCGCCACCGGCGCCGGCCTGCCCTGGTTCATGGACCTGCCGGGCGAAGACCTCAACAACGTGTACTCGGCCAACGAGTACCTGACCCGGGCCAACCTGATGAACGCGTATAAATACGGCACCGAGGCCGACACTCCGATCGCCGACAGCAAGCGGCTGGCGGTTATCGGCGGCGGCAACGTCGCCATGGACTCGGCCCGCACCGCCATCCGGCTGGGGGTGCCGGAGGTCTGGCTGATCTACCGCCGCACCGAAGCGGAGATGCCGGCCCGCCTGGAGGAGATCCATCACGCCAAGGAAGAGGGGGTCAAGCTGCACCTCCTGACCTCCCCGGTGGAGTACACCGGCAACGACAACGGGTTCGTGAAGAGCATGAAGCTGCAGCGTATGGAGCTGGGCGAGCCTGACGCATCCGGCCGCCGCCGCCCGGTACCGATCGAAGGGGCGATCGAAGAGTTCGACGTGGATACGGTGGTGGTCTCCATCGGCAACGGCGCCAACCCGTTGATCCCCAGAACGACCCCGGGCCTCGACACCAACCAACGCAAGGGCACCATCGTGGTGGATTTCGAGCGGTTCATGACCTCCCGCCCCGCGGTGTTCGCCGGCGGCGACATCGTGGTCGGAGCATCCACAGTGATCATGGCCATGGGCCACGGCCGTACCGCAGCGGCGTCGATCCATCAGTACCTGCAGGACGGCGAGTGGGCCGGCAACGGACAGGCCAACTGATCCGGGCGTTCATCGCCCTCAAGCTCGGGGAGAACAATCTCCCGGCCGCTCAGTCCGCCATCGGTGCGCTTTCAGCCGGCCCCCAGGGGGACACGATCCGCTGGGTGCGTCCTGAGAACCTGCATGTCACCCTGCGGTTCCTGGGTAACCTGCGGGAGGACCTGGTGGAACCGCTGCACCGGGCCGTCGGTCGAGCCGTCGGCGGCACGCCGGCTTTCGATCTCGCCGTGGGAGCGATCGGCCTGTTCCCGAGCCGCCGTCCCCGGATCGTCGCAGCCGCCCTCGATCCCGAACAGCCTTTGATCCGCCTGGCGGCGGCAGCTGAACAAGGGGTCGAGGCGGTGGGGATCCCCGGACAGGACCGCATCTTCCGAGCCCACCTCACCCTGGGACGGATCAAGCGCAATGCGCCCCGATCCCTTGTCGGGTTGACGGACCAGGTCGAGGGACTGAACAGGGAGCGGGATTCACCTCCCGGCACCGACCGGATCACACAGGTCGCACTGTTCCGGAGTGAGTTGAAACCGGACGGACCAATCTACACCAGGTTGTGGGTATCGCCGTTGGCAGGAGCCTGATTCAGGCCTGTTCGACCCTGGCCGGGAACCGTTTCGGAACGTGCAGGCCGCCGTCGACCTCCACCACCTCGCCGGTGATGTAGGACGCCTTGTCACTGGCCAGAAACGCCACGGCGCGCGCCACGTCCAGCGGCGTGCCTGCCCGTTTGGCCGGTACCTTGTCCAGCCAGTGCTTGCGCGCCTCGTCGGAGACCGCCTGGGTCATTTTCGTGTCGATGAAGCCGGGAGCGACGGCGTTGACCGTCATGTTGTAATGGGCCAGTTCCAGCGCCAGGGTCTTGGTCAATCCGATGACGCCGGCCTTGGAGGCGGAATAGTTCGCCTGGCCGATGTTGCCGTTGGCCGAGATGCTGGACAGGTTGACGATCCGACCTGCCGGTGATTTGCGCAGCAGGGCCAGGCCCTGGCGGCAGCACAGGTAGGTGCCGGTCAGGTTGACGTCGATGACCTTCTTCCACGACTCGAAGGTCATCCGGGCGAACAGTCCGTCCCGGGTGATCCCGGCGTTGTTCACCAGGATGTCCAGTTTCCCGAAATGTCCCTTCACCGAGCGGAACAGGGCCCAGACCGAATCGGAGTCGGCCACGTCGCAGGTGAACCCTGCAATCCTCTCGTCGTCGACGGAACCTGCGATCTCCTTGCAGGCGGCATCCACCCCTTCCTGGAACAGATCGACGATCACGACCCGGGCGCCGGCGGTGTCAAACTGCCGTGCGATCTCAAGGCCGATACCCTGGGCCGAGCCGGTGACAAGGGCGGTGCGATCCTGAAAGTTCATGAGCGGTACTATAGCATTCCGACCCCATAAAAAAGCCCGGCGCCTAAACGCCGGGCTTGCAGGTCGCATCAAAAAAGAAGGCTTACTGGCAGGTCTTGCTGCCGCCCTTGCCTTTGCAGCGGTTGGAACAACAGTCGGCGTTGGACGTGCAGGCCGCTGTTGCCGGCAGGCATGGTGGCGCCTGGCATGCCGGATCGGTATCACAGGCAACGGTATCGGAACAATCGGTTCCGTTGGCGCAGTCATCGTCGATCCCGTTATCGCAAACCTCGGCGCCAGTGGCGCAATCAACGGCGCAGTTGGCACAGCCTTCTTCGCCTTCGCAGGTGCCGTCGCCGCAGCAGAAGCTGTCGATCGGCGCCGGGGAGTTGGTGCAGATATTCCCCGCTTCGTTGCAGACCGCCTGGCCGCAGTCGGTAGTGTCGCCGCAGCAATATCTTGAGGACGGCTTGCCGCCGGTTTTACCGTTGCAGTCGTCCGGGCAGCTGACGCAGTCTTCGCCGTCACCGGCTTCGCAGATGCCGTTGCCGCACTCGGCGGTTGAAGCGCTGCCGCTGACGCAATCGCCGGGACAGGTTATGCAGTCCTCGAAGTCGTCACAGGTCCCGTCATTGTTGCAGACGCTGCAATTGGTACAACCGGAGGTGACGAACCCGTCGCAGGTGCCGTTGCATACCAGCACCCCGCCCGGGTCGCAGCCCTGGGTCTGGCAGGTTGCCGTCCCCAGGTCGGTGCCGTCACAGACCTCGCTGGGCTCGGCGATGTCGTTGCCGCAGGTCGCCACCGAGCCCGGGGTGATCCCGGCGCCGTAGACGTCCACCGAATCGCCGCTACCGCCCCCTTCGCTGCGGTTGTCGGTGAAAACGGCGATCAGGTCGTTCATGACCATGTCCATGCCGTTGTAGTCGCCGAACTCGAAGCCGTCGGCGATGTTGGGGGACAGGGCGGTGGTCACCCGCACCGGCGCGGACCAGGTCTGGGCGCCGTCGTCGGAGAAGCTGTAGTACACGTCGACTCCCCTGCGGGTCGGGTCCTGGCGGGTGTCGTAGTACATGACGTGCACCCCGCCGTCCGGGGCGACGGAAAGCCACGGGTGCCAGCGGTCCACCGCCAGAACGTCGGATGTCTCGTGAGGGGTGGTCACGTTCCAGGTTGCACCGTCGTCCCGGGAGTAGGCGACCTTGATCACGCCATGGTTGGCCGACGGCGTCCCAGAGTCCGGGTTGTTGTTGTCGGTCCAGGCGGCGTACACGCTGCCGTGGTTCGGACCGCCGGAGAGATCGGAATCGGCGGCGACGTAGACGAACGCTTCCCGGGTCTCGATGGACGGCAGCGGGAAGATGAAGCTGGCCTGGGTATTGGAAACCACTACCGGAGCGCCGAAGGTCACCCCACCGTCGGTGGATTTCTTCACCCGGATGGTCCGGCTGTTGAACGCCGGCCAAATGTAGTACACGTTGCCGTTGTTGTCGGTGGTGATGTCGCTTCCGATCCCCAGCTCCGAGCTGTTGCTGGAGAACGACTGGGTCGACCAGGTGTTGCCGAAATCTCCCGACCAGGCGAAACGCATAACGTTGTTGTTGTGCCAGGTCATGTAGATGCGGTCGGTATAAGGCGAGCCGGGGTACTGGTCGACGTGGAGGTACTCCTTGTCGGAACCACCGGTGGAGACTTCGCGGCGAGGGTCGCCGGGGGTCAGATTTTCCAGACCGTTCCAGCTCATTCCGTTGTTGTCCGAGCGGTAGAACCAGACCTGGCACCCGCCGAACCCGCAGGATCCGAGAGCGGCGGCGTAGGCGTACTGGCCGTTGGAGGACCAGTCCACAGCCGGATCACAGCAGGTACCGCCCAGGGGCAGGGGGACTTCCGTCCAGCTGTCGCCACCGTCGGCGGAGTAGTGCATCTTCTGGCCGCCGCCTGGGCCGTTGGAGCCGGCCACGACCCGGTTGGTGTTCGCCGGGCTGATCTTGATGGCTGATTCGGCGGCGCCGGTCGGATTGGTGATCCGGACCTCGCCTGATACGAAATCCGCCCCTGCGGTGAACGCCGCCTGATCCATGCCGGCGTCCATCTCCACGTAATACCTCTGACCGATCCGGGTCGCCTTGCGGTACAGCTTGCCGTCCACCAGGTAGCCGCCGAACATCTGGCGGAAAATCTGGAGGGCGGAGCGTGGGTACTGGGCTTCGCCGCTGGTGCGGAAGTCCGGCCGGGCGCGACGCATCTCTATCCGGAAGAACAGCGGAACAGTGTCCTTGAGGTCCATCTCGCCTGGAGACAGGACCGCCATGTCCTCGCGGGTCAGCCGGTAGTTGCGATCGTCCCAGGGACCGAGCAGGGTCATGGAACTGTAGTCGACGGCCGTGTCGGCGCCTTGGGTCGGGTCGATGGCGCGCACCCTGTCCAGGTCCACGAACGGTCCGGCCTGGGCCAGGACGGCGGTGGCCGTCAGGGCCAGAACAGCAAGTACGAGTACGAGTTTCCGCATCCCGGGATCTCCTCTGTGGGTTAAAAAAGGGGGGGCTACAGTACGGAACCCTTTGAATACGCTAAATATACTTTAGTGGCAAGAACAAATCAGCCTTCCAGTTCCGACTGGATCTGGATCAGCAGCCCCTTGACACGCCGCACATTGCCGTCTTCCGGCGGCATGACTTTCAGAGCCTGCTGCAGATCGGCCCGGGCCCCTTCCAGATCGCCGGCGTCCTTGCGGATCAGCGCCCGGAAGTACCATCCGGTGGGGATGGAAGGATCCAGCCGGATAGCCGCATCGAAATCGGACAAGGCGCCAGGAATGTTGCCGGTTTCCTTCCGGACCATGCCCCTGCCGTTGAAGGCGTCGGTCATTTCCGGATCGAGCTTGATCGCCTGGTCGTAGTCGGACAAGGCGCCCTGGTGGTTGCCGATGTTCATCCGCATGGTGGCCCGGTTGAACCACGGCCGGGCCTCGTACGGAGCGATCTTCACCGCCGCGTCCAGGTGGGCCAGGGCCTCCTCCGGAACTCCTTTCTGAAGCAGGAGGTAGCCGTAGTTGGTGTGCATTTCCACGTTGTTCGGGTGTAATCGCAGGGATTCGCGAATATGCTCCAGCGCCCCATCGCCATCACCCAGTTCCATGAGCGATTTGCTCATGTTGGCGTGGGTCTGCCAGTCGTTGCTGCGCCAGTCGTGCTGCTTGCCCTCGAGGGACAGACGGTACTCGGCCACCGCCGCCTGGTGGTTGCCCGCGTCGGCCAGGTCGGCGCCCCGGGCGAAGTGGCGCCAGTGGTCCACTGCCGGAACGTCGATCTTCAAAAATTCGTCATAGGACGTATTGACGAACTCCGGGATGTTGACGGCCCGGTTGGAGGCGGTGGTGTTCTCGATCAGCACCGCCGGACTGGCATTGCCTTCGTTGTCCAGGTGGGTCAGGAACATCTGGGTGTACGGCGTGAACGTCTTGGAAGACCACACCAGCCACCTGCCATTGGGCGAAAAGCTGTGCCACGAGTTCATCAGCGCCAGGTTGCAGGCCAGTTCCCGGGACTCCCCGCCTTCCAGGGCAACGATCCTGAGTTTGCCGTCAGGCCGCATGAGCTGTCCGTTGGCGCACTGGGTGTAGACGATCCAGCGGCCGTCCGGCGACACCTTGGGGAAGGTGTTGCTCATACCGTTGGCGGATGCCCCGCGGATCGGTTCCGCCCGGCCGCCTTTCCCGTCGTTGAACGGCATGCGGTACAGGTCGTACTTCATCTGCCGTTCGTTGGGGTCGCCGGCGTAACTTGCCAGCGGCTTGCCCCGGGTATACGGATCCCCGGCTTCTGCCCGGGCGAAAATGATCTCTTTCCCGTCCGGGGTCCAGACCGCGTCGCAGTGCACGAATTTCGGATCGTCGGCTCCGGGCAACGCCTTGATTTCCCCGGTCTCCCTGTCGTGCCAGGCCAGAATCCCCCGTGTGGGGAAGAACACCTGGCTGAACTTGTAATTCTGGAAATTGCGGACGTACAGCGCCTCGTTGACGGTGGTGACCGTATACCGGCCGTCAGGGCTCATGCGGGACAGGAAACCGAATGTGTTGTGCCCCGCCGGCCGCTCCTTGAAACGGTTCCAGGAGATGACGTCGGAAGCCTCGATGGTCATGGTCTTTTCCACCGCGGCGATGCCGTAGGCTCCCTTGTCCCCGTTTGGACCGTCAATATCCATGCCGAGTGTTTTGCCGTCGTCGGAGAAGCTGTGGCAGTTGGCGCAGGTCGGCATGTCCTCCAGCAGAACGCGGCTGTCTTCCCGGCCCACCGACTTCATCCTCCAGGCGATGAGCGGCACCGCGCCCGGGTCCAGCGGTTTGATGACGCCCTCAGTGGTTTTGGACGGCATCAACGGCACATCACGGTAGAAGATCGGCGCGCCCACCGGGTCCATGGAGGTGGTCAAGGTGAAAGATCCACGGGACAGCGCCTGGTCGGCGGAGGCGAACCCGTACAGGGTCAGCCGGGCTTCCCGCCCCAGACTGTTGCGGCGTATCTTTCTCCAGACCTGCTCCGACGGCTTCCAGGTTTCCGCCGACGCCTGGTATTCGGTCGGCTGGTACAACTCATTGGCCGCGCCCAGGGCGCGGGGGTCGACGGTGGCCGGCGGCGGCGGGCCGCCTTTGACAAGAACGTACAGGTGGGCGGATCCGCCCTCGAATTCTACGTCAACAACCCAGCGCTGTGTGGTTGCGGCCTCGTCGTGCCAACGCAGGGTAGGCGAAACCATGTCGCGGGGGTAGACGGTGCCGTCGAACGGGTAATCCACCGTCACGGCCGGAAGCTCGGCGGCTGACCTGCCGCTCTCGACCACCGCCAGGATCCGCATTCTGAGCGAATCCTCCGGCGGGGTCGGCTCGCCGTCGCCTTCCACCAGGAACAGATCGGAGGTCAGTTCGACTTCGGGAGGCGGAGCAGGCGTTTCCACCGGATCGGAGCCACCGCAACCTGGCGTTAGGCAGATGAGCAGTATCAGGATGGCGAAGCGGACTGCGGTCATGACGTCCTGCGGGAGGCGGCCGCGACGGCGCTGCCTCCGGCTGCGGCTACGATACCGGCCAGGATGTCCGGTGTGATGCCCTGGTCGCCGTCGCATCTCAGACTCTGCCGGTCCACACCGTCCTCCACGACCTCGATGAGCAGGCCATGGACCCCGGTGGCCAGTGCCGCCCGGCTTACCGACTCCACCAGAGTCCAGTCGCCGGTTGCGTGGGATGGATCGACGATGACCGGCAACGGCGTGGCCTGCCGCAGCGGCTGGATGACATTCAGGTCCAGTACGCACTGGGCATGGCTTAACTGGCTGGAGGTCCGTACGCCCCGCTCGCACAGCACGATGTTGCGATTGCCCTCCCGGGCGATGTATTCGGCGGCACACAACCACTCCATCAGGGTGGCGCTCCAGCCCCGCTTCAGGAGAACCGGCATGCGGGTCTTGCCGACTTCGGTCAACAGCGGGAAATTCTGCATCGACCGGGACCCGACCTGGAGCATGTCGGCGTATGAGGCGACTTCCTCGACCCTTCTGGGATCCAGCACCTCGGTCACAATACCCAGACCGGTCTCCCGGCGCGCTTCGGCAAGTATCTCCAGGCCCTCGGTTCCAAGACCCTGGAACGAATGGGGACTGGTCCGTGGCTTGAAGGCGCCGCCCCGCATCAGCCTGATGCCGAGCTTGCGGACTTCCCGGGCGATGTTCAGGGTCTGCTCACGGGATTCCACGGTGCACGGGCCGGCAATGATCGTCGTCTCGGGGCCGCCGATCCGTACCCCTCCAACCGAGACGACATGGGTCTCCCCGGCGGCGGCATACTCCGGCCAACACCGCCTCAAAACGCTTAGATCGGGCAGTTCTACTTTATTCATGTGGCACCGAATTATACAAAAGTACGCCGAACCTTCACGCCGAACCAGAAATGATCGAAATTGTGCCTTTATTTTAACCTAATTCAGCCCCAGGACGGCGGTCGCCACGGCGATGAGCAACGCCCCGGCTTGAGCCGGGTCGTGGGTCAGGGGCTGGGTCGGGTTCGACGGGGGGGTGTGTAGCCATGGCGGTGCAGGCGGCCGTGGCGGATGCCGAGCTGGTCCGCCAGCTCATCCACATCCATGGCGCCGGTCCGCCGGCAGCAATGCAGGGAAATACCGGCGCAGGCCACGGCATCGTCTTCGGCGTCGTGGTGTTTCAGGCTCAACCCCAGGTGGTCCGCCACCGTGTTCAGCTTGTGGTTGGACAGCCGGGGCCAGGTCAATCGGGACAGGGTGACGGTGCAGAGGTACCGGATAGGAGGAAACGGGATGCGGTAGAGGTTCAGCGTGTGGCGCAGGACGCTCATGTCGAACCCGGCGTTGTGGGCGATGACCGTCCCCTGGGACAGGATAGGTTTTAGTTCCGGCCACAGCCGGTCGAAGGTAGGCGCACCGCGGACGTCATCCTCGGTAATGCCGTGAATCGAGACATTGATGCCGCTGAACCTCAACTCCGCCGGCCGAACAAGCCAGGACCGGCGGTCCACTACACGGCCGGCAGACACCCGGGCTATACCGACGGCGCAGGCGCTGGCGCGCTGTTCGTTGGCGGTTTCGAAATCCAGGGCGATCCACGAGCCTCCCGGAGCACACGGTTCGGGAACGGCCTCCACCTTCCCTTCGGCAAGTCGCCATTCCAGGCGGGAGGGAAGCGGTCGGTTGTTGCAGTTTTCCGGCACAAGAGACTCCACGCCTCCAGGCAGCGTCAAGCGCACATGCTACACCAGGAAAGGGAGGTCAACGCCGGGAGGCGTTTTCGTCATCCATGCCGTGGACGCAGAAACCACCGTGCCAGCGCCCTTCACCGTCCCAGAGCGGCTCACCACGGATGCTTCGCATTCTGATGGACTTCTCCGTGGTGCGGTTGTGGATCATCTGCGCCCGAGGCGGCTCTGCTGCCGGGATCCGGAACAGCCGCATCGCCACCCGATCCCCTTCCCGAAGCATGAAGCCGGACTGCCGGAAGACCGACGCCGGAGCGAGGCCGACCGAAACTGTCCCGTTACTGGTCCGGATCGTGGCTGTTACCAGATCCAGGCCGCCTTCGCCTGCGACATGACCGAGGCCTGCCACGGAGCCGGTGACAATCAGAAAAGCATGGGCCTGGCCTTTATTCCGGGGGTCGAGGTCGGGACTCGCAGGATTCACCTGGACTCCCGATGATGTCACCAACAGGAGAACACAGATCCGGAGGGTCATGGTGCCTATCGGGAATCAAGCAGGCGGACAGGAGATAAAAACAGGGAGATGCGTTCGATTGTGCAAGGGCTCACCGGTGACGAACCGCAGTGTCCGTGCTGCACTGCATGTTGAATCGATCGTGCTGGTAGCACCAGAGGCGGAACTTGCCGGTCCGGAGACAGACCAATGATGGGGGGGACTGGATGTGATCTCCGGAGCATGAACGCATCTCCCTTGCACCCTTCAAGGAAAAGCAACATCCATGCCTGCCTGACGATCAAGAAGTTCTTTCTTTACAAGTAAACTTGGGAAGGTCCGTATCGGAATTCGACAATTACGTCGAACCGGCTGCCGGCCTCGACAAAAGCTGCCGTATCGGTTTCGGGGACAGGCACCAAAACCCGGGTTAAGGTGCCTGTCCCCGAAACTAGCGGCGGAGCTTTGAAAGTTTGTAGCGCAGGGCCCGCTCGGAGATCCCCAATCGGCCGGCGGCCCTGGACTGGTTGCCGTCCTCAGCCTCCAGGGCGTTCTCGATCATCTCTTTCTCGAGCGCTCCTACCCGGGCCGGGAGTGAAAGAGCATCGGCGGCCGGGCCGGCCTGCTCCGAAAACCGTTCCTGTACCGCCGGTGGCAGATCGTGACGTGTTACCGAGTCGGATCGGGCCAGCACCAGAGCGCGCTGGACGATGTTCTCCAGTTCCCGGACGTTGCCGGGATAGTCATATCTCATCAAGAGGTCCATCGCCTCACTGGAGAACGGCTTGGCCGCGCCGCCGCCGTCGTACCGGGTGGCGAAATGCTCCACCAGCAGCGGGATGTCTCCCCGGCGACGGCGCAAGGGCGGAATCTCGATAGCCACCACGGCAAGACGGTAATAGAGGTCCTCCCGAAAACGCTCCTCGCGAACCTCCGCCAGCAAGTCCCGGTGGGTGGCGGAGATCACCCGCACGTCCACCGGGATCGACAGGGTGGATCCGACCCTTTCAATGGTCCTTTCCTGGAGGACCCGGAGCAGCTTGACCTGAACCTCCGGCGGCAGGTCGCCGATCTCATCCAGGAAGAGGGTCCCTCCGGTCGCCGCCTCAAGCCTGCCGATCCGCATCCGGTCTGCGCCGGTGAAAGCACCTTTTTCGTGGCCGAACAGTTCGCTCTCCAGCAGGGTCGGCGAGAGGGCGCTGCCGTTCACCGCCACGAACGGACCGCCCCGTCGGCTGCCGGCTTGATGGATCGCTCGTGCGATCAATTCCTTGCCGGTGCCGCTCTCCCCCAGCAGCAGGACCGATACCGGGGAGGCGGCCACCCGGGACACCGTCGAAAGCACGTCCGTCATGGCGCCACCGCAGGTGACGATCCCGGGCACGGACTCAAACGATCCCAGGCGATGTTTCAGCTCGAGATTTTCCCGGACCAGGTGGCGTCGCTCCTCCAGCCGCTGCAGCACATGCTCCATCTCATCCAGATCCAGCGGCTTGGACAGGTAATCGGCGGCGCCGTCCTTTAGACAGCCGACCGCATCTTCGACGGCGCCGTAGGCGGTGACGATCACCACCTGGATCTCCGGGTTCAGCGCCTTGACCTCTCTCAACAGTTCACGGCCGGTCATCCCGGGCATGCGGTAATCGGTCACCACCACGTCCACCAGGGTGGATCGGATCATTGCCAGCGCCTCCCGGCCTCCTGCGGCCTGGTGGACTTCCGCTCCCAGTTCCTGGAAGAACCCTGCCAGGAGGGCTCGTTGTTTTTCCTCGTCGTCCACCACAAGAAGCCGGAGATCCAGACTCATGCCTTTCCCCGTGATATTTCCATCATTGCGTTAACGCCGCCTCCTTCACGGTCCAGGAGCTGGGCCCAGCCACCGTGCTCCTCGGAAACCCTGCGGACCAGCGGCAGTCCCAACCCGGAACCTTCGGCCCGGGTCGTGAAGAACGGGTCGAATGCCCGCTCGCGCACGTCTCCCTCCATGCCGTGCCCCCGGTCGCTTACTGTAATGCGCACCTTCTCGCCGAAAGACGCGAGAGCGATTTCGACCGTACTGTCCCGCGGCGACACCTGGATCGCGTTCCGGATCAGGTTCACGATGGATCGGCGGAGGCAGGCCCGGTCACCGTGAACCGCAATAACCTGTTCTGAATGCTCCAGCAGCAGGCCGATCCCCTGTTCGGCGCCTTCCGCTTCCAGCAAACGCACGACTTCACCGGCCAGGACGACCATGTCCACCGTTTCCTTTTCCCCCCGTGTCGGCTTGGCCAGGTCCAGGAACCCTTTCAGGATCTCCTCCATATGGACGACCTCCGACAGGATCGTATCGGCGAACCGGTAGCAGACATCTTCTTCGCTTTTCTGCCGCCGGATGCGCTGTGCGGCAATGGAGATGGCATTGAGGGGATTCCGGATCTCGTGAGCTACACCGGCGGACAGTTCACCTGCGGAAGACAGCCGTTCGGACCGGCTGCGCTGCTTCTCAAGGTCGCTGAGGTGCTGGAGATTCTCCACCCGTTCGGCCGACCTGGCCCGGATTACCAGGGCCAGGGCGGAACTGGCCAAGACCAGCGCCGTCATGGCCAGGCTCACAAGGGCGGTGCGCCGCGCCGCGCTGGAAGTGGCTCTGGCCAGAGGCGCCTCGTCCAGACCGACCCGGAGGACGCCGCTGGTCCCGGCCGGACCTTCCACCGGCACCGCGACCTCGAACACCGAGCGACCCCGCAACTGCGCCACGGCTTGAAGCGGTACCGGGCCGCCGTCCCAGGATGCTTCCGTCATGCTTCCGCCGGAGCGCTCCTGGAAACTCAGGTACAGCACGTTGCCGGTCCCGGCGGTGGCCTGCAGGAGGTTCGATACGCCCAGGCGTCCGGCGAATGCAAACGCCACCGAAGCCTCGGTACCGACCACCACGCCACCGCCGCCGGAGGTCGCCACCGCCACCGCCACCAGGCCGTGCCCCCCCTCCTCGGGCCAGTCGAACACGAACTCCTGGACCTTTCCGGAGCAGACTTCCTGCAGCACCGGCTGGGTCAGATCGAGCCTTCCCAGATCACCGCTCTGTTCCACGATCCTGCAGCGGTCATCCAGAATGGCGAGGGCGTCCAGCCCGTTCTCCTCACAGATCCGACCCAGCCATCGGCCGGGCATCGCCGCCCCTTTCTCAAGCCGCCCCAGCAGCCGTGCGTTGTCCATCAGCTTCCAGCCGACCAGTTCCTTCAGCTCCCTCGCCGATGACGAGGCTGCGGCCAACGCCGGAACCAGGGACCTGGCCACTACTGAAACCTCGGCCTGCATGGTCCGCTCCATCTCTCTTTTCTGCAGCCGGGCTTCACGGAAGGTCCAGAACGAAAGCGCGATGGCCAGGATGGTCAGGATCCCCAGCGCAATGACCAGACGGCGCGCATTCATCATGGGATGAGCGACTGATTCATGATTACCTCCGAAGGGAACGATTGTACTGCCGGTGGCTAGACGAAAGGAGCGGCTGGGTGAAACCTAGCTACAGTCTGTCGGGGCGGTTTAGTTCGCCGGAAAATTAGTTAATTTTAATTATATTACACTTTTGAATTTGACCTTTCTACTAATATAAGTATTCTTAAATCAGGCGATAAATCGATTCATCGGGACAGGGAGCAAGGATGAGTTCATTCCAGGATACGGGTCCACATGGGCGGACACCTGCTGCAACGGACAGGACCGTGAGCGCCCCCGGGAAAAAGAAGCAATTCTGGGTGGCCCGCAGACGTGTCAAAGCCCGCATCAGGCTGGCGGATGAAAACATCATCGACGGCGAACTGTACACAAGCGTGGAGCGTGCCAGCGGAGATCCGGGGAGGCTGCTGGACCGGCTGAACAACATGTCTGAAAAGTTTATACCGGTGGCGACAGCCGGCCGGCACCTCCTTCTCAGCAAGTCGGCCATCACCATGCTTGAGATCGAAAACGGGCGATACGAGATCGAATACCTGGACAAGCCCGACGCCAGGGAGATCGGAGTGACAATCACCTTCTCCGAACGGAGGAGTGTGAGCGGTACGTTCTTCGCTCGTCTACCGGACGCCCATCGGCGGGCGCTGGACTACCTGAACATGAGCCGTTGCCCCTTCCTTGCGCTGTACTGCAACGGTCGTGCGGTTCTGGTGAACGTTGACAGGATTCAGCATGTCACCGAGGCGATCGGCCGCAGCTGAGTCACCCGATCCGGATCTTCAGCGGGTCGGTTGGATGGTCCTGGTTTCGGACAGGAAATTGATCCGGTCCTGCCCCCCTACCGCCTCGGAATAGCTGTACTCGTAAAACATCTTCACGGTAAGAATCGCCGTGGAACGTGCAGGAACCTTGTAGTGGAACAGCTCCTTGCGCTGCTCGTCGGGCTGGATCGTCGTATCCGAACCCAAACGCACTCCCGGTACGAAGTAGTCCCTGGCCCGGGTAATCAGCTCTCCGGCGGCTGTATTGAGGCTTTTCCCGAACACCCGGGTCGCCTTGTAGGTCTCGCCGCCGACCACCCGCAATTCGGTTGTCATAACCACGCGGCGGCCCGGCATGCCGGTGGGAACGGCATGACCGGCACCCTTGTTGGTGATCACGACCACCACGTCCAGGTTGTCTCCATCACGCTTCGGCCGCAGCGATACCGAAAGGGCCTTGTGCAGCTGTTCCATGGAGTGGGCGCCAGGGGTGGAATGCAGGTTGATCCGGGCTGCCGGGTCCCGGTCCAGCCTCGGGTCGGTGGCGTTGGCGGAGGCCTCTGCCATGTGGCAACTCTGGCAGGTCAAGCCTTTCTCCGCCGCCTTGCTCTTCTTCCACTCGGACCAGGTCGCCAGTATCGCCGTACCCTCCGGGTTGGTGTACTGGTGGCACCAGGCGCACATTTCCGATTGGGTGTGGATCGCGGTGCCCTGGACCTTGTGGGCGCCGGCAACCGCATCTTCGAACGGGCCGTACTTCACCTCACCAGGCTTCAGGACCGGTTCGAACCCGGTCTTGGTCTGCTTCACGGCGGCCACGCTGTGGCAGATATCGCAGTTCACCCCTTCCCAGGTCCGGTGGTACAGCAGTTCGCTGTCCCCGTTCAGCCTGGTGACCGGTGCATGACACTGCAGGCAAAGTTTGGCACGGGCGGTGTCACCGGTTTCCTCTGTGGCCCGGTACGCCGCCAGGAAATTGTCGTTATCCAGGGCGTTTGCGTGGACCGAGTTCTTCCAGGACTGATAAATGGTCGTATGGCACCGTCCGCACTGCTCGCTGCCCTCTATCGTGGCGGCT
Source organism: uncultured Acidobacteriota bacterium (assembly GCA_945787955.1). Taxonomy (GTDB): domain Bacteria; phylum Acidobacteriota; class Polarisedimenticolia; order Polarisedimenticolales; family Polarisedimenticolaceae; genus Polarisedimenticola. The sequence goes on along the minus strand of CALZKF010000008.1, from coordinate 7,758 downwards.
GCGGTGACCTGAAGCGATGTCGCTAGAACAACGACAGGCAGCAACAATCCAACGAACAGTCTGATCGACACAATGAACCCTCCCACCTTGGCTAACATTCCATTAACGCCTCAAAGGGAGACCCAAGGCAAGCGGGATTCAACTCATTATGGATCGACACTATCCACTATCGCCGGCCTGATCAGAAACCGTCTTCATGATGCAGTACAACCAGGTAACGCCGAGGGAGACGACCTAGATCTGGATTCTATCCATTTTGCAACTCTGTTTTGGTGAATCAAGTTGTTCGGCTGGCACAAAATACACCCCGGTTCTATCCTCTCCTGGAGTCGACGACGGAGAATCGATGATCACTGCAGCCACCATCCTGATCCCGACGGTACTGTTATGCGTGTACTACTACAGCAAAGCCGTCAAAAAGGAAGAACAGAGCCGCCAGGTGCTGGAAGAGTCCACCAGGACCGGTATGGTCGAGCCGCCCTCTCTCCATCCGGTCATCGACAAGGATCTGTGCGGCGGGTGCGGCACCTGCGTGGAGGCCTGCCCTGAAGGGGATGTCCTGGGGTTGATCGACGGCCAGGCCGCACTGATCCAGCCGACGAATTGCATCGGTCATGGAGCGTGCCGGGAGGTCTGCCCCCTGGAGGCGATTACGCTGGTATGATCGGCCTGATCCGAAACGCCATGACGTTGTCATCGTCGGCGCCGGCCCTGCCGGTTCGCCGCTGCCCTCTCCGCCATGGAATATCGGCTGGATTACGTCACCCAGTCCTACCGCTCCCAGGCGTTTACCCGGGCCAAGGAAAAGAATCGCAACGCGATCCTGACGGCGGCATTCTGCCTACGGGCTTCCTCCGCTCCGTCGGGATTGAAATAGAAACCAGCCACGGCGCCTGATACCGGAGGCAGACTTGCTGCGGGCCGTTTTCTGTCGTATACACATTCATCCATAATAGAGGAGTTCGAGTGTTTCCTGTCCTGTTCACGCTGGGTGATTTCGCCTTCCCGACTTACGGGTTGTTGTACCTGACCTCGTTTCTCGTAAGCATCGCCGTTCTCGCACGGTTGACTCGAACCGAGGCGATGCCGTTCGGAAAGATGTACGAACTCGGTTTCGGTATCGCTATCGCCGGCGAGGCAGGCGCAAGGCTGCTGTTCATCATCGTGGAATGGGACCGGTTCATATCGGGCGCCATCGGCATGAAGCAGTTCCTGGTTGCAGGTCGGGTCGTTTTGGGAGGTGTTGTCGTCGGCTCTCTGTATTGCATCTGGGTCGTACGGCATTACAACCTCAAGCCGTCCCGGATGCTGGACGGCGTACTCACCGGCGCCGCCCTCGGCATGTCCATCGGAAGGCTTGGCTGCCTCGCCGCCGGTTGCTGCTACGGCAAGCCGACCGACCTGAGGTGGGGTATCACCTTCACACATCCGCTGGCGGAAAAACTGAACGGCACACCTTTGGGCATCCCCCTCCACCCGACTCAGATCGTCCAGTTCACCGCTGCGTTGCTGCTGTTTGTATACCTGTTGCAACTACACCGCCGGAAACGATTCGACGGAGAAGTTTCCGCCATGTTTTTCCTGATTGCCGGACTGTTTCGATTTGGGAACGAATTCCTGCGCGGAGATCCCCGAGGCGAGGCGGCCGGTATCACGACTTCCCAGTGGGTCGGCCTAGGTATGTCCGCTGTAGCGGCCATTTGGATGATTTATCGCTCCAGGCGTCATAGGATCGAATCATGTGGCTGAACCGCCTGACCGCCAGGAACCATCGCCTTTTCGGTCTGAAATGGAAGTTCAGGCTGGAGGCTGAGGAACCGGTTCCCGACAGGGGGCCGCTGATCATGGCTCAGAACCACGTCTCATACCTGGACCCGTGGTATTTGATCTGGTTCTTTCCGCGCCTCCCGATCCACCACCTAATGAACCAGGCATGGCACGAGAGGACAACATTCTGGAACCTGTTCTTCCGGGCCAACGGGACGGTGCCGGTGGTTCCCAACGAACCGGAGGCGACCCTGGCGGCGGTTCGCGCGGTCCTGGACAAGCAACGGGCGATCTGCATTTTCCCCGAAGGCGGTATTTCCAAAGACGGCACGTTGCAGCGTTTCCGATCCGGGATCGGGTGGTTCGCCGCCGCCCTGGATGTTCCGGTATACCCGATGGCGATCCTGGGAGCCCGGGAAAGCCTGCCGAAAGGAGTCCGGTACCCCAAGAGCGGAACGATCACCCTCAGGGTCGGAAAGCCGATGCGGTACCCGAATCCGGGTCCGAAACCGAGCCGGAAGGAAACCCTAGCCTTCACCCACGAGGTCCGACAGGAGGTCCTCCGCTTGACCGGCGCAGGGGCCACGGAAAGCGCCACCGACCCGGCTTGATTTCGGGTATTATGGTCCTTACATGCAACTTCCCGGAGATCAGGACATGAGCGACGAAAATACTGCAACTGCCACCGAAGCCACCGAATCGGAAGCTGCCTTCCGCCGCAAGGCAAGAGAAGCCAGGGACAAGCTGAATCATCTGCTCCATGACCTGGGCGAAAAGGCCGGCGACACCGGAAAGCATATCAGGCGAGGTGTCGATCAGACCGAAGACCAGATCAAGGATCACCCCTGGGCAGCGGTAGGGATCGCCGCCGGCGTTGGCCTGCTGCTTGGTCTGCTCATCAATCGGGGCCGTTGAACAGTTAAAACCTGACCCTTTTATACCTTCCCTGTAGGTCCGGTAGCCGGGTTCTTCCGGCCGGGCGCCCTGTACAATAGGGTGGAGGGTAAACCATGGCCAGATCATTCGACCTATCCCACCTGGACTCCCTTGTAGACCGCCATATGAAGCTGCGGGAGGTCCGGAAACGGATCAGCCACGAAAAAGGGAAGGCGGACCCGGCGTTGGCCGCCCCGGAAGGGCCGTTCATAACCGTCTCAAGGCAGTACGGCTCCGGCGGGACGGCTTTAGCCACCAGACTTTCCGTGGAGTTGGGCTGGCAGCTGTTCAACAGGGAGATCCTGCAGGCGATTGCCGCAAACGCCCATACCCGGATGCGGGTTCTGGACGGCATGGATGAGCACGTTCTGGGCCGCCTGGAGGAATTCGTCAACCACCTCATCGTACCGGAGTCAATCAACCAGGTCGCGTTCATAAAGGAAATGAGCCAGGTCATCATGACCCTGGGCCGTCGCGGAAATGCCGTCCTGCTGGGCCGGGGCGCCAACTGGCTGTTGGCCGACAATGCCGGCGTGCGACTCCGCACCGTCGCCCCGCTGGACCATCGCATCGAAGCGGTGGCCCGGCGAACAGGTTGCGGCCGTAAGGAAGCGGAGCGGGAGGTCTTGGAATCGGACCGCAGCACCGCCGAGTTCATACACAAAATTTTCGATCGGGACGTGGATGATCCCCTCGGCTACGACCTGGTTCTGAATCTGGCTCGCATGTCGGAGGACGCTTCGGTATCGGCGGTGCACTCCATACTCCACCGCCTGCCGGTACTGCAGACGACCGCTGTTTTTTAGGCGGTCTACCTGGCCTCAGTATCCCAGGGCGACTATCCGGGAATCGGACAGGTACATCTTCCGGGTCACTATCTCATCCTTGTTCCCCGGGAAGTCCTCGAACGCCGCCACCAGTAGCATCGCTACAAACCGGGCGCTACCGGTAGGGGCGGCCTCAAGGGAGGCGGACCCGGCCCAGACCACCTGCTCCTCACCGCTTTCCATGAACTTCCCGGCGTCGATGGCCCGCAACCAGAGACTGTGCTTGTACGGCCCACCTTTGCCCACCGTCTTCATACCGCCTGTTGGGCCGGTCTGGGGCTCAAACCGGACGCGGCCCTTGTATCCGACATGGTCGTAGCTGTAGACCATGATGAGATCGGCCGATTCCTTCGGTGCGAATTCGTAGCCCCGTTCAGTCAGCAACTCGGTGATCATCCGGGTCAACTCATCTCCCGCCACCGGGCAGGACCCGGCATAGGTATCGACCTCCGCCTGGAGATGAACCGACATTCCCGGGTTCATGGGAGCGGTCGCTTCAGGGCTGCGATAGCCCTGAACCTGGACCCTGAACGAACAGCCGCCCAATAGAACCATGGCAGCGGCAAGACCGAAGCAGAGCGGAAACGAATGCTTCATGCTGCATCCCCTTTCCTTGCTTTCTTTTCCATCTCATTGTCTCACGATTTTCCACAGCCACCACAAAGCATCTCTATGGTCATAGTAGGGAAAGCCGACATTCTTAAGAATTATCGAGTCCTGAGGTCCATGATGATCTATTGACTCCATTATTCGCGTGAGGCTTCATTTCCCCTACCGGGTGCTGAGGGAGACACAACCATGATCAGGATTATTAAGACGTTGACGATAGTTGCAGCGATCGCACTGTCAACCCTCGCCGCCGGGGCCGAATCGGGGCTGCCCGAGGCTCTGACCGAAGTGACCAAGGAATGCGTCGGCTGCCACGCCGAGGCCAATCCCGGGATGTACCAGCAGTGGGGCGCCAGCAAGCACTACGGCGCCAACGTCGGCTGCTATGAATGCCACGCCGCCAACAAGGCGGATATCGACATCCTGAGAGACGGCATTCATGACGATTATGGCATCGCCACCATCGTATCTCCCCTGGACTGCGCCCGATGCCATGCCCAGGAATCGAAGGAGTTCCTGAACTCCCACCATTCCAAGGCCGGCCGGATCATGGGTTCCCTGGACAACATGCTGGCGGAAGTGGTCGAAGGAAACAACGGCATGGTGACGCCGATGTTCCCCGCCGGGATTTCGGCTGCAGCCGTGAACGGCTGCTGGCAGTGCCACGGCAGCGAGATCCGGGTCGATCCGGAAACCGGCAAGCTGGACGCGGCGACCTGGCCGAACACCGGTATCGGCCGGGTGAACCCGGACGGCTCCGAAGGGTCCTGCACCGCCTGCCATTCGCGGCACAGCTTCTCCGTAGCCCTGGCCCGCCGGCCTGAGAACTGCGGCAAATGCCACCTGGGACCGGACCACCCGCAGTACGAGGTCTACCAGGAGTCGAAGCACGGCATCGCCTACAACGCCAGCCAGGACAAAATGAACCTGGATTCGTCCAAGTGGATCGTCGGCGAGGATTACACCGCCGCTCCGACCTGCGCCACCTGCCACATGTCGGCCACCAAGACCCAGGCGATCTCCCACAACATCGGCCTGAGGATCAAGTGGAACAACCGGCCGCCGATCTCCAAGCTCTCCCACGAGACCGACAGGAAATGGAACCTGAGCTCGGCATCGATCACCGCAGACACCCGGCGGGAGAAAATGATCGACGTCTGCCTGTCCTGCCACCAGCAGACCTTCGTGGACAACTTCTTTATCCAGTACGAAGCGCTGATCGACCTGTACGAGGACAAGTACGCCAAGCCGGGCCTCAAGCTGTACGCAGCCGCAACCGATGTGCTCAAGACCGATCCGACCTACGCCAAATTCAACCATCCCATCGATTTCACCTGGTTCGAACTGTGGCATCACGAAGGCCGCCGCGCCCGGCACGCCGCCTCCATGATGGCGCCTGATTACACCCACTGGCACGGGACCTACGACCTGGCCAAGAACTGGCTCAGCCACTACATCCCGGAAATCAAGGAGATCATCCACAAGTACGAGGGCCGGGAAAACTCGAAGGAGCAGGTCGAAGCCCTGAAAGCCACCCTGGAAGAGGTACAGAATTCCGACGGCTGGAAATGGTCGATCAACAAGGAAGACCCGGCGGTGAAGGAAGCCCGCGAGAAACGCCAGGCCGAATTCAAGGAGCGCTACAAGTAAAAAAAGGGGTCAGGCACCTTTTAATTATGGCACCGGACAGGCGCAGGCACCGGGGGCCCCACCCCCGGGACAGGCAGTTGTTCGCCGAGGAGCACCTGGGAATTCTGCGGCAGGCAACGGCGGAGTTCAGCTGGCTGCTGACCCGGAGATACTCCACCCGCGCCGCGCTCAAACTGGTCGGAGACCGTTACGCCCTGTACGCCCGCCAGCGTCAGGCGATCCTGCGCTGCGGTTGTGACGACCAGGCACTGGAGCACTCCGGTCTCTCAGAGTCCGAACCACCGCAGTGCGATTCCTCCCCTCTCGGCATTGACGGTTACAACCTGCTGATCACACTCGAAAGCGCCCTTTCCGGCGGCCTGATCCTGATCGGGCGGGACGGTCGCTATCGTGACCTGGCCTCGGTCCACGGCAGCTATCGCTCCATCGAGGAAACCGACCCGGCCCTGGAGCTGATACTGCAGGCGGCCGGCGCCCTCAAACCGTCCCGGGTCGATTTCTACCTGGACCAGCCGGTCTCCAACAGCGGCCGCCTTAAAATCCGCATCGCCGAACTCCTGGAACAGGACCGCTACGGAGCTGCGCCGCAGTGGAACATAGAACTGGCCCCAAGTCCCGACAAGGTTCTCAAGGACTATGAAGGCGTCGTGGTAACCACCGACAGCGTTGTGTTGCGACACTGCGCTTTGACGCTGGATCTGGCCGGACGGATCATCCGGAAGCGGGTGGACCGGGCGTGGGTGCTGGACCTGCGACAGCCTCGGCCCGGTGGTTACGATGGCGATGGCACGCGATAGTGAATTCAACCCCAAGCAGGAACACCAGCCACGAGTAATAGAACCACAGCAGGATCACAACCAGAGATCCGGCTGCCCCGTAGAGAGTGCTGATGGTGGTGTACGCCAGATACCAACCCAGGACCTTCTGCCCCACGGCACTGAGAACCGCAAAGACCGCCGCTCCTGTCCAGGCATCCTTCCAGGCGATCCTCACCGGCGCCAGGTAGCGGTAGATCAGGGCCGCGAACAGACCGTATACAAGAACCGTGAGAACCGAATGCCACACCCGGACCACTGTCAGCCCCCTGGGAACCGCTTCCCCCAACCATGCATCCCAGGCGGCCAGAACGGTGCCGGCGAAAATGGAGGCAAACCATAACGCGCCGATTCCGATGACCATCACGAACGAAGACGCCCGGGTTTTCAGCACCTGCAACGCACGAAACCGGCGCGACTGTGGAAGCGGCGCACCCCACAGCTCACGAAGGGCGCGCTGCAGCATGGTGAACACCTGGGACGACCCGAAGAGAATGATGACGATTCCCGCCACGGTGGCCAGCCAGCGGGTCGGGTCCAGCTCCGCCTGCCGTATCCAGCTCTGCAACAGGTTGGTGAAATGGTCTCCGACGAATAGCCGCATCCCGGAAAAAACACGGCTTTCAACATCCCCGGGCCCGTACACCATCCCGGCGGTTGTCAGCACCAGGATCAGCAGCGGCGTAACCGAGATCAGCGTGAAATAGGACAGCGAAGCAGCCGTCAGGGAGACCTTGTCCCTGGCCCAGCCGGCGATAGCGTCCGCGACAATCGATTTCGAACCGGCAGGGGCCGGTTTCGGACCGTTTTCCATAGGTGCCGATGATACACGGACAGGGCCGCCAGGCGACAAATCGACACCTCCACGTCACACCGGCACGGCAAAAACCAGACCCGGCGCCTGGAGTCCGGATGGACCCAGAATCGAATATTCATTGTTTTTTCAGGCAATTTTATGTCGAAATGTTGATGATTAACGGTTCTGGCCCTGTTCTTGCTCCTGAGTCGGCTGAAGGGGAGAGTTCCGGAGTGACGATGATGAGTCAAAAGGGCAAGATCATGGATCCCGCCGCACCACGGAGTCGGGGCGTTGACGAGCCGTCGCCGCAGCACCAGGACGCATCGGCAAGACCTGTGTATATGCGTGAGATGGG
>CALZKF010000007.1:12056-47080 GCA_945787955.1 uncultured Acidobacteriota bacterium | reverse complement strand
TCGACCTCGCCGCCTTCCGGGTTGCGCTGAACGATCGGCGAGGAGCTGTCGAAACGCATCGGAGGGTTCGGGCCGGTGAAGGCCAGGGCGCGCACGAGCTGCAGGTACCCGGCGCCGACGGTGAACGGGTCTTCATCGCCGATCTTGTCGGCGGAGAACATCAGGGTCGCCTTGATCTGATCGTTGGTCATGTATGGTTGCCGTTCCAGCAGGATCGCGGCGGCGCCGCTGACCACACCGGTGGCCATGCTGCTGCCGGACAGTTCGATCCTTTGGCCTTCGACCCGTTCGGGAAGCAGTTCGGCCAGACGGGCTCCAGGGGCCAGGGTAGAGAGGATGCGGTTGCCGGGAGCGACCATGTCCGGTTTCAGAACGTGGTCACCGTAGGACGGTCCCCGGCTGCTGAAGGTGGTGATGATGTCGTCGGCCCGGACCTCCGTGTTCAGGTCGTTCATCGCTCCGACGGTCAGAACATACGGATCGTTCCCGGGTGAGTTGATGGTCATGTACCCTTCCCGGCCATGGTTGCCGGCGGAGGCGATGACGGTCAGGCCGGCTGCCCAGGCCCGTTCCACCGCCTGGGTCAGAGGATCGGTGCGGTACGACTCCATCACAGGGTGGCCCAGGGACAAATTCACGACGCGGACATCCAGTTCCCTGCGGTTCTCGATCAAGTAGTCCAGGGCGGCGATGACGTTGCTGGCATATCCGGCGCCTTCATCGTCCAGCACCTTGAGGTTCACGAACCGGACGCCCGGGGCCACGCCGGCCACCGCGCCGTTTTTTCCCGAGCCGCCGATGATGCCGGCCACGTGGGTGCCGTGACCGAAGCCGTCGTGTGAGGCGGCGTTGCTGCCTGTGAAGTCCTCGGACGCGATAATCCGGTTCCCGGTCACCGCTGCGCCTGGAGTCAGGCCCGAGTCGAGCAGGGCGATGGTCACGCCGCTGCCGGTGAGACCCAGGTTTTGCTGAATGCGGCCGGCGCCGGTCGCTTCGACGGCGATATCCATGCTGCCGAAAACCTTGCGGTCCGGGGAGATGGAAGCAACCCTGGGATCAAGGGTCAGTTCTTCGATGTCCAGTTTCGAGAGGGTGCCGGCGAAACCGCGGCCGCCTTTGAACGAGCGGTGCAGCTTGTTGCCGTTGCTCCTGGCACGGTTCAGGTCCGCTTCGTCCATGTTGCTGGTATAGGTGACGATGATTCGGGCCTGGGGGGAACCCTGTTCAAGCAGATCGGCCAGATCCCGGGAAACCTTTCCGTTTCCGGAGCCCGGTGCTGCCAGGATCAGTGTGGTTGCCAGGGCAACTACTACCAAAATCAGTAATTTGTGCGTGATGCTCTTCATTTTGAGTCCCTCCATTACAGTTTCGTATTCCCGAGTTCACCTGGTAAGGCGAAAACCCGGACCGAAACTGATCAGCCGGAACGCAAAAATGTAATTTAAACTAAAAACATTTTTATTGAAGGCTTTTTTGGGGAGTTATGGGTGGCGGATCCGATCCAACCGCTCCCTGGCCTCCCGGGTGCCGGGGTGATCCGGGCCCAGTCCGGCCTCCAGGGTGGCCAGTCCGGACCGCATGAGGGCCAGTCCTTCTTCCAGCTTGCCCTGGGCGGCCAGGCTTTCGCCCAGCCGGCTCTCAGCGCCGCCATGCTTCCAGTGGCCTTCCGCCAGGGTCGCCTGGTAAATCTCCCGTGCCTCCCGGTAAAGCGGCTCGGCATCTTCCGGCATCCCCTGGTCCATGGTGAGCATGCCCTGGCGGATGAGGGCGTTGCCCGTGCTGACGTGGGGCCCGGAATAGGCCGCTTTGGAGATGGCGACCGCCTTGCGGATACTGTCTTCCGCCTCGTCATAGCGCTTCTGGGCCTGTAGCAGTTCGGCCAGTGTGGCGTACAGGATCCCCACCTGGGGATGTCCCGGTCCGGCTGTGGACTGCTGGATCTCCAGCGCCTCCCGCACCAGCGGTTCAGCCTCGACCGTTTTACCCATCCTGCGCAGCAGCTTCCCCAGGTTGTTGAGCGCTTCCACCAGGGACGGATGTCCGGCAGGCAGCACTTCCCTGAACGATGCCAGCGATTCCCGCAGGTGCGGCTCCGCCTCGTCGTATTTTCCCTGCATGCCCAGCACCGCGCCCAGGTTGCTGAGAGCCTGGGCGGTCTGGGGATGGAGGTCACTATGGACCTTCCTGCGAAGGGCCAGGGTTTCCTGGAGCATCAGCTCGGCCTCCTCCAGCCGGCCGGTGCTTGCCAGAAGCGCAGCCATGTTGTTCTTTGCCGACGCCAGGACGTCGTCGTCTTTGAAGTTGTGCTGCAGCTCCAGAACGGCGGTATACACCTGTTCGGCTTCCTCGTACTGGCCGCTTTTCCGTAGAACTACCCCCAGTTCCAGCCGGGGCTTGACCGAGTACTCACCGGGAGTCGTCTCGGCGGCCACCAGGATCCGGACCGCCTCCCGGATCAGTTGCTCGCCTTTCTCGAGATCGCCCTTCTGGGCGTGGAGGAGGCCGAGGCTCTGAAGGGATCTGCCGATATCGTGGTGCCCGGGGGACAGTTCCCGCCGCCGGATCTCAAGGGCCTGCTTCATGGCCGGTTCCGCCTGGTCGTACCGCCCCAGGTGGAGGTACACGTTGCCGATCTTCTGCAACAGAGTGGCCTGAACGATCGGCTGATCGTTCAGTTCGCCGGTGACACGGGCCGCCCCGCGCTCCAGGATTTCCGACGCCGTCAATTCTTCTCCGTCCGCCTCGTACGGATCGGTGACGCCGAAAATCTCTTCCATGAAGCCGACCACCTGCTCCGCCCGGTCACGCTCCAGCTGGGCCTGGTCCCGCTCATGGCGGATGCGGTTGGCCTGGATCGCCATGACCACGCCGAACGCCACAACCAGCGCCATGATGACCGCCGCGGCGCTGACGCCCAGGAGGTTGCGGCGGATGAACTTGTGTGCCCGGTAGCCGAAGGTGTCTTTGCGGGCCATCACCGGCAACCCGGCCTGGTGCCTGCGGAGATCCTCGGCGAAATGTTCCACCGACGGGTAGCGCCTCTGAGGCTGTTTACGCAGCGCCTTCAGGATGATGTTGTCCAGATCCCCGGTCAGTTGCCGCTGCAATTGCCCCGGTTCGATGTTGGGCACGGAGCTGCCGGCGCGGGCCACGGCGGTGCTTGGTCGTTCGGCGTCTTCCTCCAGGATGATCCTGCTCAGCTCGGTGGCGGGGCGGCCCTTGAGCCGGTGGGGGCGTACTCCGGTCAGCAGGATGTACAGCAGGACTCCCAGGGAATAGATGTCGCTGGGCGTTCCAACCTGGCGTCCCTCGATCTGTTCCGGGCTGGCGTAACGGGGGGTCATCGGCCGGACTCCGGTGATGGTGAATTCCATGTCGCCGGCCAGATGGTCCGGGTTGATCAGCTTGGCGATCCCGAAGTCCAGCAGTTTGGGCGTACCGTCGGCGGTGACCAGGATATTGGACGCCTTGATGTCCCGGTGGATGACCAGGTTCTGATGGGCGAACTGCACCGCCGAACAGACCGACCGGAACAGCTCCACGCGCCGGGGAAGGGTCAGGCCGTTTTCGTCGCAGTACAGGTCGATCGGCGTGCCGTCGATGTACTCCATGACGAAAAACGGTAGCCCGTCTTCGGTGGTGCCGCCGTCGAACAGGGTGGCGATGTTGGGATGATTCAGGCCGGCCAGGATCTGTCGTTCGATCCGGAACCGCCGCAGCATCTCATCACGGTCCAGGTCCTGGCGGATGATCTTCAGTGCGACCCGCTTCTGGTATTCGTCATCGGCGCGCACCGCGAGGTAGACCTCGCTCATACCGCCCTCGCCGATTTTTCTCAGAAGCTTGTAAGGACCGATCCTGGTTTCCGCCAGCCGTCCCTGGTCGGGCCTGCGGGGTACTACCGGCCGGTCCAGCAGGTCGCCCGCCTGGTCGTGAGCGGCCAGAAGGGACAGGACCTGCTGTTTCAGGTCCGAATCGTCCCCGCACCTGCGGGCCAGACAGTCATCCCGCTCCAGTCCCGAAAGGGGGAGCGCCTCCTGGAAAATCGCCTCAACCCGTGCGAACCTTTCAGCGTCCATCGCCCGGATCTCCCTTCAGGTACCGGTGCAACCAGGCCCTGGCCATTTTCATGCGACGGGTAACGGTCGGCGAGGATATCTCCATCGCCTCCGCTATTTCATCACTGTTCAATCCGCCGAAATAACGAAGTTCCACGATCCTGGCAAGATCCGGATCCAACCCGGTGAGTTCCTGGAGCGCATCGTCCAGGGCAACCAGATCCGGATTGTGTTCCGTCGCGACCTCGTGAACGTTTTCAAGAGGTATGTCGCGTATTCCGCCGCCCCGTTTGGCGCTGCCCCGGCCACGGGCATGGTCCACGAGGATCCTGCGCATGGTATTGGCTGCCAGGGCGATGAAGTGCACCGAGTTTTTCCATTCCACGTTGCGTTGATCGATCAGCCGGATGTAAGCCTCGTGGATAAGGGCGGTCGCCTGCAAGGTATGGTTCTTGTTCTCGTGCCTCATGTAGCCGGATGCGAGCCGGTGCAATTCGGCGTGAACCAGCGGCATGAGCTCGTCCAGCGCCTTGTCGTCTCCTTTTCTCCATTGCGAGAGCAGGGCGGTTGCTTCGTGATCGGCCACGTCAGCCTTTCTCTTCTTCCGCCGAATGCAGCGTTTTGACCAACCCGGCATACCGCTTCTCGATGGTGAAGCCGTAGGCGTAAAAATACTCCGGCCGGAAGAAGCCGGTGGTGACGGTCTGATATCCGGCGGCCTGCAACCGGTTGAACAACTCGTGCATCAGGGCGTCGGCCACGCCGGCGCGGCGGTACGCCTCAGCTACGACGATCTTCTCGAGATGGGCGGTATCCTCCCCCTCGCCGACCTCGTAGAAGATGCCGCCGATGACCTGGGTGCGTTGATTGAGGGCGACCAGGTACTGGTGCTCCATTCGGAATCGAACGTCCAGTTTGGCCGCCAGGAACAGGCGGTGCAGCCGGCCGACTTCCCTTGGATTCAGAGCATGTCGAATCCGGAACGGGTTCCCTTCCCGGTCCTCCTGTTTGACCACCACTTCGCTCGTTTGGCGGCCACCGAAATCGGCTTCCACGAAGGTGGCGGCGTCTTCCGGTCGGAGGTGGGGGAATGAAAGACGCGCCAGGAAGTAGTCCTCGTCGTCGCTCAACTCCTTGTTGCCCCTGAGGTCGGCGATGCTGTCGGCGACATCGTCAGGTGGGATGGCCCGGTTGCGAAGGCGTGCTTCAATCTCCCTGAGGCCGGTCTCCAACTGCCCGCCACTCTGGAACACCGTTTTGCGGAAGAACCGCACCCGGGTCTCCGGCTGGTTTCCGACGACTGCGGCCAGACCGTAGGTCTCGAACAGTTCCCGGAGTGTCCGGGCCCGTGCCTCAGGCGTCGGATCCGAGCTCAGCTCGGCCCACCGGCGGTACCGTTCTATGGCGAAGAAAACCTTCAGGGGCGTGAAACCGTCCTGTTCCACCTCTTCAAGGAACCGGGGCAAAGCCTCGTCCAGGTCTTCCCGGATCGGGTTGCCCGCCAATTCCTTCAGAGCGGTGAGACCTTCAGCCTCCCCGAGCACTTCCAGCACCGAGGACAGGACTGTGTGCCACCCGACCAGACCCTTGAGGCGGGGGTAGGTGTCCTCGACCCCCAGCAGCAGGCGGTCCATGAGTCGGATCAGCATCGGGCCGAGTCCCCGGTGCCTCTGCCGGCGGGTGACCGATACCAGCCTGGCACTGGTCTGGTAATCGTGTGTCGACGCGACCACGTTGGGCATCTCCGGATCACTGATTTCCCAGCGGGTTCCGGTACGGTGCCAGAAGTCCACATAGGCGTTCAAGGTGGTCCAGGCCAGGAACGGCCAGATGTTTTCCAGCCGTTCGCCGCCGGCGCCTCGGCGGGACAGCCGCCGCATCGCCCGGTCCAGGGTTTCGCCGGCGATGAACTCCTCGCTCCAGAGATCCTGGGCCTGCCAGTAGCCGCCGAATTCCTCGGCCAGGGCCGGCAATTGAGGCGACTCGCCGCACAGGATCAGCCAGAATATCTCTTCCCGGACCTCTTCCTGGGTCAGGTCGTGGTTGATATTCACGGCGAGGTCGAAGGAGCCTTTGAAGCGGGTTTGGACCGTGGCGCGATATACCGACTTACCGTGATTGCTTCCCAGAAGGCGGATGAATACTCCTCCGGGGGGAATGTCGTTGAGACGGATGGTAACGCCTTTCGAGAACAAAAATACCGCCTCGCGTAGGAACGGGGTTTTCTGCAGGGCGCTGAGCATTCTCAGTCGGTCGTTTTCCGGGACCATGTCATCGAATACCACTACATCGGCCCAGCGATACTCCTGGCCGGTCTCCGGGTCGACGGCGATGCGGGAGGGTGGCCCCAGCCACTGGCGGAACCCGTCCACCAGGTGCTGGAAGGCATCACCGGCATAGTTCCTCACATCCTCGCTGACGGCGAACATCATCTCCCTTGCCAGGAACGCACGGACCTCTGAGTAACTGGTGGGATGGAACGTACCGTAATCGCTCAGCAACCGCAGGATCCGGCGGGTCAGGTCCTGGTTGCCGGGGGCGATCGAATCGGCCTCACACAGTTCGGTGGCTGCTGCGAAGAACGCCCTCAGCTTTGCGGAAGAAAGCGTTCCCTCGCAGACACTCTCCCGGGTCTCGGCGTCCAACACATCACCGGCGTGGGTCAAGTAGATCCCCAGGGTTTCCGGGAATGCGGCGTCCTTCTCTACCGGCGCCAGGACCTGGAAACTTCGTTTACGAACCGCCTCGTGGCCGGAATAGGCCGCTCGAGCCAGCAACAGGCGAGCCGGGTCGGCCAGGATGCCGTCCTGGCCGGTCACCGTCTTGTTCAGGAAGTCGATGGCGGTCAGGCCGTCATGGCTGCTCCCGGCGGATATGGCGATGGCGGCGATATGCAGGTCCGCCATGTCCGGGCTGTCCAGATTGATGAGTTCACTGAGCCGTTCGCCGATCTGCGGCGGGGCGTCCAGATCGTCGGAGTACCCCTGCCAGGACAATCCCTCCCGGATCCGGCCCGGCCGCTCGAAGGGGGCCAGATCCAGCCCTATGAAATCGACCATCTCCCCGTTGCCCAGCCACAGTGCCGTCACGGTCAGCAGGGAACCGATCTCCAGCGGGCCGGGGCGGTGGCGGTAAATGCACGATCCGACCCGGGTCAGGCCGTCTTCGATCCGTTCCACCGTGAGCATGCGGTCGGAGGACGGGAGGCTGATGCGGTTGTCCCGGATCACCAGGTCCTGGGCCACAAGACCGAGAGCCTGGAACAGCCAGTTCGGTACGATTATGTCCTGACCGCCGACGTGGAGGATGGTCCGGCGATAGAGTCGTTTTATGACCTCGGCGAAATTGGCCTCTACCGTCCGCCGCCGGGGTGTGCCCTTAGGGGTCAGTTCGCCCTTTTCAGGGTCCAGGTCCCGATCGATGATGGCGAAATCAACGATCCGCTCGAACGGCGCCAGGAACTTGTTGACGGAGATCACAACCGAGCGGAAGTGAGCCTTGACTTCGCCGATATCCAGGCCGGCCAGCTCCTTGGCGGCGTATTCCGGATTCGGCCAAATCAAGGCTGTGTTGTATTCCCGGTGGTCACCTACCAGAAACACGCGGCCCACGGACTCGAAATCCCTGAAAGGGTTCTCGACTCTCTGGGGAGCGATCGTTTCCCCCTTGATGTTCTTGTAGATTTCCTTTTTGCGGTCCACCAGCCTGATGTAGCCGTCCCGGTCCATCTCCATCAGATCACCGCTGGGGAACCATCCTTCGGAATCGATTTCAGCTTCACCTTCAGGGGGGTTGAGGTATCCGGCCATGACGTACGGGCCCCGAATCAGGAGTTCGCCGTCGGCGGCCAATCGTATTTCAATCCCGGGAAGCGGCGTCCCCAGGGAGTCGTCCTTGTATTCTTTTGGTGCGGTCATGGTGATGCCGCCGGTGGCCTCGGTCATGCCGAAACCGCTCATCAGCTCCACTCCCTGGCTCTGGAAAAACCGGAAAATTTCCGAATTCAGGTGTCCGGCGGCGGAAAGACCCCAGCGCAGCCGGCCGCCTGTGACCGCCCGGATCGCCGCCTTGAGCTCATCGTCGCCGGCAGTGATCGGGTCGACCTGCTGCATGATGGCATCGTGGAGCTGTATCCATTTTTTCGGCACGCTGATGAAGACGGTGGGGAGAGTGCTCTGCATGACACGCATCAGCGTCTCAACGGACGGGTTCAAGACGAAGTTGTAAGTCGCACCCCAGAATACGGCCCCGAGCATTTCCAGAAATCGTCCAAAAGTGTGGAACAGCGGCAGGTAACAGACGAAGACGTCTTCGTCACCAATCTCCGGAAGGGCCAGGGCCCGTGCGAAGCGCTTGAAAACGATATTGCGCTGGGTGAACTGGATACCTTTCGGTTTTCCGGTAGTTCCCGAGGTGTACATGGTAGTGGCCAGATCGTCGATGGACACCGCCAGGGAACGCTCCCGAATTTCCGCCGCAGGCACCCGGTTGCCTCGTGCCGACAACATGTCCAGGGTCAGAAGGTCCCGGGCCTGATCCGCCGTCGAATCCATGAGCACTACATGTTTCAACGTTGCATGGGCCTCCCGGGCGCCGGCCAGCTTGGCCAACTGCCGGGTGCCGGAGACCACCACCGTTTCGACCCCGGAATGGTCCAGGATGAAGCCGACATCCTCCGGGGTGGAGTTGGCCGGGATCATGACGTTATAGATGCCCGAGGTCAGGCAGGCCAGGTCTACCAGGGCCATTTCCAATCGGTTTTCCGAGAGGATCGCCACCGGCCCCGGATCGTGATCCGGGTGCAGTTCAACCAGGCCTCGGGCGATCGCCTCGACCCGCAGGGCGACCTGCCGCCAGTGCAGGGCGCGGACTTCGCCTTGCTCGTGGATTCGGAACAGGACCTTGGACCCGTAGGCCGCCACCCGCAGGCGGAACAGGGGACCGACGGGGAAGTCGGATTGCTCCACCAGGGCGAGTATGTTGTCGGCCCAACAACCGGTTTTTTCACGTGGGCGACGGCGGAGCAGGCTGGACCTGCGCAGGATGTCCAGCAGGGCCCAGCCCTGCTCCCGCAGATGCAGTGCCGGCGCCTTGCCGGCCGACTCGAGGCGGGTGCAGCAGCGTTTGACCAAGGGCGCCAGGTGCTTTAGATCCAGTAGCGCCAATACATCGTCAACCTTGCGATGGTTCACGAGGCCTGTGATGATCGCCGGGTCCAGACCGGAGGCCGCTACCGGGTCGGCGGCGGCCTGCCTGAGGGCTTGGCCCAGAATCTCCGCCGCATCCTGCGGCGAGCGGTCCAGCACGATTTCGAGGGCGGTGGTCAGTTCAGTGTTGGCGCCGTCCATGATCTCCCCGCTGGTTGGATCAAACAATTATAGTCCCCGGTCGGGGTACAATGGCTGTTCAATCTTCGGGAGGTTTCCGATGGCGGTAATCCAACTTGCGGTGGCGCCGGCGGGCCGGATCGATCCGGCCGATGTGGCAGCAGCCTTGCACCTGGTGGCCAAGGCGCTGAAAGGCCCGGTGGAGTTCCGGGAGGTGGTGCCCCTTCCACGTGGGTCCGAGGATGTTGCCCGGGGGCAACACAAGGCGGCTGTACTGCTGACCTCGCTGAGCCTGGCCGGCGGGCGGGCGGGCAAAGTATCGGACATCGGTGTTGACGATTCAGGCGTCGAAGGGGCGGGCAGGGCCTGCCTGGTCCTGGTCACCGACGTGGACATGTACACGCATGACACGGAGTTCGTCTTCAGCCTGACCGGAGCGGCGGGAAAGGCCGGGCTGGTTTCGGTAAAACGGATGCGGGAAGCTTTTTATCGGCGGAAATCGGATCCGGACAAACAGAAGGCCAGGCTTGCCAAGGAGATCCTGCGGTGCGCAGGGCAACTGGTCGGCCTGCCGGATTGCGGCGATCCGCGCTGCGGCAATGCGTCCACCAGAAACCTCCAGGATCTCGATACCAAAAAGATCCGGTTGTGCGCACCGTGCTGGCGGTGGTTGTCCACAGGCACCATGAGTCTTTGAGCCGAACGGGATGGGAGGCGGATGATGAAGGAATTGAATGACCGTGCCCGGGACGTGATCGTCGCTGTGCTGGGAGGCGGACAGGGATCCCGGCTGTCTCCCCTGACCGACGAGCGCAGCAAACCGGCCGTGCCGATCGCCGGTAAGTACCGTCTCATCGATATCCCCATCAGCAACGCCATCCACTCCGAGATGCGGCGGATCCTGGTGTTGACCCAGTTCAACTCCACGTCGCTGCACCGCCATATCAACCTGACCTACAAGTTTGACCAGTTCACGCCGAGTTACGTCCAGATACTGGCCGCCCAGCAAACCCCGGACAACCAGACCTGGTACATGGGCACCGCCGACGCCATCCGGCAGAACCTGCGGTTGATCGCCGGGGTTCCAGGCGATCTGGTGCTGATCCTGTCCGGCGACCACATGTACCGCATGGACTACCGCCTGATGCTACGGGAGCACCTGGATAAAGAAGCCGACATCACCATCGGCGTCCTGCCTTGCTCGGAGAGCGAGATCGCCGATTTCGGCGCGGTCCGTGTGGACGGTGACGGCAGGATTATGGAATTCCGCGAGAAGCCGGCGACCCCTGAAGACCGGCAAGGGATGGATGTCGATCCGGAGCTGATGGAGAAGCGCGGGATCGGCTCCGAACGCCCGTACATCGCCTCCATGGGGATCTACCTGTTCCGCAAGAAGACATTACTGCAGTGTCTGGACAGTGACCTGACTGATTTCGGCCGGGACATCATTCCCGCCTGTGTCGGGACCCACCGGGTACAGTCGTACTTCTTCGATGATTACTGGCGGGACATCGGCACGATCCGGTCGTTCTTTGAAGCGCATATGGACATGGTGATCCCGAACCCGCCGTTCCGGTTCAACGATCCGGACTGGCCGTTCTACACCAGGCCTCGGTACCTGCCCGCTTCCCGGCTGGACAACTGCACCCTGTCCCGGACGATGTTGGCGGAGGGAGCGATCCTCACCGACAGCCACGTGGAGGAGGCGGTGCTGGGTATCGGCACGCGGCTGCATGGCGTCAAGGTGAAACGGGCGCTGATCATGGGCAGCGGCCTGCAGCTACAGAGCGGGAAAATTCCCAAATGGGCGCCGCCGATCGGCATCGGCACAGGCACGGTTGTTGAAAACGCCATCATCGACAAGAACAGCCGGATCGGGAACAACGTCCAGGTGATCAACAAGGACGGCGTCCAGGAGGCGGAAGGCGGCGGCTGGGTGATTCGTGATGGTCTGGTTGTGGTTCGCCGGGGAGCGATCATCCCGGACAACACCATCATTTAATGGGGACATTCCACTTTATCTTGCAATTCCTGAACCTGAATAAATTCCTGGTTCCTGTTTAAACCTGGATGACGATCCCGCGTAAGTAAAAGAATTGAAATCAAATGTGGAATGTCCCCATTTAAAGGAGACGGCATGGCGGCGGCGATTGAACTGAGGGGGGTGCGCAAGACCTTCGGTGAGAAGGTGGCGGTGGACAACCTGGATCTCACCGTGCCCAAGGGTGGTCTGTACGGGTTCATCGGCCCCAACGGCGCGGGGAAAACCACCACCATCCGGATGATCATGTCGATCCTGTTCTCCGATCAGGGAGACGTGCAGGTCCTGGGCCACGATTCCGCCCTGGATGCCAAGGACCGTATCGGGTACCTGCCGGAAGAACGTGGCGTGTACAAAAAAATGAAGGTCGGGGCGTTCCTGCAGTTCATGGCGCTCCTGAAGGGTGTGGACGGTTCTGAAGCCAGGGGCCGGGTCAAAGGCTGGCTTGCAAAGGTCGGCCTGGCCGAGGAGGAGCAGAAGAAGTGTGAGGAACTGTCCAAGGGTATGCAGCAGAAGATCCAGTTCATCGCCGCGGTCATCCACAAGCCGGATCTGCTGATCCTGGACGAGCCGTTCTCCGGCCTGGACCCGGTGAACATGCGTCTCCTGCGGGATCTGGTCCTCGAGGAACATCGGCGAGGCGCCACGGTGATCTTCTCCACCCATGTCATGACACAGGCGGAGCAGATCTGCGAACACGTTGTCATGATCCATGAAGGGAGAATGCGTTTGAACGATTCACTAGCCGACGTCCGGCGGCGATTCGATCCCCGGTCGATCCGGTTCGAGCCGCTGGATTCCGCAATCGACATAACGGCGCTCCAGGCGGTGCAGGGGGTCACGGAGGTTCGCCGGGAGAACGGAGCGTTCGAGATCGTCCTGACCGACGGTTTGAACCCATCGGAGGCGATCGCCCGCCTGGCAGCCGCGGTGCCGGCCATGGGCATCGAACTGCGCAGGCCCAGCCTGGAGGACATCTTCATCGCCATCGTCCAGGAAGATGCGGCGGACGCCGAGGCGGCGGAGCAGTTGCGGGCCTCGGTGCGTGCCGGCGCCGCGGAAGGGGGTGCATGATGAAGAAGACCCTCTATATCGCAGCACGCGAGTTCAAGACGACGGTTCTCACCAAAGGATTTCTTATCGGCCTTCTGATCCTGCCATTGATGATCCTGTTCCTGGTGATGGTGTTCCCGAAACTGATCCGGAGCGCGGAGAAGGCGCCGCGAGTGGTCGGTGAGGTCGCGATCGTCGACTCCACCGGTGAGATCGCCCCGGCCTTGCTGAGTTACCTCCGGCCTGAGGCGATCGCGAAACGGCGAGGCGATCTGACCGCCGCTACCGATGAGGCAATGCCGGAAGCGGTCAGGCAGATCGGCGGGGAGCGCATGGCCGAGCAGCAGCAGCAAACCCTCGACCTGATTCTGGGGAAGGTCCCCCAACTGGGTGTGCTTGATGTGGGTAGCGGGGCGGATGTCGAGGCAGAGAAGCTGCCGATCCGTGATTTCAAGATGGAGGAAAGCGAGGCCGGCGGCAGATTGGCCCTTGTAGTGGTGGAAGATCACGCCGTCACCCCGAAGGAAGACCCGGAGACCGGCGACCCGGCTTACGGCAGCTACGATCTGTACACCGCCGACAAACTGGACGACCGCATCGTGGATGAGATCCGAGGCGGGATGCGGGAGGCGATCGTGGAAGCCCGAGTGCAGGCCCGGGGCCTGGACCGGGGAGACATCGGCCGGATCACCTCGGTGAGGCCCAAAACAACCATGACGGTGGGCGAAGCCGGTGAGAAGAAAGCCTCCAAGAAGGATGAAATCATTCGGTTCCTGGTGCCGGTGGCGTTCATGGCACTACTGATGATGTCGGTGATGACCAGCGGGCAGCAACTCATGACCAACACCATCGAGGAGAAATCAAGCAGAGTGGTGGAAATGCTGTTGTCGGCGGTTTCTCCCATGGAGCTGATGACCGGGAAGATCATCGGACAGCTTGGGGTCGGGCTGTTGATCATGCTGCTGTACGGCGGTGTGGGGATCGTTGGTCTGATGGTCTCAAGCCTGTTCGGCCTGGTGGAGATCTCCACCCTGGCCTATGCCATGTTGTTCTTCCTTATCGCGTATTTCATGATCGCCTCCGGGATGGCGGCGATCGGCGCCGCGGTGAACGAGGTCCGAGAGGCCCAGACTCTTATGATGCCGGTAATCATTACCATCATGATCCCGTACATGCTCTGGATGCCGATCTCCCGGGATCCGAACGCCACCTACGCAGTTGTTCTGAGCTTCATGCCGCCGATCAACCCGTTCGTCATGATCCTGAGGTTGACCTCGTCCACGCCGCCGCCGGTCTGGCAGGTCTGGCTGTCGATTCTGATAGGTATTGCAGGCGTTTATGTCGCTCTCAGGGTAGCCGCCAAGGTGTTCCGCATCGGCCTCCTGATGTACGGCAAACCGCCGAACTTCAAAACGTTGATCAAGTGGATCCGGATGGCATAGGGGGGTGGCGTCATGAGTGCGAACAGCGACATCATCAAGGTTGAGCAACTGGAAGACGGTCAGGTCTGGAGGATCCGGCTGAATACGCCGAAGGCGAATATCCTGGACGGCGCGAAGTGCGCCGAGTTGACCCGGCTGTTCGAAGAGGCGGCGGGCACACCGGAGCTCAAGGCGATGGTGGTGGAAGGTGAGGGGCCGCATTTCTCCTTCGGCGCCTCGGTGCCGGAGCATCTGCCTGGAAAATACGTGGCGATGCTCCACGGCTTCCACGGCATGTTTTACAAGATCCTGAACTGCCACGTCCCTCTGCTGGCGGTGGTTCGGGGCCAGTGTCTCGGTGGTGGTCTGGAACTGGCCATGGTCTGCCACCGCATTTTCGCGTCACCGGACGCGAGTCTTGGCCAGCCGGAGATCGTCCTGGGCGTGATCCCGCCGGTCGCCTCCGTGGCGCTGACCGAAAGGGTCGGCCGGGGCTGGGCCGAGGACCTGTGTATCAGCGGCCGCAGTATCGACGCCGAAACGGCCCACCGCATCGGCCTGGTGGACGACCTGTCCGACGACCCGTGGACCTCTGCACTGGTGTACATCCAGGAGCACCTCCTGCCGAAGTCGGCATCGTCGCTGCGCCACGCCGTCCGGGCGGTGCGCACCGGATACGCCAAACGATTTCGCAAGGAACTGGCGAAGGTCGAGAAGCAGTACATCAAGGAGCTGATGCAGACCGAAGACGCTCAAGAAGGGCTCAACGCCTTCATGGAGAAGCGCAAACCGAACTGGAACAATCGTTAGAGTCCCAGGATTCCTTTCTGCCCGTAGTAGAACACTCCGGCCAGGGCGCCGGTCATCAGGGTAGCCAGGGTGGCCCCTGCCAGCGCGCGCCAGGCCAGGGCGGCCAGGTCCTCGCGCCGCTCCGGCGCCAGGGCGGAAATTCCTCCGATGAATATCCCTACCGAGGCCAGATGCGCGAAACCGCACAGGGCGTAGGACAGCACCAGGATCGTTCGCGGCGCCAGCGTGCCGGCTTCAGCCAGATGTCCCAGGTTGCGGTAGGCCACCACTTCGGTCATCACCGCCCGCTCCCCCAGGAGCCGGGCAGCCTCGGGCAGGTCTGCCGCTTCGATCCCCAGAAGCCAGGCCAGCGGTGTGAACAGCCAGGACAGCAGCGTCCCCAGGTCCAGGGCAACCAGTCCCAGCAGAAGATCGACGAGGGCCGCCAGTCCCAGCACCGCAATGAGCAGGGTGGCGATGCCGGCGGCCAGCTTGAGGCCGTCCATGGCGCCGGCGGACAGGGCGGATATCGGGTTGCCGGCCCGGGCGGATTCATCTTCCTTCGGAATGGCTCCGTGTCCGGCGGTCGCGGTCTCCGGCAGCAGCAGTTTGCTGACCATCGCCGCCGTGGGGATCGAGAGTACAGAAGCGGAAACCACATGACCTGCTATCAGGGGAAAAGCATCCTTGAGGAACAGGACGTACAGCGCCAGTGTGGACGATGCAACCGTGGACATGCCGCAGGTCAGAAGGGTCAGCAGTTCGGACCGGGTCATGGTGGCGAGATACGGCCTGACCGTGGCGGCCGATTCGACGCCGACGAAGATGTTGGACGAACCGGCCAGCGCCTCCACGCCGGACAGTCCCAGGGTTTTCCGAAACAGGAGGGCGAACAGCCGGATCACCGGCTGCACCACCCGCAGGTGGTACAGCAGCGCCATCAAGGCGGCGAAGAAGATCACCGCCGGCAGCGCCTGGGTGGCCAGGACGAAGCCGACCGACGGCTCACCGGCGGCGGTGCTTTGGCCCGGCCCCGCCGCCAAAGGGCCGAACACGAACAAAGATCCGGCCAGTCCGGCCTGGAGAGCGGCCATCACGCCGTCGTTGACCCACAATAAAACCGTGCGGGTCGGAGGGAACAGGAACACCAGTCCCCCCAGACCGAAGACCAGCGCCGTCCCACCCCGAACCGTCCGCCACGGCACCGGCCGGCGGCAGCCGCCGATCAGCCATGCCAGAACGGCCATTGTGCACCAACCTGCCAGGGACCCAAGGTTCATCCAGTTCATGGCGGTATTATGCACATGAAGGAGCTGTTGATGAAAAAGGGAAATATCGACATAAGATCAAGACACTGCACGAATGCCGGTCTTGTCGTATAAAATAACCTTGAGCTTAAATAAGGAACTCCCATCATGACGCTGAGTGAAGTAAAAGGAAAGCTTGGCACCCGGAGAGAGGCTCTTCGCGAGTTCCATGTCGATTCCCTGTCGATATTCGGATCCGTGGCTCGGGGTGACGCCGGGAAAGACAGCGATGTCGATCTTCTTGTAAAGTTTTCTGAGCCGGTAGGACTTTTCGAATTTGCACGGCTGAGAGACTTTCTGGAGGAACTCCTGGGTACGCGAGTTGATCTAGTGACACCGGCGGCTCTCCGGGAGTCCATGCGGGACACGATCCGCCGCGAGGCTGTCCGTGCCGCGTAGGTCCTGGCTCCTTCGGATCGAGGACACGCTGCAGGCGGTTGAGCGCATCCGGACCTATGTCGAGAAGCTGGATTATGAGACGTTTGCAAACGACCAGCTGACTATTGATGCGGTGCTCCGAAACCTGGAAATTATCGGCGAAGCTTCCCGCCACATTCCAGAGGAGACTCGCAAGGAGTATCCCTCGCTTCCATGGAATGAAATGCGTGCCATGCGGAATTTCCTGTCACATGGCTATTTCTTGGTTGATTACAGCATCGTCTGGAAAACGGTCCAGGAGGATCCTCCCCTGATTGTTGCACCGCTGATGAAGATCCTCGAAGACAACTCATAGTGAGCACCAAAGAAATCAAAACCGCCTGCAACCGGGACTGTCCCGACGCTTGCGGCATGATCGCCGCGGTGGAAGACGGCCGGGTGGTGGAACTGAAAGGCGATCCTGACCATCCGGTGACCCGGGGGTTTCTCTGCTACCGCACCAACCGGTTCCTGAAGCGCCAGTACCACCCCGACAGGTTGACTGCGCCGCTGATCCGCGAAGGCGACAGTTTCCGCATAGCTTCCTGGGACGAGGTCCTGGACCGCATCGCCTCGACCATGCTGACCGTTCGGGACGAGTCCGGCCCTGCCGCGATCCTGCACTACCGCTCAGGAGGCTCCCTCGGCTTGATGAAACACGTCACCGACACTTTTTTCGAACGGTTCGGCCCCACGGCGGTCAAAGGGGGGGACATCTGCAGCGGCGCCGGGGAGGCTGCCCAGGAGACCGATTTCGGCCTGTCCGACAGCAACGATTTGTCCGATCTGCTCAACAGCCGGACCATCGTGCTGTGGGGCAAGAACCCGTACGTCAGCAACGTCCACCTGTTGCCGGTCCTGAAGGAAGCGAAGGAACGAGGCGCACGGATCGTCAGCATCGATCCGGTGCGCCACAAGGGGGCCGACCTGGCCGACCTGGTGCTCCAGCCGAGAACCGGTGGCGATCTGGCCCTGGCTCTGGGTGTGGCTTACCGGCTCTTCAATAACGTCGGTATCGATCCGGCGGCGGGTGAATACTGCGACCATCTGCCTGAGTACCAACGGCTGGTGCATTCCCGGACCCTGCCGGAATGGGCCGCCATGGCCGATGTGCCGGTGAACGGTCTGGAGGCGTTTGCTGAGATGTATGCCGACGGCCCCTCGGCGATCCAGATCGGCTGGGGGATGCAGCGCAGGCGCAACGGCTCCACCATCGTCCGGGCGGTGGATGCACTGGCGGCCGTATCCGGAAACATCGGGGTTCCCGGCGGCGGCGCGTCGTTCTACTTTCAGCGCAGGGCGGCGTTCGATACCTCCTTCCAGAAAGGGAAGGCGGCGGCGCCCCGGCTGATCCCGGAGCACAGCCTGGGAAGGTCGATACTGAGCGCCGAGCCGCAGGTCAGGATGGTCTGGGTGACCTGCGGCAACCCGGTGGCGACACTGCCCGATTCCCATGCTACGGGGGAGGCGCTGCGAACCCGGGACCTGACCGTTGTGGTCGATTCCTTCCTGACCGATACCGCCCGCTGCGCCGATATCGTCCTGCCGGTGACCACCATGCTGGAGGACGACGACCTGATCGGGGCTTATGGCCATCACTGGCTGGCGGAGGTGACGCCGGTGGCGGATGCTCCCGGAGAAGTCAAAACCGACTATGGAATCGTCCAGGCTCTGGCTCCCAGGGTCGGACTGAACGGGGAGTTCCAGGAACCGGTCCGGGCCTGGAAGGAGCGGATGCTGAGCAAGGATACCCTGGATGCACTTCCGGCCGGCGCCGTCAGGAACCCGGCCGCCCCCCGGGTGCTTTTCCATGACAGGAAGTTCCCCACCGCTTCCGGGAAGGTCAACCTGCTCCACGACCCGGACCTGGCGATCCCCGAGCCGCCGCCGGATTTCCCCCTGCAACTCATGGCGCTGTCTACACGCAAGGCCCAGTGCGCCCAGTGGGAAGGGGAGGAGCCGCAAGGTCCGATAGTCGCCACCGTACATCCGGACTCGGCCGCACGTTTCGCCGAGGGCGATGTCGCCGTCGTGGAATCGGAGATCGGAACCCTCGGCGTCCGGCTGAAGTTCGACGATCGCCAGCGTCCCGGCCTGGTTCTGGTGGACAAATGCGGCTGGTTGTCGTCGGGCAGGTCGGCCAACGCCATCACCCCGGCCTGGGAGACCGACGCCGGCGGCGGCGCCGCGTATTACGAAACACCGGTGCGCATCCGGCCGGCCTGAGGGAGGAGTCATTGCCACAGCACAACTTCGAGCGTCCTAGGGGAAGGCTGACTGAGTTCACCGTCGACTCGGACGCGATCAAGGGCAACCTGCTGGGCGATCCGCATGTCCGCACCGTCGCCGTGTACCTTCCCGAAGGTTACGACGATTCCGACGCCGACTACCCTGTGCTGGTGGAACTTGCCGGTTTCACCGGATCCGGTCTCAAGCGGATCGGCTGGCAGTCATTCGGCGAGAGCGTTCCCCAGCGCGTGGATCGACTGGTCGCATCCGGCGAGATCGGCCCGGCGATCTACGCCTTCCCTGACGGCTTCACTTCACTGGGGGGCAACCAGTACGTGGACACGCCGGTGATGGGAAACTGGGAACGGTTCATTGCCGACGAACTTATCCCCCGGATTGAGGATCGTTACCGCGTCCGAAAAGGCGCCAGGCACCGGGCCATTTACGGCAAATCCTCCGGCGGTTACGGCGCCCTGATCCAGGGCATGCTCCACGGAGAACACTGGGGAGCGATCGCCAGCCATTCCGGCGACGCCGGCTTCGACTGGGTCTACCGCGGCGACTTTCCCAAGTGCCTGGGCGCATTGGCGGCATTCGACGGGAACCCTGCTGTGTTCATCGAGGCGCTGAAGGAACAGCGCAAGATCGGCGGCGGCGAATTCCACGCTCTCATGACCCTGGCCATGGCGGCCAGCTACGATCCGGACCCGGATTCACCCATGGGGATCCGCCTGCCGGTAGACGTGGAGACCTGCGAGCTGATCCCGGAGCGCTGGAACAACTGGCTGAACCATGATCCGCTGGTGATGGCCGATCGTGAAGAGTGCCGCAATGCGCTGAACAATCTGAGCGTGTTGTTCCTGGATTGCGGCAGC
The DNA here is from genome assembly GCA_945787955.1 of uncultured Acidobacteriota bacterium. Classification (GTDB taxonomy): domain Bacteria; phylum Acidobacteriota; class Polarisedimenticolia; order Polarisedimenticolales; family Polarisedimenticolaceae; genus Polarisedimenticola. The sequence goes on along the minus strand of CALZKF010000007.1, from coordinate 27,563 downwards.
CGGGACCAGTACCACATCCAGTATGGCACCCGGGTGCTGTCCAGGAAGCTGAAGGAACACGGCGTCGAACATGTCCACGAGGAGTTCGACGACGATCACCTGGGCCTGGACTACCGCCTGGATCGGTCGCTGCCGCTGCTGTACGGGGCGGTTACGGGTTGACGCCGTCCGCCAGCTTCTCGATCCCGTTCCGGTCCAGCCGGTAGACGGTCCAGTCTTTCTGCGGTCTAGCGGACATCGACTTGTAGAACCGGATCGCCGGCTGGTTCCAGTCCAGCACCGCCCATTCGAACCGGCCGCAATCCCTGTCCTTTGCGATGCCGGCCAGGTGTTTCAGGATCGCCTTGCCTACCCCCTGGTGGCGGAATTCCGGTCTGACATAGACGTCCTCCAGGTACAGGCCGTTCTTTCCCAGGAATGTGGAATAGTTGTGGAAAAAGATGGCGAAACCGGCCGGTTCATCGGCTACGCAGACCAGGAGCGCTTCGGCCCTGCGATCTTCCCCGAACAGGGTGGCGCGGATATCCTGCTCGGTGGCGGTAACCTCGTGGAGCAGCTTTTCGTAGTCGGCCAGTTCCCGGATCATATCCAGGATCAGCCCTGCTTCTCCGACCTCGGCAGGCCGGATGGAGACAAGTTCCGGTGAGTTTTGACTCATGGTGCCGCTCCTGCGTCTTTTCGGGGCACCAAGCGTATACCAGGGTGAGAACAGACCCAACTTCCACTGGAGAGGGAACTTGCAATGAATAGAAAGATCTGGATTCCGGTACTCGTCCTGGTGCTGGTCGGTCTGGCCCTGGGAACCAACGCACTCCTGGCCGATGAAAACCGGAAGATTGATCGGAATGTCATCGTCATCCGCGGAGACGGCGATGGTGCGTATCTAGGAATAATGATGGGGCGCGACGACGATGCTGTAGGCGTGAAGGTGTTGTCGGTCATGGACGGCTCACCTGCGGAAGAGGCCGGCCTCGAAACAGGGGACCTGATTGTTGCTATCGGGGGCAACGATGTTGCAGACACCGGGGATGTGGCTGACTTGGTCGGTGACGCCAAACCTGGAGACAAGGTCAAAGTCACCGTCATGCGGGGCGGCGACCGGCTGAACCTGACGGCGACTCTGGCGGAGCGGCCCGAGTCCGGTCTCCGATTCGAGGATGGCTTCGGTGAGAACTTCAATTTCAACTTCGAGTTCGACGAGGACAGTTTCGCTCCGTTGGTGGATCGGTTCGGAGAAGACTATGCCGAGCGCTGGGAGCAATATGCCGAGGAGCTGCAAGAGCGTCTGGGGGATATGGACTGGCACGGCGTGATGGAGGAGCGGCTGGTGCTGCCGTTCGCACGCCCGAAACTGGGCGTGGAACTGGTTCGGGCCACCGCTGAGCTCCGGGAGCACCTGGGTGGTGATCCGGATGCAGGTGTCCTGGTGGGCAAAGTGATTGCGCAATCGCCTGCGGAAGCTGCCGGTATCCAGGTCGGCGATTTAATCGTCTCCGCGGGGGGTACGACGATCTCCAATACAGGCGATCTGTTAAAAGCGATCCATGAAGCGGCCGGCGGCAGCCTGGATCTGGACGTGATCCGGGCCGGCCGCACCCTGAGCCTGTCGGCGGCAATTCCAGAGGATAGCGCCGAGGACCTCATGCCTCGAATGCACCGCTCATCCATGCCGGCGTTGCACCGGTCTACTGCAACAGCGACTCGATGAGCGTTTCGTATTTTTTCAGTTGATCCTGGTACGCATCGCCGGTGGCCGGTCCGCTGTAGCCTGAGTGCACCGCACGGACGTTGCCGTCCCGATCCAGGAAGATCGTCGTGGGGAACGAGCGCACCTGGTCCAGACCTTGGACCGCTTCGGTGGCTGTGTCCTTGTCCGCTTCTCCGGCGAGCAATACCGGGAACTCGATCCCATGGTGCTCCACATATCGTTTTACCTGGGCGGAGTCGGTAGCGAACTCGCCGCTGACTTCGAACGCCAGGGCAACGATGGACAGCCCCCGATCCCGGTACTTCCTGTCCAGCTTCACCAGGTCGGCGGTGGCGTCGTTGCAGTTGGGGCACCATGTCCCCATGACCTCGATGATCCGGGCCTTCCCGTGGAACGCCGGATCGGCCAGGGACCGGATATTCCCATCAAGGTCGGGGAACTTCAGTTCGGATAGCTGCACTGTGCCGGACCATGTTGTCTGCCCGAACGGGTCGGGCAGCGCGGCGTCCGGATCTTTCCTGGCGGTCCATGTCTCGTGGTACGAATCGCCGGACCAGAAATCGCCTTTCAGGGTGCCGTCATCCTGCAGCTCTGCCTTGAACAGGAAGGTGTGGGCGCCGTCGAAGGTGGAGAGAGAGAGGTGGCCGCCATAGGCATCTCCAGCAAGATAGCGGTAATCGCCGGTGGCATTGAGGAAGGTGCCCTGGATGCGGCACTCTCCCGGCGCCGGCCTGAACATGCCGACCGAAGGCACGGGATCGTTCTCGAACTGAACCTGCCAGCGGCCCGATAGCGCATCCTCCTCACAGTCAAGCAGTGAAGGCATTGCAGCGCTCCCCACGGTGGCGTCCAGCGGAAGCTTGCGCCATTTGTTGTCGCCCAGTCGCTTCCTGTACTCGCCCTGCAGGTGCCCACCATGAACTTTGAAGCTCAGGAACGCCTCGTACGGTTCCAGAGTGATTCTGAAGGTGTCGCCTGCCGTGAGCGTTACCGGAACAGGATCCCGCCGCTCAAGCCCATTGCTGATGATCGCCTGCAGGCCGGTGTCGCTGTGGATAAACTCAAGCATGAAGGGGAGCATTCCACCAGGTGTTTTAAGAGATGCAGTCCAGGGACCGGGGAGAAGCGGCGGCAGCGCGTCCAGCAGTTGTTCATGATCTCCGGAAAGCGGCAGACGCATCACCGGCAGCATGCCGACCTGTTCATCCCAGTGCGGCGTGCGGGTGTACCACCACAAGAACCTGGCGTTGCCGTCGGCGGCGAACGTTTCGTCTTTCAGGGCCGCTTCCCACTCGGTCCGGAGCGCGGGATCCTCCTCCAGCAATCTGCGGACCTTCGGTTCCAGCACCGACGGGGAGATGTACTCCTTCCACTCCAGGGCAGAAGCCATCATTCCCCAGGAAGCCAGGGAGTCGGGGCTGTCCGGTTCCAGAAGCTGCACGGCCAGTGCAAAGTCCGGTTGGCCTGCTGCAATGAACAGGGTGCCGACCGGTACGGTGCGGGTTTCCCGTCGCACCTCAAGATCGTAGCCAACCATGTTGCGGCCCTGGTAGGACCCGGGACGATACAGGGAGTTGGATACCCGCAGGGTGTCGACTTCGAGAGTTGCAGGTCGGGTGAGTTTGACGAATTCCAGATCATGGCGCCGAAGACGCTCTTCGATCTCCGGCCAGCCGGGCTGGATGAGATACCCCAGTGGCCGCGGCGCCGTCTTGTCGGCTCTGGCCCGGTTCACCCAGGGAACATCCATCGGTTTCGGTTTGGAGTCGTCGTACAGCAGCACCGGGTCGCCGGTGGCGACGCTGGTTTCGATGTTCCAGTCCCTGCCGGGGTACTGGATGGAAGAAGGGTGTTCCTCGTCACGGGACCAGGACAGTGTGATGTTTTCAGATGATCCGGAGGTGATGTAGTCCTTCGAGGCTACGACGGCATCCATCAGCGATTTCGGATCCCGGTTGACCTCCCGGATGATCTCTTCAAGGAATGCCCGGTTGGTCAGGACCCGGTCCTTGTACGGCTTGGGCGCGTGGTTCTCCACCAGAATGGAAGGGACGTTGCGCAGCGGGTAGTAGCCGGTGGCGTACCAGGCCCGGCCGACGTAGGAGCTGAACCCCTTCGTCGGGTCCGAGTAGTCCAGCAGATCGACGTAGGGGCCCAGGCTGTGGCCGCGTTTGCGGGTCGCTTCCACGATCCGGTTCATGGCCGGCTCCACCCAGGACGCCATGGGCGGCGCCGCCTGGGGCGCCTTCACGAAGGCGTAGGTCAGCACCCAGTCGTGGTGGGCGCCGTTGGTAACGTGGTTGTCCACATGGAGGTGGGGGCGCCAGCGGTTGAACAGGTCGATGACCGCCCGGGCTTCCGGGCTGTCCAGTTTCAGGTGATCCCGGTTCAGGTCCAATCCTGCAGCGTTGGTACGGAACCCCATGCCGTCCACCGGGCCGTTCTGGGCCGGCCGCCAGTACGGCGAGACCCGTTCGTGGCCGTCCACGTTGTAGATCGGGATGATCAGCAGGATGGCGTTGTCCAGCAGTTCCTTGCCACGGCCCAGCGCCATGTCCCGGAGGATCATCAGGGATGCGTCCTTGCCGTCGATTTCACCGGCGTGGATGCCGTTCTGGATCAGGATGATCGGCTTGCCGGTTGCGGCGGCGGTTCTTGGCGTAAACGCCCGGTCTTTTGAGACGATCACCAGCGGCATGTCACGGCCCTGGCCGGAAATTCCGAAGGTAGTCAGATTCATCTCCGGCAGCGCGGCCTCGATCTTCTTCAGATACTCCAATGTCTCACTGTAAGAACCGGTGGAGCGGAAGTCGTGGGACTCGGTCCAGGTCCGCCACTCGTCCGGGGTGCCGTCTGCGGCTGTTGCCGCAAAGACGGTGCAGGAGATCACAAGAATCAATAAAAGACGTTTCATGAGGGTTCCTCATCGTGGGACCTGAACTTTACCATCCGGCGTTGTATCCTTGGTGCCGATTATCTTCCCAAAATGGAGAGTTCCAATGTCGAACACGTTTGCAGACTGGATCCGGGAGCGGGTGCCGGAGTTCCTGCGGAGCCCGTTCTTTGTGCTGGAGGGTTGGCAGTGGCTGGGACTGGTGGCAATCGTCCTCGCCGGTGTCATCATCGACCGCATTGTCCGTTATGCCGCCGCCTTCTGGCTTCGCCGACTGTTGGCGAATAACACCGCCGCACTGGAGTTGGAAAAGGAGATCCATCTGGAGCAGCCGCTGGGAATCCTGGCGATGGCGATTGCCTGGTCCGGGATGCTGCACCTCCTGGATCTGCCGGTTGGAGCAGTCAGCATCCTGACCGTGGCGGTGAAGCTGATCATTGCGGTGGCCGGAGTATGGGCCTCTTACCGTGTCGCCGACCTGCTGGGGGCCTGGCTGGCGACCATGGCCGCCCGAACCGAATCGACTCTGGACGACCTGCTGGTTCCGATGATCCGTCGCGCGTTGAAGATTATCGTCACCGCCTTCGGCCTGGTATTCATCGCCCAGAACCTGGACGTAGACGTTACCAGCCTGCTGGCCGGTCTCGGCATCGGTGGTCTGGCATTCGCACTAGCGGCCAAGGACACGGTGGAGAACCTGTTCGGATCGTTTACGGTGCTGGCCGACCGGCCGTTCAAGATCGGTGACTGGGTGGTGATCGGGGACCTGGAGGGAACGGTGGAGGAGTTGGGGCTCAGGTCGACCCGGATCCGGACGTTCTATAACTCCCTGATCACCATACCCAACTCCAACCTTGTGAATACCGCCGTGGACAACTACGGTGAGCGGCAGTACCGCCGCATCAGCACTGCACTGGGTGTACAGTACGACACGCCGCCTGCAACCATTGAAGCGTTCTGCGAAGGGATCCGGGAACTGATCCGGAATCATCCCTACACCCGGAAAGATTTCTACATGGTGTACTTCGACCGCTTCGACGCCTTCTCCCTGGGGATCCGTCTGTACTGCTTTCACGAGGTCCCGGACTGGGGGACCGAACTCCGGGAGCGGCAGCGGTTGTACATCGATATCCTGCACCTGGCCAAAAAACTGGGGGTGGAGTTCGCTTTCCCGACCCAGACCCTGCATGTCTCTTCCCTGCCGGATACGCCCCAGATCGTACCTCCGGGAGATCCGGCCACCTTGGTGGCCGGCATCGAGGCGGCGAAACAGGTCATGGATCGAACCGGGAGCACCGGTCGGGAAGAACCGGTCAAGTTCTGAGAAATGGGGACATTCCGCTTTTCCATGGCTCAGCTCCGGAGTGGAAAAGCGGAATGTCCCCAATTATTTTTTCTTTAAGAGCCTGGCTCGGGTGACTGCCTTTTCGCCCATGCGGTCGCGGATCGCGTCGGTGGCCCTGGCCACTTTCCGAGCCCGCTCCTCCACAGGGTCGGGGAACAGGGACGGCTGCCCGGAGTCGGCCGGGAACAGGTGGCTGGCGCCGACTCCCAGGAGCCGGATGCCCTTGCCGTGGAGGTCGATTCGCGCCCGGTACATTTCCCGTGCCGCCTTCACGATCACTTCCGCCAGATAAGTCGGCTCCACCAAGGTCACCGCCCGGGTCCAGGTCCTGAAATCGCCGGTCCGGATCTTGATATGCACTGTCCTGGCCGCCAACCTGTCCTTGCGCAGTTCCCGGGCCACGTGCTCGGAGCGGGCCAGGAGCGCGCGGTCGAGTTCGTCCGCATCGGTCAGGTCGGTCTCGTAGGTCCTCTCCGAAGAGGTCGACTTCGCCTCCCGGGAGGGGACTACCGGCCGGTCGTCTTCTCCCCGGGCCAGAGCCTGCAGGTGTCGGCCGGCACGCTCGCCAACCAGGGAAGCGATGGCTGATTCAGGCCGGCCGGCCAGATCTTCTATCCGGTGCACACCCCCTGCCTTGAGCCGTTCACCGGTTTTTGGCCCCACCCCCCATAGCCGTTCCACCGGCATCGGCCACAGCCGGATCTTGACCGCTTCAAGGGGGAACAGCACCAACCCGTCCGGCTTCTCAAGATCCGAGGCGATTTTCGCCAGGAACTTGTTGGGGGCGACCCCCACCGATGAAGTGAGACCATGATCCTGAACAATCATCGCTTTCAGATTTCGCCCGATATCTCCGCCACCTGCCAGGTCCGCGGCGATCCCGGTCAGGTCCAGGAAGGCCTCGTCGATGGAAAGCGGTTCCACCAGCGGTGTGCACGCCCTCATCCGTTCCCGGATCGCTTTCGATATCTCGGAATACCGATCCATCCGTCCCCGGACCCAGATCCCGTCGGGACACAGCCTCAGCGCCGTAGTCGAAGGCATGGCCGATCGAACCCCGAACTTCCGGGCCTCATAGGAACAGGTCGCCACGACGCCCCTGGGGCCGGGATGGCCTATGATCACCGGCTTACCGGCCAGATCCGGGTTGTCCCGCACTTCAACCGCAGCGAAGAATGCATCCATATCCAGGTGCAGGATCACTCGGGGCTGGTGGTGGGAGACCATCATCCGATTATAATCGACCTTTGGAGGGTGTGGTTTGAGCGTGCAACAAGATGCGGTTACGATTCACCGGGATGGCGGCTGCGCGCAGATCCACCTTTCCGGCCGGCGGGGCAATGCGATCGACGACAGCGTCCTGGACGGCCTGATGCTGACCGCCGGGGAGGCGGAGCACGATCCGGAGATAGCGGGAGTCATATTGACCGCTGCCGGGAAGCTGTTCTGCCCCGGCCTGGACCTGGTCTACCTTTCAGCCATGGACCGGCCTGGAATGAAGCGGTTCATGGAGAAGTTCGCCGCCTGCCTGCTGCAGCTCTATCGCTTCCCGAAGCCGATGGTGGCGGCGCTGTCCGGACATACTCTCGCCGGCGGCGCCGTCATTTCCCTGGCGGCCGACTGGAGAATTCTTCAGGCCGGGGCGATGATCGGCCTCAACGAGCTCAAGGTCGGTGTGCCGCTGCCGTTCGGCGTGTCCATGATCCTGCGGGATGCGGTCATCAGCCCCAGGCTGGAAGAGGTCGCCCTGTTCGGCCGCAACTACAAGGACGACCAAGCGCTGGCAAGCAGCCTGGTCCATGAACTGTGCGAGCCGGACGAGTTGCCGGCCCGGGCAAGGGAGCGTCTGGTGGAGATGACCTCCAAAGACCTGGCCTCCTTCGCCGTAACCAAACGCTACCTGCGCTCCGCCACGGCGGAACGGATCGCGTCCCGGGAGGCGGAGCACCACGACGAGTTCCTGGACTGCTGGTTCTCAACCGGAACCCAGGAACGGATTCGGGGACTGGTACGGCAATTGACCGGGGGAGGGAAATCCGGTGACTGATCCGAAACAGCCTGCAGCTCCGTCCCGGCCGTTCCCCGGTCATCTCGCCGTGGAGGCGACCCTGCGGGACACCGACCTGGTCGGCCATGTCAACAACGGTGTTTACTTGAACTGGTTCGAAGAAGTTCGCACTTGCTACGTGGTCGACCGCATCGGACGGATGTCGGCCGGGGAGATCAGCTTCATCATGGCGTCGGCCACCTTGAACTTCCGCTCCCCGGTGCAGATGCTGGAGGTGGTGGATCTGTACTGCGGCCCGGTCCGGGTCGGCAACAAGTCCTGGGAACTGGCCTACGAGTTCCGGGCCCGGTCCGACGGACGCCTGGTTTGCGACGGTAATTCGGTGCAGGTGCAGTACGATTACGGCGCCCACTGCACCGTACCGCTGGCCGACGACTGGCGGCGGCCGTTCGAGGAGGACCTTCCGAAGTGATCCGTTACGAGGGCCAGATGTATCGCCCGCCTTCGGAGGCAGACAGCCTGATTCTGCAGGCCACCATCGGTTGCAGTTACAACGAGTGCACCTTCTGCGCCATGTACCGGGACAAAAAGTTCCGGGTCCGGCCTTTCGACGAGCTCAGGGAAGAGATCGCCTGGGCCAGGGATCATGTGCCCGGGGTCCGCAAGGTCTTTCTGGCCGACGGCGATGCCCTGGTTGCGAAGGCGTCCTTCCTGCACCGGATCCTGGACGAACTGAACCGGGCTTTTCCGGCTTTGCGGCGGGTCAGTGCGTATGCCTCGCCCCAATCGATCCAGGTTCGCACCGTGGAGGAGATGCGCTCTCTCCGGGAGGCCGGCCTCGGCCTGTACTACCTGGGGATCGAGTCCGGCGACGACGCGGCGCTGCTGGACATGAAGAAAGGTGTGACCGCATCCGAGATGATCGCATGCGGCCGAAAGGTTAACGAGTCCGGAGTGCGCCTCTCCACCATGATCCTGCTGGGCGCTGCAGGACGTGCAGGCTCCCGGCGCCACGCCGAAGCCTCGGCCCGGGTGGTGAACGCCATCCAGCCCCGGTTCGTGTCGACCCTGGTTATGAGCCCTGTTCCCGGAACACCGCTGGGAGACCTGGACGACAAGGGCGAGTTCGAGCACCTGACCCCGATCGAACTGGCGGCGGAGCTCCGGGTGTTCCTGGCCGGCCTGGAACTGACCGGCAGCATTTTCCGCTCCAACCATGCCAGCAACTACCTGGCTCTGGCCGGCACGCTTCCCAAGGACAGGGACCGCATGGTGCAGGCCCTGGATGATGTGCTGAATGATCCGGAGCATGCGCCTTTCCGTCCGGAATGGTCACGAGGGTTATGATCCGGCGAGATGTCAAGGTACTTGTGCTTGCGGCTTTCCTGCTTGGCGTTTTCCTGCCGATTTCCGGCGTTGAGGTGGAGGGCGCTTCCAGGGGGGACATCCTTGTCTCCCGGCCATTGGCGGAAGCGCTGGATCTGGCGGCCGGAGATCCGATTCGGCTTGCACGGACCCGCGACGGTTCCGACCCCTGGCCGTATCGCATTGTCGGCATCTACGAGCCGATCCCGGACCCGATCAAGATCACCCGGAAGCGCTACGAGATCAGGATGCACCTCCAGGACCTGCTGGATCGTGAACAGTCTTCCGATGGAGACGAACCGAGCCGCTACGCCCAGTACATCAACGTCGGCCTGGTCGATCCCGACCGGGCCGGTGAGGTTGCGGATCAGTTGAATCAGGACCCGTTCCTGTACGCCAGGCCGGCCAGGGGAGCGGGAGGCGACATCGACGTATTTGCGGTCCTGGAACGATTCCACCTGGCCATCGCCGTTATCGCCCTCATGGGGAGCTGCGCGTTCCTGCTGGCGTTGATGGTCATGCGGGCCGAGGAGCGGCGTGAGACGGCCGGCATCCTGCGGATCCTGGGAGTCCGGCGAAGCCGCATCCTCGGCGAGGTTCTGGTAGAGGGGGTTCTGATCGCCGTTCCCGGCGCATTGTTCGGCATCGTGCTGGCTGCCGCGGCCCAGGGATCGATCAACCGTTTCTTCCAATGGAAATACGACACGGCGCTGGTGTTCGTGCAGATCACTCCGCTCCTGGCCGCGAAATGCCTGGCCCTGTCGATCCCGCTGGGTGTCGTTGCAGGCCTGGCTGCCTCCTGGTCGATTCTGCGCCAGGATCCCCTGAGCATGGTACAGCGATGACACTGGCGATCCTGGCCTGGCGGACCCTGCTGCGCCAGCCGGCGCGGGCGGTGCTCGGCGTGTTCGGTGTGGCGGCGGTGGCGGCGCTGCTGTTCGATATGCTGCTCCTGGCCGGCGGGTTGGCGACCTCATTCCGGGATCTCCTGGACAGCACCGGATTCGATGTTCGGGTCACTGCCACCGAGGCGCTTCCGGGAATGGGGCCGTATCTTGAAGGGGTGCGCGACCTGGTGGCCGACATCGACGAACTCGACCATGTGGCCGACGTCGCCGCCGTGGCGCTGGGAACCATAGCCGCCCGAGGTTCCGAAGATCAGGATGCGATCTCATTGCCGATTCAAGGTTACCTGGGAACGGTTCGAGGAGGCTGGAAGGTCCTGGAAGGGGACGACCTGCCTCGGGAACCGGCCTCCAGTGGAACTGTCGTGATCAACCGTGCCGCCGCGGAGCAGCTTGACCTTGATCCGGGCGATGAGCTCCTTTTGGGGGGATTGAAGATACGCGACCGCTGGTCTGCGCCACCACAGCGTTGCCGGATCACCGGGATCGTGGAGTTCGTGTTCGAACAAGGACATACCCCGTCTGCCGCCATGGATCTGGACACCATGGAGGGCCTGGCGGGCCGGAAGCCGGACCGTGCGGCGTTCCTCATGGTCTCTTCCGCGCCGGCATCCGCCGACATCGAGACGGTGCAGGCGATCCGCGATCGCTTCCCAAACCTGCACGCGTATTCCAACGCCCAGTATGTGCAGCAGTTCCAGGCGCACGACTTCTCGTACTTCCGTCAGATCGCCGTGGTGATCTCGACCCTTACCGTGTTCTTCACCTTCCTGCTGTTGACTGCGCTACTCACCGTCTCCGTCAACCAGCGCCTGGGGGAGGTGGCCGGATTGCGAGCTTTGGGGTTCCGCCGTCGGCGGATCGTGGCGATGCTCATGTGGGAGACGGCGGTCACGGTGGTTGTCGGGCTGGTGCTGGCAGTGGCTGTTGGAGCCGCCCTGGCGGTGGTTCTGGATGGGATACTCCATGACATGCCCGGGCTGCCCGACCGGCTACACTTCTTCGTCTACCGCCATGGGGTCCTGGTCCGATTCGTCGGCCTGATTCTCGGCACGGGGCTGTTGTCGCTGGTGTACCCGGCCTGGATCGCCGCCCGGCTTCCGATCGCCGCCACTCTGCGGAAGGAGATCACGACATGAGCCGACCTGTGGTGGAAGCCCGCGGCCTGACGAAGATCTTCCCGATGCCGTCCGGTGCGGTGACGGCGCTTCAGGAAGTTGACCTGCTTCTTGATCCCGGTGAGTCGGTGGCGATCACCGGGCCATCCGGTTGCGGCAAGTCGACCCTGCTGCACCTGCTAGGCTGTGTGGATACTCCGACCTCCGGCCAGGTCCTGATTGACGGAGTAGACGTTGCAGGCCTGAACGATGCTGCCCGGAGCAGGCTGCGGCTGACTACCATCGGGTTCGTGTTCCAGCGCTTCTTTCTGTTGCCGATGCTGACCGCCGGGGAAAACGTGGATCTGCCACAGCTCGAAGCCGGGGCAATCCGCCGCGATTGTCGCCGCCGGACGTTGGAGCTGTTGGATTATGTCGGACTCGCCGACCGGGTCGGACACAGGCCGTCCCAACTATCCGGGGGCGAAATGCAGCGGGTGGCCATCGCCCGGGCCCTGGCGAACCGGCCCCGTATCGTCCTGGCCGATGAACCGACCGGGGAGCTGGACGAGGTGACGGGAGAGCAGATCGCAGCGCTGCTGCATCGCGTCCATCTGGACGGCACCACGGTCCTGATCGCCACCCATGACCGCAATCTGGCCTCTTCGGCCCATCGCCGACTGGTGCTTGGAGGCCGGGATCACCGACTTCACGAGCCCGGGGTCGATCGATGATGATCCGTCTGGCCGTCAGGTCCCTGATGACCCGCCCGCTGCGAACCGCGGTTCTGGCAGGTGGATTCGGTATTGGAGTCGGAGCCATGGCCGGCCTCCTGGGCGTCGGAGCGGTGATCCTGGAACAGGCCCGCTCACCGGAACTAGCAGGGGGCGGGGACGTTCTCGTAGGAGTTGCCGGCGACCGCGGTTCTCATGCCCTGCGTGCCCTGGCCGGACCTCTGCGCGCCAGTGAAGGGATTGCGGTGGCCTCCCCGAGGGCAGGCGGACTGTTCCATGTCGTGCGGCAACAGGGCGGACCGCTGCGGGTCGTAGCAAGGGGTGGTATTCCGAGTCTGGAGCAGGCGCTGGGGGATCCGGAGACCGGCGACCAGGCGCTCTGGGCCGATGGCCCCCAGGACGACCCATGGTTGAACCCGGACCTGGAATGGATTCTCAGGGAGTCGGATCGCTTCCACGAACACCCGGCGGAATCCCGCTGGCAAGGATCCTGGGCCGAATGGTTGTACTTCAACGGAACCGCCGGTGATACCCGGTTCTATCTGACTTTCCTCGTAGGCGAGGGTGAACCGGGTGACCGTCGCCCCGCCGGAGTCCGTCTGCAGCTGGAAACCGATGAATGGAAAGGAAGCTGGTGGGCCGAGGACATGCTGGACGGAACCGAACTGCTGCGTTCTGCGCCGGACCTGGATATCGCCGGCTGCAGCGTTCGTCTCGATGCGACCGGGTACCGCATCACTTTGGACTTCCCCGGTTCGAACCATCGGGAGAACGATCCGCGTCCCTTGCGAGGAAGCCTATTGATTCAGGGCGGGATCGAAGGGCTCATCCCGCCTTTGCAGCTGTACGGTGCCCATGGTTGGGTTTCCGGATATGTGGTGCCGGTTTCGGATGGTCGCCTGGAGGGGACTCTGAACGTGGACGGCGTCATCGTGCCGCTTCAGGCGGGAAGGGGATACCACGACCACAACTGGGGCTACTGGGCCGGGGTCACCTGGCGCTGGGGCCAGGTCGCCGGCGCGGAGGGGTCGTTCCTTTACGGCCGGGTGATTCCGCCGGAAGATGCTGCCGATCCCGATCAGATGCCGCCGGTCCTTGTTTTTCGGGGAGTGGACGGCGAGCGCCGATTCCTGCGGGATGTCAAGATCGAAGAGCAGGGCGGCGCGGAAGGTGAGGCGCCGCAGCGTATCCTGGTCCGGGGCAGCGGGCCGGATGCGGAGATACGGATGGAGTTTCAGGTGTCCGGTGCTGACCGCACCCGGACATCGTTCCTGGGCGACGGCCGGGCGCCTGCCATGGATCTGCTGCAGATGCGGGGGGTCTGGACGGTGCGTGCGAAGCTCGGTGGGGAAGAGTTCACGATGCAGGAGACAGGCTCCGCCGAAACGTTTCGGGGGTCGTCGACTGTCGGTAAAGGTATGATGGGCGGGTCGGAGGCTCCAGAGAACGGGAGATCGAAATGACGAAAGTACATAAAGAAAATAACAGGTGGCTCGCAGCTGCCGTTCTCCTGTTCCTGATGGTTGCACTCACCGGGTGCGCCGAACTCCTCGCCGAACTGGACAAGTTGGAGACCACCCCATCCACCTCGCCGTCCGACGGTCTGCGGGAGGCGCTAAGGGTCGGCACCGACCGGGCGGTCGGTTCGGTGGGCCGGCTGGACGGCTACCTGGGAAACCCGGACATCAAGATCCCGGTGCCGCAAAAACTGGAGAATGTTGAAAAGGCCCTGCGCCTCGTCGGCGCGGACCGGATGGTGGACGAGTTCACAACCAGCCTGAACCGGGCGGCGGAAGCGGCGGCGCCGGTGGCGAAAGATGTATTCCTGGACGCGGTGCGGCGGATGACCTTCGAGGACGCCATGACGATCCTGCGCGGGAACGGCCACGAGGCAACAGATTACTTCCGCGGTTCCGCCGGACCGGAACTGGAGCGGATGTTCCGGCCGATAGTCGACGACAAACTGGAATCGGTGGGGGCGACACGGTCGTTCAACGACCTGATGCGGAAGGTCGATGATCTGCCGCTGGTGAGCCGACCGGTAATCGATCTGAACGACTATGTGACCGGCCAGGCGCTGGACGGTCTGTTCCTGATGCTGGCCCGGGAGGAGGAGCGCATTCGCACCGATCCTGTGGCCCGTACTACCGAACTTCTGCGAAAGTGGTTTGGACGAGAGGAGTGAGAATGATGAAGAAATCCCTGTTGTTGATCCTCGTTGCAGGTCTCATGGTCCTCGCCGCCGCCTGCGCGGCGAAAGAAGCGGACGAGCCGGAAGTTGCGGAGCCGGACGCTCCCGTCATTGAGAAGGTGGAGAACGAAGCTGCCGTCGAACCGACTGAAACTGTCGTGGATGCACCGGTGGCAGAGTCGCCTGAGGCCCCGACGCCGGCGCCGACGCCGGCACCAACGCCTCCGCCGGCCGCCGCGGCCGAGGTTGTTGCCGATGCCGCAGCACGAATTGAGGTCGCCGCGACTAAGCCGGGTCTGACCCGCATCGGCGACGCCAAGTGCAAGGTCTGTCACAAGATCCAGCATGCTTCCTGGTCCGGGACCGCCCACGCGGAATTGGATCCGGTTCTGGATTGCGAGTCCTGCCACGGCCCGGGAAGCGAATACAAGAAGATGTCGATCATGAAGGACCGGGATCAGGCCGTCGCCGCAGGCCTGGTGCTCCCGGCAGCGGGATTCTGCCAAAAATGCCACACCGACGACTGGGACGACGGCATGCTGGAAGCGGCTCACGAGCACAAGCCGGCATCCTGAAGGTGAAAGCGCTTGAAATCCTGAACGACCTGGAACGGATCAAGACCGTCCATGGCGGGGATGTGGCCGACAGGCGACTGGAGCTGCTGGTCAAGCTGGATAGCCGCCGCCTGCCGGAACCGGAAGACGTGGAGCGGCTTCACGAGTGCCTCTGCTTTGCACGGGCCTACCCGGACAACCGAGAGGTCCTGGCCCAGGTCGAGACGATGCTGACCGGATTCTCGCGGCGCAGTGACCTGAAAAGGTTCCGCCGGTACCTGGGGCAGACAGCCATCGCCGGCACCGAGATCCAGTTCCCGTTCTTCTGGCCCACCGCCCGCTGGCTGGCGAAGAAATGGCCCGCCAATCTCCATGTGGACTGGTCGTGGTGGAAGCCGGAGGGACCGAAGCGTCTCGTGGAACAGGTCCTGCCGTTGCTCCTGCCGTATTCCGAAACGCCGGCTCTCGACCTGGTGGACCGGTCGGCAAAAGTGTGGCTGGCCCGGTTGAAAGGCCCGATGGAAGGGGACGCCGGCTTCCTGATCCGACGCTTCGAGACCCTGCCGGGTGACCGCAATACGCGGGAGAGTCTGTTCGACAGCCTGGATGTGCCGGTGATCGTGGAGCCCGGGGAACGGACGCCGAGCCGGACCCTGGCGCACTACCCCATATCCCCGGTGGTGTTCCAGGTTGCAGCGCTGGACCGC
>CALZKF010000007.1:9545-12031 GCA_945787955.1 uncultured Acidobacteriota bacterium | reverse complement strand
GCTCAGAAAGGAACTTGAGCAGCCGCCAGCATCGATCCACAGGCTATCGCCTCGTGAAGCCGACGTATTCCTGGACCTGACCCGGGAGGCGATGGTCAACCGGCTCCGGGACCTGTACAGCTTTTCCCACGCCGACAGGAACGATGTCAGGCTGGTGAACGCCGGAGCAGGATTGCAGTTCGTCTGCATCGGCACCTTGCCGGAAAGGCGGCTGATGCTGGAGTCGGTGTACGGTTTCCTGACCCTGAAAAACGGCGTCCCGATCGGTTATGTCCTGGCCAGCACCCTGTTCGCCTCCACCGAGGTGGCGTACAACGTGTTTGAAACATTCCGGAGCGGCGAGGCCGCCCGGGTGTTCGGACGCGTCCTGGCGATGTGCCGCCATCTGTTCGGATCGGAATCGTTCTCCATCGACCCGTACCAGCTGGGATACGGTAACCAGGAAGGGCTGCAGTCCGGAGCCTGGTGGTTCTACTACAAGCTCGGGTTCCGGTCCAAAGACCCTGAGGTGAACCGTCTGGTGCGGAACGAGTTGGCGGCAATGAAGCGTAAGCCGGGCCACCGTACCGGACCGGAGATCCTGGAACAGATGGCCTCCCAATATCTGTACTACGAGCCGGGCCGAATCGGCGGGCCGCTCCTGGGCGGCATGCCCCTTGGGAACGCCGGGCTGAGAATCGGTGAATTCCTGGCTGCGAACTACGGCGCCGACCGGGAGAAGGGGATCCGTGCATGTGCCGCCGAGGCTGTCAAGTTGCTGGGTGTGCGCTCGACCGCCCGGTTCACCCAGGACCAGCGGCTGTGGTGGAAGCGCTGGTCCCCCCTGGTTGTTCTGCTCTCCGGAGTGAAGCGCTGGAGCGCCGCAAACCGGCGGGCGCTGGTGGATGTCATCAAGGCCAAGGGCGGAAAAAGCGAGATCGACTTCGTTCAGAAGTTCAACAGGCACAAACCGCTACAACGGGCGCTGCTGAAACTGATCCGGGATTCCTAAACCGCAGGGCTCGGCAGTTTCCCGTTCACCAGGAACTGTTCCCGAGGGAAACGGAAGGTCGCCTTCGTGAAGAAGTCCTTCTTGACGAACTCTACCGCAACCCGGTCCAGCACCGCGCTCCAGCCTTCGGGACTGCCCGGCAGCTTCGAGGTGAAAGTTCGAGGGGTGAACAGGCCGACGTTGACTCCCCCGGCCGAATCGCGCGCGGATCGGTAGCGGAACGCCTCGACCCCCGCGGCCCGCATTGCCGCTCCCAGTTGCTGGGGCTCGGTGTAGGTATCAGGGGAAGCCAGGGCTTCCCGGTGGGCATCGAAGGGAGAACGCGAAAGGTCCACGCCTCGGGAACTGCGGTACTGTGCCGTGAAGGCGGTGAGCTCCAGCACCAGGGGGCCGAGATCGGCGGCGGTTCCTTCCAGGAACAGCAGGCGGTAGTAGGCTGTTTCGGCCAGGGCCGTTCTGAGCCGAGTGGAACCGTACCAGATCGCCGGCTCATTCCGGGTGGAAAACCTGGAGCCGTGGCGCAGTGGAGGGTAGCGAAACGGTGTAGCCAGGAGGTAGTGCAACCGTTCGTACTCCGGATTGGCGGGCATAGGAGGTTTGCTTTTTTCAATCAGCGACTCGAGGAGTTCCTGTTCCTCGCGGGAGTCGACGAGTTTGCGGGTTGAGATGACGTGTTGCCCTTCAACGATGCGCCAGGCCTTCCCGCTGATCCTTCGAACCGTTTCGGGTCCGCCGCAACGCTCCCACAGTTCCTTCGCCACGTTTCAGCTCTTGCCACGCATGGCGTCCAGGTAGTCCGCCACCCGGACCAGGCCGGGAACGGTGCAGACCAGGTCGGCCGGTACGCCGCGCAGGTGGATATTGCCGGCGTGCATCCATTTTCTCGCCTCGCGGTCGTTGCCGCCCAGCAGTGCGTCCAGGCTGCGGAAGACCCTGAGCAGAAGAATCGCCAATTCGCCCTCTTTGCTGAGCGGGTCGACGAACCGCCCGCGGTTGAGCCTGGATGCGCTGGACTCGCTGATGCCGATTACCGCGGCCAGCGTACGCTGGGTAAGCCCCAGAGAGCGGGCGGCGCGGACGGCAGCCTTCGTCAACACGCGGGACGTTTGTACGGCGGGTTCCGGGGTTGGGAGAGCCATGACGATCACCTTTCAATAGAAATAATACTTAAAAAATATGCAATATGCAAGTTCTGGTAAAACACGCCACCTATGAAAACCTGACTGTTTCAATTCGTATATATCTGGTGCAGGGCTAGACAGGACGGTGCATTTCCGCGTAAAAATCACTGAGTGTCGGACTTTTCCATCCGGGGGTAACCGTGCACGAGGATCTTGCGGCCGGTGGCGCCCGCGTGCTTTCGATGCAGTCGATCACGCGGGTGTTCAGAATGGGTGACACCGAGATCCACGCCGTGGACCGTGTGGATCTACAGGTGGGCAGGGGAGACTTCCTCGCCGTGATGGGGCCCTCCGGCTCCGGCAAATCCACACTG
>CALZKF010000007.1:3119-9532 GCA_945787955.1 uncultured Acidobacteriota bacterium | reverse complement strand
GACGACGATGCCCTGGCGGAGATCCGCAACGCGCACATCGGGTTTGTTTTTCAAACCTTCAACCTCCTTGCCCGGCTAAGCGCCCTCCAGAATGTGGAGCTTCCCCTGGTCTACGCCCGGGTTCCACCCGAACGGCGGCTCGAACGCACCCGGCAGGTGCTGGAGCTCGTCGGCCTGGGAAACCGGTCCCGGCACCGGCCGGACCAGCTCTCCGGCGGCCAGCGCCAGCGGGTCGCCATCGCCCGCGCCCTCGTGCACGAGCCGGCGATCCTGCTCGCCGACGAGCCGACCGGAAACCTCGACAGCGTCACCTCCGGTGAGATCATGGAGCTCTTCGTCCGTCTCAACCGCGAAGGCCACACCATCGTCATGGTCACTCACGACGAAGATGTTGCGGCTCACGCCAACCGGGTAATCCTTATGCACGACGGCCGAATACAGGAGGACCATCGCCGTGGGCGCTAGGGTTGTGCTGCTCCTGACGTTGCTGCTGCTGCTGTCGCCACCGAGCTCCGGAACAGGTGGAACCTATGCCGGTGACCTGGTGCTGACCGGTGAGCTCCGCGCGGCGGAAGCCGACCGCATGGCCGCTCCCGTCACAGAAGCCGAAGAGCTCCAGCTCAAGTGGCTTATAGCCGAGGGCAGCCAGGTGGAAATCGGTCAGGCAGTGGCGCGGTTCGATCACGGCCGCCTTCGGGAAAACCTCGATGACCAGGAAGATCGGCTCGAGGAGTTGCTGCAGCAACAGGTTCTCAGTGAGACCGATGCAACTCTCAGGCGCCTCGATCTCGAACTGGCTCTGGCCCGTGCACAAACGGCCCGCGCAACCGCCGAACTTGATGCGTCGGTGCCGGAAGAGACCCTCGAGGGTGTGGAGTTTCGCAAACGGCAATTGGAACACGAGCGCAGGAAACACGCAGAGGAAGCTGCGAAGTTCGCCTTGGTGGCTCAGTCCGAATCCCAGATGGCCGCCGAGGCGGCCGCCGGTCTCGAAATAAGGCAGGTTCGCGACAATATTGCGCGTTTCGAGCGCGAGCTCGACTCCCTCGAGTTGCGTGCCAAAACCAGCGGGATCGTCGTCCATGAATCCCATCCCTGGGAAGGCCGGAAATTCCGTGAAGGGGACAACGTACAGTCCAGCTGGCTCGTCGCAAGTATCCCGGAGTTGCACTCGCTGGAGGTCGAAGCCTGGGCCGCCGAGCCGGACGTTCCGCGGATCCACGCGGGCCAGAAGGCGTCCCTGCACCTCGATGCCTATCCCGCCCGAGCGTTTCACGGCCGTGTGGTTGCGCTCGGTCTTGCAGGCGAAAGCCGCCAAATGTGGGGCAATTCGCCGTACTACCCGGTGCGCATCGCACTTGATGTCGTGGACGCCCGGATCATGAAGCCAGGAATGAGCGTGCGCGCCGTCCTCGAGAAGCGGTGATGAGCCGCCGCCTGGCCAGACCCGGTATGGCGATCGCGCTGCTGGTTGTCCTGCTGGCTGCGTGGGGCTTGCAGGCGTCGATTTTCGATTCGGGGTCCGAGTGGACCGAAGCGCAACCCGCTCCGTTCGTTCGGAGGATCGAAGCGAACGGCGAACTGCGATCGGCCAATTCCATCAGCGTGGGGCCGCCTCAAATCAGGAGGATGTGGCGATTTACGGTCACCAGCATGGCGCCGGAGGGCAAAGCCATAAACCAGGGCGAGCCGCTGGTCGGTTTCGACGCCCAGGAGCCGGCTGAGCGGCTTGAACTGAAGATCTCGAACCTGGAGACCGCGCGCAAGGAATACGAGAAGACGGAGCTTGAGACTGCCGAAAGGCTGGAGGCGCTGATCCTCGAGCAGGTTGAGCTCAACGCCAAACGCGCACAACTGTCTCGCAAGCTCGATGTCCCGGTGGAGCAGCGCAGCCGGCTGGAACTTGAAAAGCTCCTGCTCGAGGCCGATCTGGCCGAAAGGGAGATCGAGCTGACTGCAAAAAGGATTGAGGTTCAACGTCGTAACCGGGACGCCAGAGTCAGAGCGGCAGAGCAGAGAGTCGTCGCCCTGGAAAAGGAGACGGGACGGTTGGAGGCCGACGTTGAGCGTATGACGGTCCTGGCGCCCCGGTCCGGATTCGTGGTTCACACAACCAATTGGCGAGGGGAGAAGGTCGAGGTCGGCGAGTCGATCTACTACGGGCACCAACTGCTGGAGATTGCGAACCTGGATCAGATGGAACTGGCCGCGGAGATCGCCGAACCGGATGCCGGCCGTGTCGCCGTCGGGCAACAGGCGGAAATCCGCCTCGATGCAGCTCCGGATCGCACGTTTACGGGAAACATCCAAAAGCTGGGTCGCCTGTTCAGAACCAAATCCTGGGAATCGCCAACCCGGGTATTCGATGCGATTATCAATATCGACAGCCCGGATCCGGAACTCATGCGCCCGGGCATGGCCGCCAACGTCGAGATCCTCTCTCCTTCCGATGGTGAAGCTATCCAGGTCCCCGAAGCGGTGATCCGTGAAACCGGCCAGGGGCCGGTTATCGATGTCCGCCGGGGTGGGGGCAAGAGAACGGCAATCCCGGTGGTTCTGGGAGAGCGCTACGACGGGATGGTCGTCGTGCGGCACGGGCTCCTCCCCGGAGATCTTTTCCGGAGCGAGCGGGAGAGTCGGTAGCAATGAGAAAACCGGCATTCATCCTGCTCGCCCTGAGTCTTGCGGCCTGCAGTTTCCAGGGCGGGGAGCCGGTACCGACATGCCGGGTGGATGCCGCGACCTTCGAGGCCAGGATTCCGGGATTCGGAGAACTCAAGGCTGCGAGAACCACGAAAATCGAGGTGCCCGCCACGTTGCGGAGCCGCCAGCGCCTGGCCTGGCTGGTGGATGAGGGCATGCCGGTTGCTGAGAACGAGGTCATCGCGCGTCTCGACCCGGATCAACTCGCCCGAAAGAAGCGGAGTACGGAAGACGCGGTCAAACGACTGGATTTACAGCTCAAGGACCGGGTGCGTGATCTTGAAAAAGAGCGTCGAGCCGTCCAATCCCAGATCGAGCTGCTCGCCCTGGAGAAGGCCGACGCCGAACGGTTCGCGCCGCAGGACACAGCCCTGTTTTCTCGCCATGAAATTCTTGACGCCCAGGTCGATCTGGAACTGCTCGAGACGAGAATAGAGCATGCCGAGGCCCGGTTGGCCCGCTATACCCAACGTGCGGAAACCGAGATCGAGATCCTTCGTCTGGAGCGCCGGACCGAAGAGGTCAAGCTGTCCCAGGTCCGGCAGGCCTTGGGGAGCCTGGAGATCCGGGCGCCCCATGCCGGTGTGTTTTTTCCAGAGAAAAACTGGCGCGGGGAAAAAACCGGAGTCGGCTCGACCTTGTGGCCGGGACGAACTATCGGCGAACTCCCGGAACTCAGCCTTATGGAGGCCAGGATTCAGATTCTCGAATCGGAAGCGGCGGGACTCGAGGAGGGTCTTGAGGTCTCGATCTCCCTCGACGCTCATCCCGACCGGCGGTTCGCCGGAACCGTTACCGCGGTTCAGCCTGTGGCGCGGACCCTGACCTGGCGAAACCCGGTCAAGTATTTCGAGATCAAGGTCGAACTTGCCGAGACGGACCAGGACGTGATGAAACAGGCGAGCCAGGTACAGGCCACGATCTTCGTGACCAAGGAGGAGGCGGTCTTCTCGGTGCCCAACCAGGCAATCTTCAATGACTCGCAAGGGGCCTGGGTTTACGTGCTGCAGGGCCAGGACTTCGTCAAGCGACCCGTGTCCCTCGGCCAGCATAACCTGGCACGGACGGTGATAACCGACGGCCTCGACCAGGGAGAACAGGTGGCGCTGGTCCCCCCGGGCGAGGCCGGAGAAGAGGTCGACTGATGGACTGGAAGACAGGTATTCAGCAGGCGCTTGACGAGTTTCTGCATCACAAATTGCGAACGGCGCTTACCCTGCTGGGGATGATTTTCGGGGTAGGTGCGGTGATCAGCATGTTGTCGATCGGGGCGGGGGCCGAGCGCGAGGCGCTGCGGATGATCGACTCGCTCGGCCTGCGCAATGTCATCGTCGAGGCGATCCCCCAGCCTGAGGAGCGGCTCAGGGAATTGCGTGAGGATTCACTCGGCCTGAGCGTGAGAGATCTGGAGATAGCCCTGGAGACGTTGCCCCAGGTCGTCCGTCACACGGCTATCAAGGAAATCAACGTGCACTCGATCTTTTCTGACGGCGGTCGGAGCGATGCCCAGGTGCTCGGGGTGAACCCGAATCATTTTGAGATGTCCCACCTGAACCTCGAACGCGGCTCCTTTTTCGACGAGGCGGATCAGGCGCGTTACGCACAGTACTGTGTCATCGGGAGCCAGGTCGCACGGGACCTGTTCGGGAGTGCGGACAGCCTCGGTTCCCGTTTGAAGGTCAACCACGTTTGGCTCACGGTGATCGGGGTGCTTGCCGTCCGGGACCTGGGGGACGATAAGTTCCAGGGTGTCGAGCTGTCCCGGCCGGAAAACATGATCTATATTCCGCTGCAAACGGCGCTCAAGCGATTTCGTTTCAAGGACATGGATGACGAGATCGACGCATTCCACCTGGAGGTCGAACAGCAGTCGTCCATCGCCTCGGTGGCGGCGACCCTCGATAGGCTGCTGGGCACCCGGCACCAGGGCGTCAACGACTACAGGCTGGTGGTGCCCGACGCACTGCTGCGTCAGCACCGGAAGACCCAGGCGATATTCGACATCGTCATGGCCAGCATCGCCGGGATCTCACTGCTCGTGGGGGGCATCGGGATCATGAACATCATGTTGGCCACGGTGCTGGAGAGAACGCGGGAGATCGGAATTCGGCGTGCCATCGGAGCGAAGCGGGAGGATATTCGCCGGCAGTTCCTGATCGAAGCGCTGACCGTATCCTTGATAGGTGGGCTGGCGGGAGTTGTCCTCGGCTTCGCCCTGGCCTGGATGATTTCCATATTCTCCGGCTGGCCGTTTGCCTGGTCGTTGACCGCACCGTTGATAGCTTTCATCGTCTGCGCCGTCACCGGCCTCGGATTCGGGCTTTACCCCGCGATCAAGGCCGCCCGCCTCGATCCGATCGAAGCGCTGAGTCGCCTCTAGTCAGGGGCTCCAGGCATGCCTACTATCCCGGTCGGCAGAGCAGAAATGATCCGGATTCACAAACTTATACCGATTGACTTCCTTGTTAATCAGCCATAAAACTGGCACGTTGATGTGGCGGTTCCCCATAGGGGATTCCCCCCCCCCGATACATCGCACGGGCAGTGATATCAGTCTTCTGTCGTGAGTCGAACAACCGGGACCGGTCGGCTGCAGATCGGCTGTGCCACGGTGGATATAGAAGGCCTAGCAGCGGACATGTGAAGTCCGGGGGGTACGCGATGCGACGATTCAGAATTCCGTTTCTCTTCACTCTCACCCTCATGATCATGACGGCAATGGCGGTGGTACCACCGTTCATGTCGTCACCCCAACAGGCGGACCTTGCACCGCATGTTCCCGGCGAGATCCTGATCAAGCTGTCGGCCGCTGCGGACGGCCCGGCAAGTGCCGGCCTGCAGGCGATGGTCCTGGGCGAAGCGCGGCAGCAGTTCCGATCAGGCGCCCAGCGCTGGGTGTTGGGCCCGACCTTCAGCGTGGAACGGGCCATGGAACTCCTGGAGGGTTCACCTCTGGTCGAGTACGTGGAGCCGAACTACCTCCTGTCCCTGGACGTCATACCGAACGATCCCAGGGTCGGCGAACTGTGGGGTATGAACAACACCGGTCAGACCGGAGGCACACCGGACGCAGATATCGACGCCGATATGGCGTGGGGGGTTGCCACCGGCAGCCATGACGTCCTGGTAGGTGTCATCGACACCGGCATCGATTACAATCACCCGGACCTGGCCGCCAACGTCTGGACCAACCCGGGAGAGATCGCCGGCAACGGCATCGACGACGACGGCAACGGCTACGTCGACGATATCCACGGCTGGGATTTCATCAACAACGACAACGATCCTTTTGACGACAACGGTCACGGAACCCATTGCTCCGGCACCATCGGCGCCGTCGGCGACAACGGTATCGGCGTCGCCGGCGTAAACTGGGATGTCACCATTATGGGATTGAAATTCCTGTCCGCCGGCGGGTCCGGCTCCACCGACGACGCGGTGGAGGCGATCGATTACGCCGTTATGATGGGCGCCGACCTGACCAGCAACTCCTGGGGCGGCGGCGGCTACTCCCAGACGATGTACGATGCCATCGCTGCAGCCGATGCCATCGGCCAGGCGTTCGTGGCGGCGGCCGGCAACAGCGGTTCAAACAATGACGTGTCACCGCACTACCCGAGCAACTACGACCTTCCCAACGTTATCTCCGTTGCGGCCACCGATCACAACGACGCCAAGGCTTCGTTCTCCAGCTACGGACTGGTTTCCGT
>CALZKF010000007.1:0-3083 GCA_945787955.1 uncultured Acidobacteriota bacterium | reverse complement strand
ATACGGATATCCTGAGCACGTTCCCGGGAAACTCCTACGGCCTGCTGTCCGGTACCTCCATGGCGACGCCCCACGTGGCCGGCGTCACGGCGCTGATCCGGTCTGTCTCTCCCGGAATCCCGATGGCCCAGCTCAAGACGGTTTTGCTGAACTCCGCCGACCCGATCCCGTCCATGGACGGCATCACGGTGAGCGGCGCCCGGCTGAACGCGTTCTTCGCCATCGCCGAGCCGGACGATGTTCCTCCGGGACAGGTCGATGACCTGGCCACGGAAAACCCGACATCCAACGCCATGGGACTGACCTGGACCGCCACCGGTGACGACGGCAACATCGGCACCGCCAACTTCTACCAGGTGCGTTATTCCACAGCGGCCATCGACGACACCAACTTCGATGCGGCGACCCTGGCCTCCGGCGCTCCGAACCCGGGACCGGCAGGCACGTTGGAGAGCATGGAAGTCAGCGGGCTGACAGCCGGCACCTTGTACTATTTCGCTCTGAAGGCGTTTGACGAGTGGGGCAACGCAGGCCCGCTGTCCAACGTCGCCACCGATACGACCCTGCCTCCGCCGACGGCGGACCTGACCCCGCTGGCACTCTCCGACGACCTGTTCACCGGTGAAGAGTCGGACCACACCGTCACCCTGAGCAACGTCGGCGTCGGGACCCTGGACTTCACCATCCCGATACCGCAGGTCGGCGAACCGACCGCGGCCCAGACCTCGCTGGCACTGGGCAAGGACGAAGCCGATCCTCGCAGCGGCGACCCGGTCACCGCCAACATCGGCGGCCCCGACGGGTTCGGTTACCGCTGGATCGACAGCGACGAACCGGGCGGCCCGGTGTTCAACTGGGTAGACATTTCCGGAACCGGCACCGTCGTCTCCGGCGTGACCGGCGACGACGCAACCAGTTCACCGATCGATCTGGACTTCGAGTTCCCGTTCTACGGCGGATTCGGCACGGCGATCCAGGTCTGCACCAACGGTTGGCTGTCCTTCGGGACCAGCAGCACCGCCTACGGCAACCAGCCGCTGCCCACCACAGGCGCACCGCTGAACCTGGTGGCGCCGTTCTGGGACGACCTCAATCCCGGCGGTGCGAACCGGATCCATTATCAGTCGTTCGGCACCTACGCCATCGTGCAATGGACCGACATGCCGCGTTACAGCGGAGCCGGGACCTACACCTTCCAGGCGATCCTGGAGTCCACCGGCACCATCACCTACCAGTACCTCAGCATGACCGGCGACGTGGCCAGTTCCACCGTCGGCATCCAGAACTCCGACGCCAGCGACGGCCTGACCGTCGCCTTCAACCAGGCTTTCCTCCATGACAACATGGCGGTCCAGATCGCGGCGATTCCCCAGTGGCTCTCGGCGGCTCCGGTCTCCGGACGGCTGGGCGCCGGCGAATCGATCCCGATCAACGTCCACATGGACGCTTCCGGCCTCGAGGGCGGCGTGTATCCCGGAGCGGTCAACATCCTGACCAACGATCCGGGCAACGCGGTCATGACCGTGGATGTCACCCTGAACGTCACCGGCGCCCCGGATGCCGAGGTCGATCCGGCCGCACTCATCTACGGCGACCGTTTCCTCGGAATCGGAGGCGATCTGACGCTGCTGGTGCGCAATACCGGTACCGACGTCCTGCACGTCACCGATATCGCCCTGGGCTCCCTGGATTTGAGCACGTCCCATACGGTGTTCGATCTGGCGCCGCGAGAGGCGATGGAGGTCACCATCGGGTGGGTGCCGTCGGTTCTGGGAGCGCTGTCTTCAACCGTCACCGTTTCCAGTAATGATGCCAGTGAGCCTACGATCGTTGTGCCGGTGACCGGCAACGCCATCCCGGCTCCCGAGATCATCACCACACCGATGTCGTTCGACGAGACCCTGTTCACCGGTCAGACGGTGACCCGGGTGCTGAACGTCCGGAACGCCGGAGGCAGCGACCTGATCATCACCGCCGCCGCCGACCTGGGCGACGGCCTGGCGCCGGTCATCAGTTCCGACGTCGGCGCCGAAGGGGCAGGAGGCCCCGACGCATTCGGCTACACCTGGAAGGACTCGGACGAGTCCGGTGGGCCGACCTTCGACTGGGTCGATATCAGCGCCATCGGCACGGAGGTGTCGTTTACGAGCCAGGATGACGGCCGCAGCGGCGTCATCAACATGGGGATGACGTTCCCGTTCTACGGCAACAACTACTCTTCGTTCGTGTGCGGCACCAACGGCTGGATGACCTTTGACACCACGGTTACCAGTTCGTACCTGAGCAACTACAGCATGCCGACCTCGTCCGGCCCCAGGGACCTGATCGCCATGTTCTGGGACGACCTGCACATGCGGGCCACCGGCCATGTCTACTACTACAACGACGGCAGCAAGTTCATCCTGCAGTACGACCAGGTGGAGCGGTACTCCGCCGGCTCCATGCTGACCTTCCAGGCGCTGCTGTTCCCCAACGGCAAGATCGTGTTGCAGTACCTCGCCGTATCAGGCACGCTGGACAATTCCACGGTGGGGATCCAGGACAACTCCAGGACCATCGCATCCCAGATGGTTTACAACGACCCCTACCTCCACGACAACCTGGCCATCCAGATCAGCACTACGCCGGAATGGATGGCGGTGACCCCGGCCAACGCCACCATCCCGCCGGGAGGATCTGCCGACTTCGATGTGCTGTTCGACGCCACCGACCGCGACGGCGGCGACCTGTTCGGCAACGTGGTTCTGAACACCAATATCCCGTCGGAACCCCAGGTTCTGGTCCCGGCCGTCCTGCACGTCATCGGCGTGCCGGTGGTCGGAGTGGTCCCGGACTCCTACGCCTACGGCGACCGCTTCGTCGGGTACCCGTACCTGACGTCGTTCCAGGTCGTCAACACCGGAACCGACGTGCTGAACGTCTACCAGGTGACAACCAACCACGGCACCCTGACCGTGGATGACGGCTCCGGCGCCGGGGAGCAAGGCATGTACGCCGAGTTCCCGTTGCCGCCTGGAGGCTCCCGGCTGTTCACCATGCGATGGTTCCCGACTTCGGCCGGTCCGCTGGACGCTGCGGTGACC
>CALZKF010000006.1 GCA_945787955.1 uncultured Acidobacteriota bacterium | reverse complement strand
AGGCAGGCAAGGGTGCCTTCAAATACGATACGACCGGTGTCGGCGAGCGGTCCAAGATCCGGGTAGGTGACGCCGTATTCGGCGACGGTTCCTTCGTCGTGATCGCCGGTCCCTGTGCGGTGGAGAACCCTGAGCAACTCGACATCGCCGCCCGCGACGTTTGCGATGCTGGGGGGCTGGTGTTGCGGGGCGGCGTCTTCAAGCCGAGGACATCACCGTACTCGTTCCAGGGACTGGGCTGGGAAGGGCTGCGCATGCTTCGCGAAGCGGGAGACCGCTACAACCTTCCCATCGTCACCGAAGTCATGGCGCCGGAGCAGGTGCGGCGCGTTGCCGAACTGGCGGACATGCTGCAGGTCGGAGCGCGCAATATGCAGAACTTCGAATTGCTGCGGGAAGTCGGTCGGACCGACAGGCCTGTTCTACTCAAGCGCGGCATGATGGCCAGCATCGACGAATTCCTGATGGCGGCGGAATACATCATGGCCCAGGGCAACTTCCAGGTCGTGCTCTGCGAGCGCGGAATCCGAACCTTCGAAACCGCCGTTCGGGCGACCCTGGATCTGTCCGCGGTTCCAGTGCTGCGGGAGAAGACACACCTGCCGGTGTGCGTCGATCCCAGCCATGCCGCCGGACGTCGGAACCTGGTGGCGCCACTGGCCCGTGGCGCTCACGCAGTCGGCGCTGACGCGATCATGGTCGAGATCCATCCTGATCCGGAGAATGCGCTCTGCGACGGGCCCCAGGCATTGTCGGGGCAGGCCCTGGCGGATTTGATTCAGGGTTTCGACTGATCGCGGGATCGAAAAACCTGGACCCTGGAGCTATTTCGAGAGGTCCGGCAAACCCGCCCCGGTGCTTGTGGTGACCTTGTAGAAACGGCAGTTCAGGTAGATCTGCCGGACCAGAAAATCACGGCGTGGTTTCAGATCCTGCTTGTGGTATGTAAGCCCGAGCAATTGTACTTCGCTCGGTAAGCTCAGATTCCCGCGAGTCATGTCGAAAACCGTTGTTAATTCGGTGAAGCTATAATTCCGGTCCGGCCCGTTCGGATGACGCATGCTCTGTTCACGAGCCTCCCGGTAAGCATGATCATCGAATGAGATCGCTTCCACCTTCAGAAGATCTCCGGTCTCTTTGCAGATCCAGGCCGTGGCGACCCAGTCGTTGATGCCCTCGATTCGGGGCTCGCCGGGGTGCGCCCGAATCCCGATGGCCGTCCGTTCGTCCACCATTTTCGTGCCGGCCAGACTGTAGTCGTAATAGGGGGCATGGGATGGGTCGAACAGGAAGATCCAGGAGTAGGCGCGCTGCAGAGCAGATGGCAGCGGCGCCTCATCAAGGGATTGGGGACCTCGCTTCGATGCCGGCTGCCGGTAATCGTCAAGGCTGCCGTCGTCACGGCGACGATAGATATACCGGAAGGAGTAATCCTTGCGTCCGGTGTGGGAGTGGTTGTGAATCGTCTCGTCGCATGTGAACCGCAGCGCCGAGTCTTCGTAGCGCTGTGCAAGCCGGCGAAGGTGATCCAGCGCCTGCGGCAGGGTCGGGTCGGCCGCGACGGTGGCGTCAGGCGCAGCCGGCGATACGGTCAGCACGAGCACGGCGGCGACATGGAGCAGCATCGACCCTCCCTGTCCGCCATGATAAGGCAGATCCAACCGGATCCGGTTCGCCGAACCTGCCATCGTGCTGAAATTGTTCCGCACCGCCGGATCGGCCGTAGCGGTCCCTCAGCGTCCGCTCGTCCACCCCCTTCGCGGCGTGTCACGGTTCGGTTGGGCCGGTTCCTCCGGCTGGGTCGGTTGCACCGGGTCCAGCAGTTCCAGGTCGAGGCTGACCTGCACCAACCCCTGGCCGAAGGTCATCGGGCCGCTGGCGGCCATGTAATCGACCCCCGGCACCGGCTGGAACACGCCGCCGCCTTCCATGTACAGCGCCGCCACCACGTGGTAGGTTCCGGTGATCCCGACGTCTTCCAGGGCCAGTGTGAGGTCGCGGGAGGCGTTCAGGATCTCGTCCACGTCTCCCAGTCCGTTTTCGTCGGCGTCCAGATTCTGGATGGTTGCCAGGACCGCCGCCGGCATACCGGTCACCGGCAGGCTGTCCGCGAGGGTGATCAGCAACTGGGTGACCTGGCCGTCGAAGTCCGCCGGCACCGACAGGTTCGCCACCAGGCCCATGTCCGGCCGTATCTGTTCGATGATGAACGCCTGGCCCAGGGTCAGGGACGTGCCGACCCAGTCCAGGTCGCCGTCTTCGTCGATGTCGACCATGGCGAAGTCGCCGGGAAGACGGACGTTCCGGAAGATCATGGTGGACCGCCACGGTACGGCGCCCCCCGGTCCCGGGTTCCTGTGCCACACCCCGCGGTGGGCGGTGTGATCGGCGCTGACCACGTCCATCAGGCCGTCGCCGTCCATGTCCGCCAGCCACATGTCGCTGGGAGAGGTCAGCCCGGAGATGATCACCTCCGGCACCCACGGGTCGTCCAGGTTCGCACCGGGATGGCGGTAGACCGTCACCGTGGAACTGAAGATCTGGTTGGCCACCAGGTCCAGGTAGCCGTCGCCGTCGAAGTCGTGGAACCACATGTCCGCCGACGCCCAGTTGTCGTCGTCGATGACGATCATCTGCCACGGGCCGTCCCAGCCCTGGGGACCCGGGTTGACGCCGAGCCAGATCTCGCCGCGGTAGCGGGGCGGATCGGTGTTGGCGATGTCGAACATGGCGTTGTAGACGACCTCCGGGTAACCGTCACCGTTCAGGTCGGTGCTCTTGTACGCCAGGGTTCCCCGGATGTACGGGTCGGTCCCAGGCGCCATGTCGTGGAGATGGGGGACCCACGGGTCGGCGGCAACGCCGGTGTTCTCCATCCAGTTGCCGACGGAGGACGAGCCGAAAGCGCCGCTGAGGGCCAGGTCCTCGTCGCCGTCACCGTCCATATCCGAGGTCACGACGATCATGGCGTTGTAGTTCGTCACCGTCGGATCCGGGTTTTCCATCACGATTGAACGCTGCCACACCCCTTCTTCCAGACGATAGGACAGTACGGCGCCGCTGCCGTCTTCCAGAGGAGCCAGCTCGGGTATGTTGGTTCCGACGATGATCATCGGCTCGCCGGCGTGATCGATGACGTTGACCCCCCAGGGGCTGTAGAACAACGGGTCCGCCTCGGACCACTGGTCGATGATCTCCGTCTCCCGGACCGAGAAGTCTTCGTTGAGGTAGTACACACCCAGCTTCAGTACATCCAGAGGCAGGTCCGGATCTTCGAAGTGGGGCTCACCGACCATGACGATATCGTTGACACCGTCGCCGTCCACGTCGGCGACATCCAGGTAGATCGCCCCGGGGACGAATCCCGTGTCTCCCAGCAGGTGCTCCTGCCAGAACAGCGGGCCGGTGAGACAGCTGACGTGGAACGGGTTCAGGTCGCACGGATCGCCCAGGGGGACCCGCAGTTCGACATCGCCGTATTCCATGATCGCACCGGTTTCATATACCAGGGTCGAGGCGGAGAACCCCCGGGCGTCTGTCGGCTCCACGATGAAAGTGGAGGCTACTCCGGTGACCACCGCCAGCCCCAGCCGCGCCCCCTCCAGCGGCTCGCTGGAGATGGCGAACAGGTTCTCGGCCATCGGTATCCGGATGTGGATCGGCCAGTTGTCCGGCACCGGCGGAGACTCGGTCACCACCCAGCTTGGTGTCGGCAGACTTAGGAACTGCTGGGGCCAGCCCTCTTCATCGGCTTCGTACAGCAGCAGCTTCAGGTCGGGGCCGGTGACAGCCTGTGCGGTTACCGTGACACAGATCTCGCCGGGCAGGCAGATGCCGCCCTCCTGGGGGGCCGCCACGTGGACGGTACCGAAGTTCAGGCTGCCGTCGCCATCATGGACCACGGTAGTGCCGGAGAACCCGCGGGCGTCGGTCGGCTCCACCGCCGAACCGGAGGTCGAGGCGATGGCAAGCCCCAACCGTGCGCCTTCCAGGGTTCCGCCGGCCACCGGCAAAAGGTTGTCGTCCAGAGGGATCAGCAGCCGGGCCGGGAAGCTCTCCGGTATGGCCGGCGGCTGCAGCACGACCCAGCCAGGCGCCGGCAGCGACTCGAAAGCCTGCGGCCAGTCGGCTGCGGTGGTTTCGTACAGCATGAACTGCAGCCCGTCCCCGGTGAGTTCGTCGGCCGACACCGTCACACAGAGGTTCCCTGCAGGGCAGGGCACGTACGGCGCTCCGATCCCGTCGCTGCCGCACTCCTGGAGTGCTTCCATCACCGCGGTCTTGCCGACGAAATCGAGGCCGTCCCGGAACTGGGTGCGCCCGGGTTCGACATCCGCAAGGCCTTCCGCCGAGTAGTACACCGTCATGCCGGAAGACCGGGTGTGGCTGACGAGGCCCTCCTGGGGCAGGACCGCACGCCCGATGGCAGGCACTGCGACGTGCCACATGGTGTGGATGGTGGCGGTCGGGAACGCCGACGGCACCACCATGACGTGCTTGTACCCGTCGGCTTCGAATGCCGCCAGGGCGTCTTCGATGGACGGCTCCGAGTAGTTCATGCGGCCCGTACGCACCATCCAGGGCAGCATGTGCTGGATCTCCTCGTGGAAGGCGTCTTCCGAGGGGATCAGGCTGGAGTAGATCTCGCCCTCCTGCCAGCCGAATTCGGCGAACGGCGGCACGTACGGCGATCCGTGAGACGCCAGCACCACGCCGATGTGGTAGTCGATGACGTCGGCAGGGATGGCGGTGCGGACGTACTCCGCCATGCCGACCACCGCGTTGCGCAACCTTCGCTTCATGAAAGGGATCTCGAAGAACGGTTCGCCGACCACCACTTCCATGCCCGGGATCAGGTGTTCGGACTCTTCGACCAGTTCGGCGACCTCCTGGGTATGGGTCGAGTCGGCCATCAGCATCGGCACCACCACCAGTTCCTGGTACGGGCCGCTTCGGGCGATCTCCCAGACCACGTCCCGGATCCGGGGGACGGCGTCCAGGTAGGCCAGGTACAGATCGACCTCGGCGCCGCAGACCTCGATGTCGAGGCTGTCGACGTGTACTCGGAGAGCATCGTTGTGCGGGCTGTAGTTGTCACAGGCCTGGTAGTACTCGTAAACGCTGGCCTGGAAGGCGAACCAGTTGAAGAACCCGGGGACATCGCCGTCCGGCACCAGCATCATCTCGTGGGGGACGCCGTTCCCGTTGAGGTCGGGGAAAATGTAGGTCATCGCTGTGGCGATCTCATCGTACGCTGCGGCCCACTCGGTGTACTGGGACCCTGGAGGCACACCCAGGCTGGCGGCGAAAGGTCCGAACGGTTCGCCGTCCGCCAGGGTGATCGGCACATCGCCATCCTCTCTCGCGGCAGGCTCGCCGTGGCCGACGAACAGCAGGGCGACTTTCTTCTTGCCGTCGGCGCAGGGGCCCAAGGTGTCCCCGTGCGCCAGGTGGGCGTCAACCGATTTCTGGCTTCCGACCCGGATCGTTTGGGGGTTCCCGGTATTGCCCGGGGGGTAGTGACAGACGACGTATTTGCCCTCACCGGACGGCCCGTTCTCTGACCCGCCCAGGGCGACGCCTGTGACCAATACCAGAATTGCCAGTACCGCTACTGCCGTTCTCATGTCCGCCTCCAGTCTCGATTATCAGGTCGACCTTCGTGCCTGAACTGAGACAGGACGGGCCGGCGGATCATCCGGCTGCGGCCTGCACAGCGGCAGGCTGCGGGGCTGATCGGGCGAGCATCGTCCCGTTCCAGCGTTCATCACCATCACTTATACAGCGGTTGTCGGGAAGGCGCGGTGGGAGCAGTGCCACAATCTCGGTCGATTAAGTCGACATTATTGGACACTGGTGGTGTTCAGCGAAAGTATGCGGATGGAAGCCAAGTAAATAGCCGGTAAAGACAATCTCTCCCGGTTATGAGCTGCTTGTCGCCTGGGAAGCCAAACCTCCAAATATCAAACTCCGATGCCATCTGCTACCCGCTGAAGTCATTCGGTTTCGGATGTTGGAAAAATAGTGTTCACACCAACACCCGGGACACCAGCAGCACCGCTACCAGCGACGCCAGCACGATGCTGATGACGTTCAACCAGAAGCCGGCCCGGATCATGTCCGGGATGGTCATCAATCCCGAACTGTAGACCACGGCGTTGGGCGGCGTCGCCACCGGCAGCATGAAGGCGCAGCTGGCGGCGATCGCCACCGGAGCGCACAGGACGATCGGGTCGTAACCGGCCTGGGATGCGACGGCGGCCACCACCGGCAGGAACGTCGCCGTGGTCGCCAGGTTGGAGGTCAGCTCGGTGAGGTAGATGATCAGGGTGGTGATCAGCACCACCAGTACAACCAGGCTGGTGAGCCTCAGGCCGGTCAGTTGTTCACCCAGCCAGGCGGCCAGACCGGAACTGGAAACCGCTGCCGCCAGGGACAGGCCGCCGCCGAACAGGATCAGGACGCCCCAGGGCAGTTCCTTCGTATCCCGCCATTCCAGCAGACGGGTTGACCGCCAGCCTGCAGTGGGGACCAAAAACAGAAGGACGCCGGCAGCCATGGCGATGCCGGTGTCGGACAGTCCGGCAAGACCGGGGATCATCATCAATAACGGGCGGCTCATCCAGGAGATCGCCAGGATGATGAACACCACCGTCACACGGCGCTCCGATGCTGACATCGGCCCCAGATCGTCCCGGGTCCGCGTGAGGTGCTCCCGTGTCTCCCGGTTGGTAGTGAACGTCACCCGAAACAAACGCTTCGTCAGGAGCCACCAGCACAGCGGCAGCAGCATCACCGTCAGCGGCACGCCGACCAGCATCCACTGGGCGAACCCGATCTCGACGCCGTAATTGTCCGACATGAACCCGGCCAGCAACGCGTTGGGCGGTGTGCCTACCAGGGTGGCGATGCCGCCGATAGTGGCGGCGTAGGCCACAC
This sequence comes from uncultured Acidobacteriota bacterium, assembly GCA_945787955.1. Classification (GTDB taxonomy): domain Bacteria; phylum Acidobacteriota; class Polarisedimenticolia; order Polarisedimenticolales; family Polarisedimenticolaceae; genus Polarisedimenticola. The sequence goes on along the minus strand of CALZKF010000006.1, from coordinate 28,310 downwards.
CCAGGAGCAGCGCCTTGGGGAAGCGGCTTTGAATTTCCTCACTGTCGCCCAGGGTCTGGCCGACCACCGCAGCCACCGAAACGGCGATCGGCAGGAGCATCATGGTGGTGGAGGTATTGGTCACCCACATGCTGACCAGCGCCGAGGCGACCATGAACCCGCCGACCATGGAGGCGCCGCTGCCGCCGAACAGTACGATCACCGTCAAGGCGATCCGTTTATGCAGGCCGCAGCGCTGCACCGCCAGGGCGACCAGGAAGCCGCCCAGGAACAGGTAAATGGTCGGGTTGGCGTACGGCGCCGTGGCCGCCTTGACGTCGGAGACCTGGAGCAGGGGGAACAGGGCGATGGGGAGCAGGGCGGTCACCGGCACCGGCAGCGCCTCCGTCGCCCACCATACCGCCATCAGGAGTCCGGCGGCGGCGGTGCGCCATCCGGCAGGAGACAGCCCCTCGGGGGCGGGTGACAGCAGGATGATCAGCGCCAGTATCGGGCCGGCCCACAGCCCGGCCCGCTGGTACCAAGCCTTTTCCCGGATGGCCGGTCACCTCCTTCCGCAGCCGTTGCCCGCAGATGAAAAGTATGCATTATCTGCGGCAGGTACTGTGAGAAAATCCGTCGAGAGGAGATGTCGTGATGAAAATCAAGCCCCGCCTCGTAGTGGCGATCCTGCTGGGAATCCTGGTCCTGGTCCTGGTGCTGCAGAACACCGAAGTCGTATCGGTCCGGTTCTTCCTGTGGGACTTCAGCATGTCCCGGGTCGTCCTGGTGCTGCTGACCACCCTGATCGGGTTCGTGTGCGGTTACCTGGTCGCCCGGGTTCTGGCTGCCAGGGACCGGGGGCAATCATGAGTCTGATGCGTCGTCGCGCGAAACCGCCGGTCGGGTCCCGGCCGGGCACTCTGGTTATCGACGCCGAAGCCGAGAAGCCGAAGATCAGGCTTCTGACTTACACCGAGGCCGAGATCCAGGAGCAGGCGGTTGCCGGTGTGGATGAGCTCCAGGCGCTCCTGCCTGTTGAAGGGTTCGCCTGGATCGATGTCCACGGGTTGGGCGACCTGCACACACTGGAAACCCTGGGGAGGCTGTTCTCCATCCATCCCCTGGCCCTCGAAGACGTCGTCCATGTGCCGACGCGGCCGAAGGCGGAGACGTACGAGCACAACCTGCTGATCATCACCCGGATGATCCAGGCCCAAGGTAATTGCGAGCTCGACAGCGAGCAGTTCAGCATCCTGGTGGGAAAGAACTACGTCCTGACCCTGCAGGAGTGGGAAGGTGACGTGTTGGAGCCGGTCCGGGCCCGGCTTCGCTCCGGCCGGGGGATCATCCGTTCCGCCGGCTCCGGTTACCTGGGATACGCCATCCTGGACACCATCGTGGACGCCTATTACCCGGTCATCGAGACGGTGGCCGACCGTTTGGAGCAGATGGAAGAGCAGGTCATGGTTGACCCGTCTCCGAAAACGTTGCGAGAGCTGAACCGGTTGAAAAACGTGCTGATCCGGATCCGCCGGGCGGTGGCGCCCCAGCGCGAGGCGGTAAACCACCTGGTCCGGGACGAAAACGATTTCCTGGACGCCACCACCCGGCTGTATCTGCGGGACACCTACGACCACTGCGTCAGTTCGTCGGAAGCGGTGGAGACCAGCCGGGAGTTCGTCAACGGGCTGATGAACACCTACCTGACGGTGATCAGCAACCGTATGAACGAGGTTATGAAGACCCTGACCATCCTGATGAGCATTTTCGTGCCGGTGACGTTCATGGCCGGCCTGTACGGCATGAACTTCGACCACATGCCGGAGCTGCACTGGTGGTGGTCCTATCCGGTGCTGGTGCTGGCGATGCTGACGGTGGCCGGCGGCATGCTGCTGTACTTCCGCCGCCTGGGCTGGATCGGGTCGAGGTTGCCCGAACCGGACGACGACAGTTAGCGATGTGACATCAGGTCGATGCGCTTGGCGTCATAAGGGCGGACCGTCAGTTCTCCGCCCGGTGCGGTGACCGCCACGTTCACACCGCCGCTCCCGGCCTTGTAGCGGCTCGTCCGGCCGTCCTGCTCCAGCAGTTCCAGGTCCATGCCCAGCAGTTTGACCTCGCCCTTCTTGGTCTCGGCGGTCAGGCCGAAGCTGAGCATCTCGTTCATGCGCAGCACCACGTCGCCGGATTCGGAACGGATGACCGCGTCGGTCGCCTTGCGGATCCGGAAAGCCAGGTCCACGTCGCCGGAGCCTGTGCTGATATCCATGGTCACCGGGACCAGGTCCACGAACGAGACGTTGCCTGCGTCGGTCTCCACCGTCAAATCGCCCACGTCCAGTTTGGAGCCGGTGATGGCGCCGGCCTCGCTCCGGAGGGACACGGTCCGGGTCCGGATGCCGTCCAGTTCCAGCATGCCACCGGCCGAATCCACCGTCAGTGTCCCGCCCTGCAGTGAGGCGACCCGGACGTCGGCTTCGCCGGCGGACAGGGTCAGGTTGCCGAAGCAGGAGACCACGTCCACCGTGCCGCCGTCGGTGTCGATGTCGATATCCCCCCGGATGAAGCGGACATCGATGGAACCGATACCCTGACGGATCGATGTGGACAAGTCGGCTGGGATCCGCACGGTGAGGTGCACCGCCAGCCCGGCTGCCTTGCGATCCTTGCTGATTCCGACGTTGCGGCCTTCATACTCCACCGCCGAACTCCCGTTCCGCATCAGGGCGGCGGACCAGCGCGAGAACATGCCCTTGAGGCCGTCCTTGGGAGGGCGGAACGCTTCCGCCGAATCCAGGGGGAAGGCGACGTGGACGGTTTGCACACTGCCGGCGGAACTCTGGAGCAGATCCACTGCGGCGACCAGATCGGATGCTTCCTGTTCCGATTTTGCTTCTGCGACTATCCGGGCCTCGACCCGCACCGGCCCGTCTTCCCGAAGCATGCGGACCCCGACGCTACCCAGCAGGTTTTCGATCCGCAGTGTGGCACCGTCGTCGACGGGGAACTCCAGCTCCAGTTTCTTTTCCGCCGTATCCAGTGCGAAGACGCCTGACGACAACAGCAACGTCGTCAGAACGGTGATCAGAAGTCTCGGACCTGTCCGGATCGTCATGGTCGTGCCTCCCTCATTCCTCCCTGTAACGTAGGGCGGGGAGAGAGGCGGATGCCAATGACGATATCGAAATCGGCGGTCTTTGCCGTCAGTTCCAGTCCGGGCCGTACTCCAGGGGCGCCGCAGCCTTGGTGGATCGGACCTTGTCCCCCCGGGAGAGCCGCGAGGTTTCGAATCCGACCGGCACGGCGTAGCAGTACTTCTCCTTGACCTCGGTGACCTTGAGGGTGCCGATCTCTTCTTCTTCGGCGCCCAGGGACAGGCCGGTTTCAGGATCGACGAAATCTTCGCCCTGGGAGACCGCCCTGAGTTCATCTCCCGATTCAACGGCGCCGTCCCCCAGGTTGATGATGACCCGGCCGTCCTCGATCTTGACCACCGATCCGGTCATCGGCAGGTTCCCGAGCTGTTTCACGAGCTCAAAGACGCCGACGTTGATGGTGGCCATTACAGCCTGTCCGATCGGGGTCTTGGCGTACCCGCCCAGGAAGCCGCCCAGGGCGCCGCCGGCGCCCCAGCCCATGCCGGACAGGTCCATACTCATTTCGGTGATCGTCCCTTCCACCACCTGGCTGGCCAGGATCTCGGTGGTTTCGGCGTCAATCAGTTTGAATGTCAGTTGGACGTACGACTTGTTCTTGCCGCCCTTGATCCCTCCGAACGCCCTGAGTTTGCGACTGACGCCGCCCAGGCCGCCTTTCTTGCCGCCGACGTTGGCCTCATAGCTGTTGACCACGACCTGGATGAGGTATTCGGCGCCCAGGACCTGGCCGATCTTGGCGGCGGACGGTTTGGCCACCCGGCCCGAATCTCCCAGGTCCTGTTCGTCCAGGACTTCGTTCAGCTCGGTCCGGGTCAGGACCCGGAACCGGCCGGTCTTGGTCAGGACGTCGGTGAGCAGGGCGTCGATGCCGTTGATCGGCACCTGCTCGTATCCGCCTTCGTAATGAGCCTCGCCGCCTGGTCCGCTGTAATGGTACGAACCGGCGCCGGACTGGTTGTCCGCCTCCATGACGCCGACACGGATTTTTTTGCCGGCATAATCACCCCAGCGCACTCCGACCAGTTTCTTGGCGTTCTTCTTGACGATCGCCCCGGGGTCTTCAGGGAGCGGAACCTCGCCATCCTTCTTGGTGACCGCGTAAGCCAGGAAGTCGGCCTGGACCACGCCGCCTGCCAGGGCGAGCAGGATCAGGAGAACGGAAATGTGTTTGAACATCGTGGACCCTCCGAAAATCAGATGAATGCGCGAATCTGCTGGACAGATCCTAACATTACTCGCAGGCGGAGGTCGATGGTTGGATCAGAACGGCGAGAAGCCGCCCTCGGTCCAGAACTCCTGGCGCACCGACTTGTGCAGTTCCTGCAGGGAGTTCAGGTGTTCCTTCTCCCAGTCGGCCAGGAACTGGTAGAACTCCCTGACTTCCTGCTCGTCGGCGGTCCTGGCGGCATCGGAGAACACTTTGATCGCATTGGTCTCGAGGGTCATGCCGATGGACAGGGCGCCGATCTCGAACTCGGCGGATTTCGCTTCCTTCTTGAACTTCTCGGTGACGATGGTGGCGGCGAAGTCCTTCAGCACCGGGTCGCGCCTGCCGATGTTGAACGCCTCGGTCCCTTTTTCCTCGTAGTTCATCATGATGTTCTTGAGGTAGGCCTTGTGTTCGGTCTCGTCCCGGGCCAGTTTGTCGAACAGCTCCTGCACCGCCGGCTGCCTGGCCTGGTCCGCCACCATGGAGTAGAACGTGTAGCCGTCCACCTCGACCTGGTACGCCATGCTGAGGATCTCCCGGATGTCATTGCTCATCTTCGGCATTTCAACCCTCCACCAGGACGAAGTCGTCTTCTCGCGGTTTCGGCATTTCCGCCGCCCGATCCGCCGGCAGGTATTGCAGGGCGCCGGTGGGGCAGAACGGTACGCAGCGAGGCTCACCGCCGCACAGGTCGCATTTCTGAACTACTTGGTAATTGTCGTCCCACAGCATGTTCCCGAACGGGCAGGCCGCCACGCAGTACCGGCAGGAAATGCAGCGCTCCCGCACCATGTCGATGGCGCCGGTTGCGGCGTTGCGCACCAGGGCCTCGGTCGGGCAGACGGCGGCGCATGCAGCGTCGTGACACTGGAAGCAGACCACCGGGGTTCCGACCTCCGGGCCCCGGCGCAGGATGTTGATCCGGGATGTCGCCGGTTTGCCCTCGCTGCCGTGGGCGAAGGCGCAGGCCAGTTCGCACTTGCCGCATGCTATGCAGCGTTCCACGGTGACGGTGTAGATCCTGTCCATCGGCATCTCCTAGACCAGTTGGGGTACGGCCGGGAAGCGCGACGCCTGCTGTTTGCGTTTGCAGGAATCGCAGTACCGGAACCACTCTTGCGGCACGTCGGTGGTTTCAGCACGGTTTGCCGCGTGGTGTTCCGCCTGCGCCTTGGTGATATGGGCCCGTCCGCAATCCTCACAACGCAACATCTCGAACTCCCGGCCCCAGATCGACCGGGTGGTGTGAGACGTGGTGTACGGGATGAAGTCGGTGGGGCAGATCTCGGCGCACGCCAGACAGCCGATACACGCCGCGGGAGGTTCGTGGAACGGCGGGGCGATCTCTTTTCCCGCACCCCGGTCGGCGGTGGATATCGCCGATACGCCGATGTGGTCGCACACCCGGGTGCACAGGGAGCACAGGATGCAGTCGGTCGGTTCCGGGTTCGATACGTAGCTGGTCCGCTCCACCCCGTATTCCTTCGCCATGGTCCGGATCAGCGGCGTGTCCGGGCATCGGGCCAGCAGCAGATCCAGCACCACCCGGCGGGTCTCCCGGACCTCGTCGGTTTCGGTCAGGACGATCAAGCCCTCCTCCACCGGGAACATGCAACCGACGACCATTTTCTTCCAGCCGTCCCAGCCGTCCTTTGTGATCTGGACCTGGCACAGCCGGCAGCCGCCCCACGGTTCCAGCCCCTCGAAATGGCACAGGGTCGGTATCTCCACACCGGCCTGCCGGGCCGCCTCCAGGACGTACGCCCCTTCCCGGGACTGTACTTTCTTGCCGTTGATGGTCAGGGTCGGCATCAGACCACCTCTTTCATGAGTTCGACTTTCGGGAAAGTCTCGACGGAGTCGGTGGGGCAGACCCCCATGCACGCTCCACAGGAAATGCAGATGTCATGATCGATAACGTGCAGCGCATGGCGCTCCCCGGTGATGGCGTCCACCGGGCAGGCCTTGGCGCAGCCGGCGCAACCGTCGCAGGTCTCCGGGAGGATACGGTAGGCGGTGAGCTCCTTGCAGATCCCGGCGGTACAGACATGATCCTCGATATGGGCGACGTACTCGTCACGGAAATAACGCAGCGTTGAGATCACCGGATTGGGGGCCGATTTCCCCAGCTCGCACAGGCTGCCGACCTGCATGCCGGCGGCAAGTCGCTCGATAAGAGGGAGATCGCCCGCAACCCCTTCGCCTTCTACCAGCCGGTCGAAGATCGCCAGCATCTGTTTCAGGCCTTCACGACAGGGGGTGCACTTGCCGCACGATTCCTCGGTGAGGAATTTCAGGAAGTACCGTGCCACGTCCACCATGCAGGTGCGGTCGTCCATGACGATCATGCCGCCGCTGCCCATCATCGATCCGGCTTCGGTCAGTTTTTCGTAGTCCACCGGCAGATCCAGGAGCGATTCCGGTATGCATCCGCCGGACGGGCCTCCGGTCTGCACCGCCTTGAACGGCCGGTCGTTCAGGACGCCCCCGCCGATGTCGTAGATGATGTGCCGCAGGGTGGTGCCCATCGGCAGCTCGATCAGCCCGGTGTTCTTGACCTTGCCCACCAGGGAAAACGCCTTGGTGCCCTTGGACTTGTTGGTGCCCATGCCGGCGAACCAGGCGCCGCCGTTGGCGGCGATGGCGCCGACGTCGGCCCAGGTCTCGACGTTGTTCAGCACCGTTGGAAGGTCGAACAGGCCCTTCTCGGTGGAGTGCACGTACTTGGCCCGGGGCTCCCCGACCTTGCCGGCCAGGGACAGCATCAGGGCCGACGATTCGCCGCACACGAAAGCGCCGCCGCCTCGTGATATGCGGATATCGAAGTCGAACCCGCTGCCCAGGATGTTCTCGCCCAGCAGACCCAGGTAGCGGGCCTGCTCCAGGGCCAGGGTCAGGTTGAGCACCGCCAGCGGGTATTCGTCCCGGACATAGATGAACCCTTCATGGGCCCCCACGGCCCAGGCTCCGACCACCATCCCTTCCAGGATCGAGTGCGGATCGCCTTCCATTATGGAGCGGTCCTTGAACGCACCCGGGTCCCCTTCATCGCCGTTGCACAACACGAACTTGCGGTCGCCTTCCGCCCTGCGGCAGGATCGCCATTTCCTTGCAGTGCCGAAACCGGCGCCGCCCCTGCCCCTCAGGCCGGCGGTTTCAACCTCATCCAGGACCTGTTCCGGCGTCATGTCGAACAGCGCCCGGACCATGCCGGAGTAGCAGCCGGCGCCGATGGCGTCGTGGATTGCGGTCGGGTCGATGCGGCCGATGTTCCGCATCGCCACCCGGGTCTGGTTCTTGTAGAACGGGATCTCCGAGTACTGCTCGATGGCGACGTCGTCCGCCGGGTTCTTGTACAACAGGCGGGGGATGATCTCGCCGTTGTCCACCGTTTTCTCAAGGATCTGCGGTACGTTGGAGACTCGCACCCGGGTGTACAACACCCCGGACGGCTGCAGGACCACCAGCGGACCCCGTTCGCAGAAGCCGTGGCAGCCGGTGTTTTTCACCAGCAGTTTGACCTCCGCGTCCATGTTCCTCTTGCCGACCTGTTCGGCGAACGCTTCCGCCACCTTCTTCGCGCCGTTGGCCAGACAGCCGGTGCCGCAGCAGACCAGGATGCGGTTGCCGTTGTCGGTCTCGGCGGCGCGGATTTTCTCCTGGAGCGTTTCGAACTGCTCTCTGGATTCAATTCGCATCGTCGTCGCCTCCCAGCTCCAGGTAGCCGCCGACCCGCACCGCCCGGGCGTTGCCGCGGTACTTCTCACCGACAATCATCACCGGCGCCATGGCACAGGCGCCTACGCAGTTCACCGTGTTGCGCGTGAACTTCATGTCGGGGGTGGTTTCGTCAGGCGCGACGTGGAGCAGGCGCTCGACCTCGTCCACCAGGGCGCCGCCGCCCCGGATATGGCATGCGGTTCCCATACAGACCCGGATTATGGTGTCGCCTTGGGGCTTCAGTGAGAACGCCTTGTAGAAGGTCGCCACCGAAAACACCTTGGCCAGCGGTACGCCCAGTGTCTCCGCCACCTTCACGACCACGTCGCAGGGCAGGTAGTTGTAGGCCCGGTGCACGTCCTGCAACACCTGGATCAGTGAAGCTTCGGCGTGGGGGTACCCTTCCAGGATGGCGTCGGCCTGTTCCGTTTCGACCGGGCAGGTTTCCTTCATCACGCCACCGCCGTTTCGCCGAGTTCGAAACCCCGGAGCAGTGCGGCAATGTTGGAATCGATCACCTGCGGCTTGCTGGCGAAGGTTTCCCGGACCACCCGTTCCACCGCATCGATGGGGACGGCGTGGGAACTGCCGATATACGCTCCAAGGGCGACTATGTTCCCGCTCCGGGGGTTTTTAAGCTCCATGGCGATGTCGTTGGCCGGCACCAGCAGGATCCTGATGTCGTCCCGGTTCGAGCTGCGGTTTATGAGGGATGAATTGATCAGCAGCAGGCCGTCCTTCCGGACCATCGGCTCGAACTTGTCCAGGGACGGCAGGTTCATGGCAACCACCGCTCGAGGGGACTGGATCACAGGGGAGCCTACCGGCCGGTCGGAAATGACCACGGTGCAGTTAGCGGTGCCGCCGCGCATTTCCGGACCGTAGGACGGCATCCAGGAGACCTCCAGGCCTTCCTGCATTCCGGTGTAGGCCAGCATCTTGCCGATCAGAAGGATGCCCTGACCGCCGAACCCGGCCATGATGACGTCATTCTGCATGTTGCCGCCTCCTGGCGGGCCCGATGGGGCCGGGGGCGCGGTCTTCACCGTCGGGACGTTTGAAAACTCCCAGCGGGTAGTACGGGATCATGTTCTTTTCCAGCCATTCGGTAGACTCGGCCGGGGGGATGCCCCAGTTGGTGGGGCAGGTGGACAGGATCTCCACCAGGCTGAAACAGCGGTCCTCCTTCTGGTAGGTGAACGCTTCCCGGAGCATCTGTTTGGCATGGACCGCGTGCATCGGCTTGTGCACCGAGGCCCGGGCGATGAAGGCCGGTGTCTTCAGTGTTGAGAGCATCTCGGCAATCCGGATCGGGAACCCGGCCAGGTCGGTGTCCCGGCCTGTGGGGCAGGTAGTGGCGACCTGGCCCGGCAGGGTGGTGGGGGCCATCTGACCGCCGGTCATGCCGTAGATGGCGTTGTTGACGAACACGACGGTGACTTTCTCCCCCCGGTTGGCGCAGTGCACGATCTCGGCGGCACCGATGGAGGCCAGGTCGCCGTCACCCTGGTAGGCGAATACCATCAGGTCGGGCCGGGCCCGTTTGATACCGGTGGCCACCGCCGGCGCCCGGCCGTGGGATGCCTCGTGGAAGTCCAGGTTGAAGTAGTTGTACGCCAGCACGGCGCATCCGACCGGTGCGATCCCGATGGTCCGCTCCTTCACCCCGAGCTCGTCCACCACCTCCGCCACCATGCGGTGGATGACGCCGTGGGTACAGCCGGGGCAGTAATGGGTCTGGACCTCCAGCAGGGATTCGGGGTTCTTGAATACCGCCTCAGACATGGCAGACCTCCTGGGACTTCCCGGACTTGATTTCCCTGACCTTTTCCATAACCTCTTCCGGCGAGGCCAGCATGCCGCCCATGCGGCCGTGGAAATGGATCGGTTTCGTGCCCTGCAGGGCGAGCTGGACGTCCTCGATCATCTGGCCGGCGGACAGTTCCACCACCAGAACGGCATCGGCCTTGTCCGCCGCCGCCCGGACCGCCGCGTAGGGGAACGGGTACAGGCTGACCGGTCGGATCATCGCCGTTCGAACCTCTTCCGCCTCAAGGTCTTCCATCGCAGTGGAGCAGACCCGGGCCACGGTGCCGTAAGCGACGATCAGGAGGTCGTATTTCTTTTCGGTACCATACGTCTTGTACCGGATCTCGTCACGGACCATCTCGGCGTATTTCGCCTGCAGTTTATGGTTATGCTTCTCAAGGGTGGCCGGATCCAGGAACAGGGAGTTGATGATCGCCCGGGGCCTGCTGCCGTCGTAACCGGTGGCCGCCCAGGTCTTCTCCTTGGGTTCCTTGATCGGTTTACGATCCTGATGGAACTCCACCGGCTCCATCATCTGGCCGATGAGACCGTCTCCCAGGATCATCACCGGGTTGCGGTAATGGTCCGCCAGGTCGAAGCCGTCCTGGACCAGGTCCGCCGCTTCCTGCACCGACCACGGCGCCAGGACCAGGAGATGGTAATCGCCGTGGCCTCCGCCCTTGGTGGCCTGGAAATAGTCGGCCTGGCCGGGCAGGATGCCGCCCAATCCCGGTCCGGCCCGCATGATGTTCACGATGACCGCCGGCAGCTCGCTGCCGGCCATGTAGGAGATCGCTTCGGCCATGAGGGAGATGCCGGGGGACGATGACGACGTCATGACACGCTCGCCGGAACCGGCGGCGCCGTAAAGCATGTTGGAAGCCGAGACCTCGCTCTCGGCCTGGACGAAGGTGCCGCCGACCTGGGGCAGCCGGTGGGACATGTACTCGGGTATCTCGTTCTGGGGGGTGATCGGGTAGCCGTAGAACAGCTTGCAGCCGGCCTGCACCGCTGCCTCGCCGATCGCCTCACTCCCTTTCATCAATTTTTTGGCCATCGTTCGCCTCCAGGCTCAATACGAGAAGTAGTGGTACATGGTGCCGTGGGAGTGCATTTCGATGGCCACGTCCGGGCAGGTGATGCAGCACAGCCGGCATCCGATGCAGCGCTTCTGCTCCTCGACTTCGGCGTAGAAGTACCCCTTCGTGTTCATTGTTTTGCCCATGCCGAGGATCTTCTGGGGGCAGGCCCGGACACAGAGTTCACACCCTTTGCAGCGATCCGGATTGATGACGATCTGGGACACGGTGTGCTCCTTCCGATCAGTTCAGTACGAACAGGGGACCGTCGGTCCTGGTCCGCTGGGATTGTTCGAACGGGGGGTGGACGATCCGTCGGAGCACCATCACCGGTGGCTCGAACCGGGTTCCGTCCAGGGTTGCGGCTGTGCCTTCGTCCACCGTCACGGCGACCAGCGGGATACCGGTCCGCTCGGCTGTCTCCCGGGCCAGTTCGTACCCTTCCATGACGATCTCGGGTGTGGTCTCCCGCATGAGATGGGTGTTGGAGATCAGGCCGGTGATGCCCATGCGGCCCACGGCGGCGATGCCCTGAATCATCCGTTCCGCCTCTTCTGCGTCCTGAGTAAACGGCCGCCGGAAATTCAGTACCAGGATCCGTTCCGATTCATCTTCAGGGACCACGTCGGAGATGGCGCCCAGGGCCCGGGCGCCGGTGTCGTCCCCACCGCAATCCAGGATGACCCGGCGGGACTTGTCCCGGAACGAATCCCGGATCGCCGGCACGAGGATCGGCAGGTCGGCGTGGTGGTGTTCCCCTGTAGGGGCTATCAGTTCGATGCCGGCATGATCCAGGATTGCCCGGGCGGCCCGGGACCGGAAGTACGGTTTGACGACGTCCAGATCGACCAGGGAGACCTTGGCGCCCTGGCCGGCGGCGTTCAATGCATAGTTCAGTGCGATCTCGGTTTTGCCGCTTCCGAAGTGGCCGACGAATACGGTGACCCGTTTCCGAAACGGGGCCTGGCCAACCACGCGGAGTTCGGGCATTCAAGACCTCCCTCAAGTACCTAATAACGATGTACCGCCGTCCCTCTCCGATCCTTAGTTTTATCACTGAAAATGGACTAATTACAGGGTCTGCGGAGGACAATACAGAGTGATTTGGGCGATTGAGTTCCGTTAAAAACCCGGAATATCGGTAATTTACGCTATCCTGCACTTCCTGAGCCAAGCCTTCCACCGGCCGCGAAGGGAGAAGTATGGACGTATCCTGGAACAGGTTGCCGACGGTCATTCAGGGCGGGATGGGAGTCGCCGTTTCCAACTGGAAGCTGGCGAACGCGGTTTCCCGCCTGGGGCAGCTCGGCGTGGTTTCCGGCACGGCTATCGATTCCGTGTTCGCCCGCCGTCTGCAACTGGGGGATCCTGGGGGGCACATGCGACGGGCACTGGACCAATTCCCCGTCGCCGACATGGTCAAAAGGGTCTGGGACACCTGGTTCGTGGCAGGGGGCAAAGAGGCCGGAGCGCCGTTCAAGCTGGTCTCCCGGTCCACGGCGGAGATGAAAAGAGCCTGGACCGAACTGATGATCGTCTCCAACTTTTCGGAAGTGTTCCTGGCACGGGAAGGACACGACAATCCGGTAGGGATCAACTACCTGGAGAAAGTGCAGCTCCCGACCATGCCGTCGGTGTTCGGCGCGATGCTGGCCGGGGTCGGGTATGTCCTGATGGGCGCCGGTATCCCGTTGACGATCCCAGGAGTGCTGGACGGGCTGGCCCGGTGGAACCCGGTGGAATTGAACCTCCGGGTGGAAGGGATAAATGCCGGGGACGCCTACGCCCTGTGGTTCGATCCCAACGACTATGTGCCTGCCGGCAACAGGCCGGAGTTGACTCGACCGAAGTTCCTGGGCATCGTTTCCTCCGACGTCATCGCCAGGACCCTGGTACGGAAGGCGAATGGAGAGGTGGACGGCTTCGTGGTGGAAAATCACACTGCCGGAGGCCACAACGCACCACCTCGCAGAGTGGGAAAAAGAGCTGAGCAGCCGGCTCCGGGGGGGCGGGCGATCTATGGCGAGAAGGACCGGCCGGATCTTGAGAAAGTCCGGGCTCTGGGAAAGCCGTTCTGGCTGGCGGGAAGCTATGGCAGCCCGGAATGTCTTAAGGATGCCATCGGCCAGGGCGCCTGTGGTGTTCAAGCCGGCACAGCTTTCGCCTTTTGCACCGAATCGGGCACAGCCCCCTGGATCAAGGACGAAGTGCTCCGGCAGTGCGTGTCGGGGGAATTCAAAGCGATTACCGATTGCCGGGCCTCGCCGACCGGGTTCCCGTTCAAACTGATCGTATTGAAGGACTCGCTCACCGATCTGGAGCGTCGCCCCCGGGAGCGGGTCTGCGACCTGGGTTACCTGCGGCAGCCGTTCAGGGACAGCAACGGCCGCCTGCGCTATCGCTGCGCCGCCGAGCCTGTAGACACTTTTGTCCTGAAGGGCGGCACACCGGAAGCGGCCGATGACAGGCAGTGCCTGTGCAACGGCCTTCTGGCTACCGTCGGCCTGGGGCAGGTACGCGGGGACGGAGTGGAACTCCCGATCGTCACCGCCGGCCAGGACTTCGAGCCGGTGAACCGGATGGTGCAGAGAGCCGGTGTGAAGTACTCCGCAGCGGACGTGCTTGACTTCCTGCTGGAAGGCTCGGCGCAGGACCGGCGTTTTGCGGAACCGGACTGCTCCACGGTCAGGACGTAATCACAGTCACCGTGGTGGCGGCGGTGATCGCCGCGGTGGCTGCAGCGGCAGCAGCCCGGACCGCCTCCTGAACCGCGGCGCCTGCAAACTGGCCACTGCTCAACTCTTTGATCCGATCCTTCCGTTCCTTGAGCCGCTTTTTGTCGAAGCAGGTCTTGAGGAGACCGGTGCCGTTGGACAGGGAGATCAGGATCGCGGTGCGAGGATCCACATCCCTCGACTCACTGAAGATCGCCTTCTCCAGCCGGGTGATGATCCTGCGTTCCGGACCCGGGTCCCGCTCCGGGTAGATCTTGCGTTTGAAGATCAGGAGGATTCTGCCGATGTCGGCATGGAGGATGCCGCGATCCACCAGGCTGGCAGCGACGGTGTGCTTGAGTTCCGAGGAGCTTCCGAGTTTGGAGACCCAGGTCGCCGGTGTGGCCCTGCGCCTGGCGCCTGCGATTTTGGCCAGTGCATCGTCCAGGACCGGGTCCCCCAGCAGTGTGGCGTCCGCCGGTTCCAGAAGCTGGTTCTTCTTCGGCTTCACCAGGCGGATGCGCTCGTTCAGGAACAGTTCGGCCAGGATCGCCCCGCCCATGGCGAAGCTGTACGAGACTCCGAACTCCGGTGTGCCCTGATCGTCGTTCAGGGCCAGAAGAAGTACCTCCTGATGCAGGAGTAGATTATCGGGGCTGGTGTTCCTGGTCATGCTCTGTACCTCCGTTGGGGTTCATACAAGGATACCCGGAACCGGCCCGGTTTATTCGGCGATCAGCTCCACATTGCCGTCGTCGGTCCTGATTTTTACCTGGCCGCCGCCACCGCCGACGGTCCCCACGACTTCGCCACCGTCCGAGCTCTCCTGCGGCCCCCCACCGGCGCCGGACAGGTCCAGTCGGATCCTGCCGTCATCGGTCCGGATGTCGTAGCCGAATGATACCGGGGCCGGAAACCGGAGCCTGATATCACCGTCGTCGGAAGTCGCCTCGATCCGCTCCGATCCGGTTCCGGCGAAGCCGATGTCGATATCGCCGTCGTCGGTGGCAAGTACCAGGGCAGGTCCTGTCAGGCCGGTGACCCTGATGTCGCCATCGTCTGAGATGATCTTCAGGGCAGCGTCGATATTCCGTCCATCCACATTGCCGTCGTCAAGGTTAATACCAATTTCCCCGGCGATGATGTCGGACAGGTCCAGGTCGCCGTCGTCCAGCACCAGCTCCATGTCGCCCTTCCATCCTGTGATCCCAAGGTCGCCGTCGTCGCCGTGGAGTTCCAGGTCGATCCAGGCCGGCGCCTTGATCTCATAAGTGTAGGTGACCTGATTGCGGGAATAGAAACCGAAGGTGGTGCCGCCCTTGACCTCTTCCTTCACCAGCAGCCGGTCATCACTCTGGCGGAACTTGACGTCGAAATCAGGCTTGGCGCCGAATCCGACCTTGGTGATGTCGGCCTCGTAGACGATATGGAGATCGATACGGTTCTGGTCCCAGGGGGTCAGAGTGACGTCGCCGTCGCCATGGTGCAGTTCCAGAACGGTGCCGGGGGTGACATCGAACGATTCCTGAAAATCTTCACGGATCTCCACGGCGGAGGCGGCTCCTATGGCGAGACAGAGAACGAGAACGACAACAAACAGACGGCGCATGGTCATGAGTTTCTCCTTCGCGGATGTCTTGCATGGATTGTAACGGATCGGGGCAAAAAAGGTTCCGTCCGTGCGATACTGGCCCCGTATGCGAATCCTGCACTTCAGCGACCCCCATCTCGACCCCGATCTGAGGGCGGTTCCGGTGTCGGAATGGCCGGGAAAACGGATCATCGGGGCGGCCAACCTGTTGTTGAACCGCCGCCGGCATTTCGACCGGGTAGACGAGAAACTCGCCGCCCTGGATCGCTTCCGGCAGGAGCAGAACGTCGATCTGGTGCTGTGCACCGGGGACTACACCGTCCTGGGGACCGAACCGGAGTTGGAGCGGGCACGGAAGGTGATCGCTCCATTGACCCGGGCGCCGCTGGGTTTCCTGACCGTTCCCGGCAACCATGACCTGTACATGCCGGATACGGTCCGGGACCAGCGGTTCGAAAGGATCTTCGGAGATCTGACGGGGGCGGGGGAATGGCCTCGGCTGCGGCTCCTGGACCCGGGCGTGGCCGTGGTCGGAGTTCACAGTGCCCGGCCCAACCCCCAACCGTGGCGTTCCAGCGGCCGGGTGCCGCCGGAGCAGTTGGAAGCGCTGGCGAGGATCCTGGCCCTGCCCGACATGCAGGACCGCTTCGTGTTGGTCATGACCCATTACGCCCCCAGGCTGTGGAACGGGCAGCCGGACAGTCCGTCTCACGGCATGACCAATGCCGAGGAATTCCTCGATGTCTGCCGCTCCATCCGTAAAGGGGCGATCCTGTTCGGTCACGTCCACCGGCGTTACCGGGTTGATGTTCCCGGGCTTCAAACGGTTTTGTTCTGTGCCGGCTCGGTCTCCCAGAACGGCCGTGAAGGGCTGTGGCTGTTCGAGATCGACGGCAGTTCGGCAAAAGCGGTGCCGGGGAGATGGGACGGGAGCGGTTACGCTTTGGCGGAAAACGAGGCTTACGAATTCTAAGGGGCTCTTGGCCTATCCGATTTCGGGCTCACTTAAAATGCGCGGCAGTACGCCACCGGGCCGGCCGAAATGGGGAACCGCGTCGGCGACCTGCCCGGGGTCGACAAACGAGCGGTTCCACCGAGTCGAGGGCGGTGCGCCATTGTTCCTTCAGTTCCGTGAGGTCGACCTTCTCCGCCAATCGGAGACGCGCCAGATCTTCCGGTCGAATCCGTCCGCGGCGACGCAACATTCCCATCAGGGATAGCGGGGTGAACCCGGGATCCTTACCGCTTGCCGCCCAGCAGAGCGCACCCAGGCAAAGGACATTGTGATGCATATCCAGGGTATCCAGAAGATCGCGGGGCTCGTCACGGCCGGCCAGGGCCAGGACCTTGTTGACTGCCAGGTCGATCGGATGCAGAACGAAGCCGAACTTTTCATGCCGGACGGTCGGCATGAAGCGCCAGCTGGAGTCGTGGGCCCGCTCCACCTTGGTTACGTGTTCGTCTTTCCGAACTACGGCGCGAATGTAGCCTGGTTGATTCATGCCGACGCGCAAGGCGTAACCGCGGGCCTCGAGCAACTCACGGTCTGCGGTAAAGGCCTCCCCGACCCCCTCCACCGAGTCGTGAAAGTAGTCCAGGTCGTTGCTGTAGCGCCTCGTGTTCGGGTCGATAAGCATGGCGGCGCCACCGGCGAGGGAGGTTTGAAAATCGGTTAGCGGCACAGCCTTGCTCCCACCAGCCACGCTTCGCGGCCGCCCTGCCTCATCAGTTGATCGGCCACCCAGGCGACATCCCCGATTTCTATCCGAAGATCGGGGTCATAAGACCAGAAGCACTCGGCGTGAAACCGCCTGTAGGCCCTGCGAGCCTCGCGCACCTGGACCATGCTCCGCGCTGTCGCGGGGTCCAGGACACGGCGGCTCTTCCGTCCGCCACGGCGTCCGATCTCGGAGAGGTAGGCTTTGACTGCTGCTTTCACGCATTGATCATATCCCGCTTACGATAAAATGCCAACTATTAAAGGCTTTCCAAACGGATAATCGTGCTGCCGCAGGCCCAGGCTTACGACTTCTGAACTTTGCTCTTCTTGATCCTGGGGCGTGGCTTGCCGGTACGCTTTGGCCTGGCCGGCGGCTTCCTCGCCGGCCGGCCGTCATCCAGCGAGATGTTCAGCGGCCGACCCATGACCCGGACCTTCTTCAGGATGCGGAAGGTCTCCTTCGGCATCCCTTCCGGAAGGTCGATGGTGCTGTAGGTGTCGTAGAGCTTGATGTGGCCGATGAACTCGCTGTCGATGCCGGCTTCGTTGGCTACGGCGCCGACGATGTTCTTGGGCTGGACGCCGTGGTCCAGGCCGACCTCGATACGGTACCGCACCAGGCCGATTTCCGGCCGGGACGGTTTCTTGTGCGGCCGGCCGCTGCGGACCGCCCTGTCGGGAGCATCGGGGTACTCCTTCTTGACGGCCTTCTTTTCGTCCTCCACCAGCAGCGGCCGTTCCTTCTGCACCATGTAGGCCAGCGCTGCGGCGATCTCGCCGGCGCCGATGTTGTGTTCCTGCTGGTACTGCTCCACGATGGTCTCGAAGAACTTGAGCTCCTGGGCCTCGATAGTGTCGGTGATCTGCTGCTTGAACTGGTTGACCCTGCGGTTGGCGACGTCCTTGCGGCTGGGGAGCTGCATCTCGGTTATCGGCTGGCCGGTGGCCCGTTCGATGGAGCGCAGCATGCGCCGCTCCCGGGGAGCCACGAACAGGATCGCCTCACCTTTGCGTCCGGCCCGGCCGGTGCGGCCTATGCGGTGGACGTAACCCTCGGTGTCGTAAGGCACATCGTAATTGATGACATGGCTGATACGGTCGACGTCCAGACCCCGGGCGGCCACATCGGTGGCGACGATGATGTCGATCTTTTTCTTCTTCAGCCGGTCGATGGTCCGTTCACGCAGTTTCTGCTGGATGTCGCCGTTCAGCGGTGCGCAGGCATACCCCCTGGCTTCCAGCTTTTCGGAGAGTTCGGTGGTGGCGTTCTTGGTGCGCACGAAGATCAGGATGGCGTCGAACGGCTCCACTTCCAGGATCCTCGTTAATGCATCCAGCTTGTGGGTTCCGGTGACCTGCCAGTAGCGCTGGGTGGTCGCTTCCACCGTGCTGGTCTTGCTCGCTATTTTGATCTCCACCGGGTTCTGCAGGTGGCGCCGGGCGACCTTGCGGATCGGAGGCGGCATAGTGGCGGAGAACAGGGCGATCTGGCGGTTCTCCGGCGTGTGCTCCAGGATCCACTCCACGTCGTCGATGAAACCCATCCGCAACATCTCGTCGGCCTCGTCCAGCACCAGGGCCTGCAGGCTGTCCAGGCGAAGGGTTTTGCGGCGCAGGTGATCCATCACCCGGCCCGGTGTTCCGACCACCACATGGACGCCCCGTTTCAACTGCTGCAGCTGGAGCTCAATCGATTGACCGCCGTAGATCGGCATGATGTGGAAGCCCTTGAGGTGACGGGCGTAAGTCCGGAACGCCTCGGCGACCTGGATCGCCAGTTCCCGGGTCGGGGCCAGCACCAGGATCTGGGGCCGTTTCAGCGCCAGGTCGATCCGGCTCAGGAGCGGTAGTGCAAAGGCGGCGGTCTTGCCGGTGCCGGTCTGGGCCTGCCCCACCAGGTCATGACCCTTCAGTAGTGGAGGTATCGCAGCCGCCTGGATCGGCGAAGGCGCCTCGTAACCGACCTCGTTGATCGCTTTGAGGAGAGGGGCGGCAAGGGCCAGCTGATCGAAGGTGAGGGGTGATGGCATGGAAGGCCTCTCTGCAACAACGGTACGGCGCGGATTGATTCTACAGGAATTGCGCCTGTTCGGCCTCACCCGACTCTTTTCGCCCCCGCTTTACGAAGATTGACATAGCCGGGACAGTATCCGAAGCTGGTTGTGGACCAGCGCGGCTCGCATCGCTTGGCCGCAGATCGGAACTCTTACGACATGAGGACCGCGGATCGTCAAATAGTTGCGCGAGTCGCATGAGTCGCCACCCTCACGATGCATTTCCCGTCAGGGCAAAATATTGCCGCCTCCGTCCACATTCCCTACGCCTTCGTCGCAGAAGTTCCTGGTGGCGCCGGGTCCGGCACATGGCGGCGGCACGTTACCGATGCCGAAACCGGATACTCCGCGGTAGAGGTTGTTCTCAGAATTCGGACCAAAGCGAAGCCCCTGTAGCCAGTGTGTGTTGGTCATGTTGTCCTCGATGCGGTTCCGGTCCCCGTCGATCCGGATCCCGGCCAGCCGGCTACCTTTCACGATGTTGTACCGCACGACGATCTCCGAGGAATCTTCCAAGACCCAGATCCCATTGTTCTCCATGTCGCTCATGACGTTGTGTTCCACCAGGCAGTTGGACGTGTTCAACAGCCCGATTCCGGATGAATTGGAATTTTCCAGTGTGTTTCCGGTGATTGAGCATCCGGAACTATTGGCAAAATAGATAAGAGGGTTGCCTCCCGGAGGAAATACGTCTATTGTCCGAATCCTATTGTTTCGTACGGTTGTTCCCACCGTTTCGCCGAGTGTGATCCCATGATACATGCCGGCAAGCTGACAGTCCTCAATAATTCCATGTATGGTCGTGCCGGTAAACGCCCTGGCAAAAATACCGTAGACGCCTGAGTTCATGATCACGCGTCGGATTGTGAACCGGTCGACAAACTTCAGGTCAATGTTTGCAAACGAGCCTGCACGCGTTTTTAGATCCTCGAGTACGAGCCCGTTGACGAACTGGCCGTAGATTGCCCGTTGGCTTCCGAGAATTGTCCCGTTCCTGATGGTGACATTGTCCGCATTCTTGATAACGACGGTCTGAAATGCCTTTGGGGCCGTATTCTCGATGGAAAATCCGTTGAGGTTGATCTCGACGTTCGATGCTTCAACGACGATTGCTGCTCCCGGCTCTCTGAAGCTGGCTGTCAGATAATAGCTGCCAGGTTGATTGATGACGAAATATGAATCACATGTCGGGCATTCCGGGAGCGGCTTGCGGCCTTCGTCAGCAGGAAGGGAAAACACAGAGAATGCGAGAACTGCAATAACAATTGATATTCTCCGGACTGGAAACATGACACACCTCCTGCATCAGGGAAGAACGTTATCGCCACCGTCGATGGTTCCTGCTCCTGCATCACACAGATTCGGTGTTGCACCGGATCCAGGACAGTTTGCAGGTATTCCCGTGTTGCTGAATCCGGAATTTCCGCGGATCACGGTTTTCATGGATGTACCCGTGAGAAATACACCGAACCCTCTGTGACCGTTCACGTGGTTTTCTTCGAGCCTGTTCCTTTTGCCCTCGATCCGGATACCATCGGACGAACCAAAGTGTATCGAGTTGTTGAACAGGAACTGGTCTTCTGATTCCTGATCCACCAGAATCCCGGCGGAACCGGTTCCGGTGATGACATTTTCTTGTACAAGGCAAGCTAACGATGAATGGATCCCGATGCCCACCCCATCTGCGCCGTTCACCGTATTGCCTGCAATGAGGCAGGAACGAAGATTATCGATGCGGATGCCGTCAGCATCTCCCAGGACAACAATGCGGTTGTTGCGTATCTCGATCGTTCTTCCGTGCCGTACGGAAATGCCGTTGTCGACTTGCTGTACCAGGTTGTGCTCCACAGTGCCGGTGATCGGTGAATCCAGAGTTCCGAACGCAAGGATCCCTGCGCTCGGCCCAAGAATCGTACTTCTGCGGATCACGAACTGCCCAGCTCCGGCCAACTCGACACCGGCGGATCCGTTCGCAATGAGTTTGACGTCATCCACCAGCAACGTATTGCCACCGCGGGCGTAGATCGCCCGCTGGACCCCGATGAGAGTTCCATTGCGAACCGTCACCCTATCCACTTCCTCAAAGACCAGTGCGGCTGTCGATGCGGCGCCTGTACTCTCTGCAGTGAATCCGTTCAGATCGATATCCACGTCTCCGGTTGTGATCGTGATAATCGGTTCTCGGCTTGAAAAGTCGCCTGACAAGTAATACATACCGGGAGCGTCAATGATGAAGGGAGGGCCACAGGTCGGGCATTGCGGCAGAGGAATTCTCCCCTCATCCGCCAGCGTCAGTCCGATGGAGCAGGCCATGAGTATCGCAAGGAACAGGCCTAACCGTTTAGTTTGGGTGTTGCTCATACATCCGCCTCCTTTTCAGCGAGACAGGCCTCAATAACGGCTCCTCTGATCTCAGGTTCAGGTTTTACCATCCCTGGCGATGAGCCCATCCCAAATGAAGTTTCTCCATTATCGTCGAGAAAAACTCCATGGGGACGAATCGCCGACAATATCAGCGGATACACAATCCGCGGACACTTGCTCCTGCACTCATGGTTCTTGTCGGCCGGGTTGAACCAGGCTACTGCCGACTGTGTGTGAGCTGCCTATGTATTCCGCTGTCGTTTCCTATCAACACCCCTCTCCCTGGCCGCATGCCGGTATCCAGCTTTCGGTTGCTTGAAACCGGGACGGTCCCCCTTGGGAATCCTTGGGGGCAGAGTTGGGATCAGGCAGTCCGGCCCTTCGCCGATGAGGTCTTCGCGCCCGGCGCCCATGAGGGCGTTGCGAACCGTCTGCCAGTTTTCCGGCTTCCAGTACTGCAACAGGGCGCGTTGCACCAGGCGGTCCTTCAGGCGGCGGGCGGTGGATACTTTTTTCATGGTGTGCGGGTCGATGCCGGCGTAGTACATGCAGGTAGCCACGTCCATCGGCGCCGGGATGAAATCCTGGACCTGCCGGGGCCTGTAGCCGTCCTTCTTGAGGTTCACCGCCAGGTTGATCGACTCCTTGACCCCGCTGCCCGGGTGGCTGGAGATGAAGTACGGCAACAGGTACTGTTCCTTGCCCGCTCTCTTCGACGCTTCCTCGAATTTCCCGGCGAACTCCTCGAAGGTGTGCTGGGCCGGTTTTTTCATGCAGCTCAGCACGGCGTCGCTGGTATGTTCCGGGGCGACCTTGAGATGTCCGCCTACATGGTGCCGCACCAGCTCGTCCATGTATTCCGTTTCGTTGCGGGCCAGATCCATCCGCAGGCCCGAGGCGACATGGACCTTCTTGACCCCCGGAACCCTGCGGCTCTTCTTCATCAGATCGACCAGCGGGGCGTGGCTGGTGTCCAGCAGTTTGCAGACCTTGGGATGGATGCACGACGGGCGGCGGCAGATCGCCTCCACGTCCGGTTTGCTGCATTGCATGCGGTACATGTTGGCGGTGGGTCCGCCGATGTCGCTGATGTGGCCCTTGAAGCCGGGTGAAGACGAGATGTCGCCGATCTCCTGCAGCACCGATTCCCGGCTGCGGCTCTGGATCGCCCGGCCCTGGTGCAGGGTGATGGAGCAGAACGTGCAGCCGCCGAAGCAGCCGCGCATGATCTGGACCGAATCCTTGATCGTTTCCCATGCCGGAACCGGATCCTTGTACCGGGGATGGGGCAGGCGGGTGTACGGCAGCGCGTGCAGGGTATCCAGCTCTTCCGTAGACAGGGCCAGGTCCGGCGGGTTGATCACCACCGTGCGGTCGCCGTGGGCCTGGATCTGCCGCCGGCCGTTCAGCGGGTTGGTCTCGTGGTGGACCAGTCTGGTGGCGACGGCGAACTTGACCTTGTCCTCCACCACCTCCTGGAACGACGGCAGTTCCACCGTGCGGTTGTCGCAGGCGGCGTCGTTCCATGTGTGGTCCGGCAACGTTTCGCTTCTTCCCAGGAGGTAGGCCACGCCTCGCATGTCCCTGAGATTCTCCACAGGCTCTCCGGCGTCCAGGCGCCGGGCGATTTCGACGATCGGGCGCTCGCCCATGCCGAACACAAGCAGGTGCGCCTTGGACGGCACCAGGATGCTGGGCAGGACCTTGTCGGACCAGTAGTCGTATTGCGCCACCCTTCGCAGGGAAGCCTCCACTCCGCCGGTTACCACCGGGACGCCCCGGAACGCCTCCCGGCAGCGCTGAGCGTACACCGCCGTCGGACGGTCCGGCCGCAGGCCGATAACGCCGCCGGGGGAGTAGGCGTCGGAATTGCGCCGCTTCCGGTTGGCGGTGTAATGGTTGATCATGGAGTCCATATTCCCGGCGGAGACGCCGTAGAACAGCCGGGGTCTTCCCAGCTCCCGCCACGGATCGGCGGAGCGCCAGTCCGGCTGGGCCAGGATCGCCACCCGGAAGCCGCGGCTCTCAAGGCAGCGCCCCAGGATGGCGGCGGCAAAGGACGGGTGATCGATGTACGCGTCCCCGGACACCAGGACCACGTCCGGGCGATCCCAGCCCAGGGCCTCGATCTCGTCCCGCGTGGTCGGTAGGAACCCCATAGGGGCTATGGTATCAGTCGGTGGAACTGTAGCGGTCCCGCTGGGCCTTGATGATCTCCTCGGTCTCCTTTTTGGCTTCTTCCACGTGGGCTTCGTGCTCGTGGCGGTACATTTCTTCCGGCATCAGGCCGTGGATCCAGCTCGGGTTCATCGGGTAGACATGGGGGCTGAATACCACCGAGTACAGGTGCCAGACCAGGATCGCCAGGGAGGCCAGCCAGGCCTCGTAGTAATGCACCACCAGGGCAACGTCCAGGAAGCCTTTGGGGAACATCCCTACGAACCAGTTGTCGAACCACAGCAGAATCCCGGTAACCACCATGATGATGGTTCCCCAGATCAGCGCCCAATACTCCATCTTCTCCACGTAGCTGAAACGATCGAACCGGGGTGGGTTTTCCCGGCGTCCGATGTTGTATTTTATCCGCCTGCCGATCTGCCACAGATCCTTCCATTCGGGGATCATGTCCTTGAAGAATTTCCGGCCCCGCCGGGTCAGGATCAGGTAGATCAGGTGCCAGACCGACGTGCCCAGGAACAGTACGGCGGCGATGCGATGGACGGTGCCCCGCATTTCAAATCCGCCTTCCCAGCCGAAGAACAGCTGGTTCATCCAGCTGTCGGAGAAGCGCAGGGCGAAGCCGGATATCACCAGGACGATGAATGTCAACATCAGTGCCGTGTGCTGCCAGACCTCGTTCATGGTCATGCGATGGACCAGCGGCCGCTTGCGCATCAGGTCGCGAAGCTGCTTGAACAGGTCCAGCAACCAGTGCAGCACCATCAGCCCGATGACCACCACGATAAGGATGATGTAAAGCCGTTCCACGATGTCGGCCACGGTGGTTTGCAATCCCTCGCCTGACAGGCCGTGGATCGGCTGGCCGGCCATCTCCGCCGAGATCGCCGGGTGGCACTCGCCGCAGGTCTCCTGCAGGTTGTCCGGATGGACGGTGGAAGTCGGATCGGTGGCCGGCAGTACCCGGTGCACCCCGTGGCATGATGCGCAGTTGGCGACATGCGTGTCACCGGCTTTGCTCTTCAAACCGTGATAACTGTCGATGAACGAGGTCAACCGGCCGGTGGCCAGGCCGTACTTTTCGTTGAGCACCGCCGATTCATGGCAGGGGGAGCAGGTCTCTTGCGCCACCCGGGACCGGGAGACCGGGGACCGCGGGTCGTCGGGTGAGATGATGCCGTGCTCACCGTGGCAGGTGGTGCAAACCGGGGCATCGGTCTCACCCCGGGCCACCAGCTTGCCGTGGATGCCCTCGTTGAAATCGGCTTCCATGCTGGAGTGGCACTTGCCGCAGGTTGCCGGGATGTTGAAATGGTTGATGGAGGAGTCCCGGTCACCGGGAGCCATGATCTTATGAGCGGTTCCGCCGGAAGAGTGGCAGTCGTTGCAGGTGGCGGCGACGTAGATCCCGCCCATGGAGGCCTTGCCGTGGATGCTGTTCTCGTAAAGCGCGATCGGGTGATCGATGAGGATTTCGTACTTGGTGGTCAGGTCCAGGTTTTCATGACACTGACCACAGGTCTGCGGCAGGTTGATCGGGTGGGTCTTGGAAAGCTTGAGCTTGGACGGCAGCACATCGTGGTTGCCGTGGCAGGAAGCACAGCTGGGAACGTCTCCGCAGGACTCGGCATCGCCCCGTCCGTGAGCGGTGTACTGCTCCGAGGCGTCCTCGTGGCAGGTGCGGCAGCCCTGGCAGCCGGCGCTGAACCCTGTGTTCTCCTTGTGGGGCATGGTGCCCTTGTCCGAGTGGCAGTCCATGCAATCCAGGCTTTCGTGGCTCGAGTGGGCGATGTCGTCCGCGATTTTCGTCTCGTGATCACTGTCCTCATGACACCCGACGCAGTCGCCATTGCCGATCGGCTCGTACTCGTCATCCTGGGCGATAGCGGGGAGGAAGAGAATCAGCGCCAGGCCGATGGCCACGCAGCTCATTGTAAGGAAGGTTCGTTTCCTGCCGTTCATGACGAGTACTCCTGATGTCTACTGCTCGCGGTCAACCGAGTGTACCCACGGAAAAGATAGCACCGTAGAACCGGCAAATTCGGCTCCATTCCGACTGGATTAGTAGGGATTCAGGAGGGCTGAAGCAGGTCCGGGACGGTGAGGACGAATGCCCGGATTTCGTCCCGCACCCGGCGGTAGGGCGCCATGGCCTTTTCGGGATCGGTCTCGTTCTTCGCAAGAGCAGGCGGGTCGTCGAAACCTGCATGCACCACCCGGCTGTCTCCCGGCAACACAGGACAGTTCTCGTGAGCGTGGGAGCAGACCGTAACCACCAGATCGAACGGGACGCCGGCCAGGCTGCTCAGGGTCTTGCTGGTCTGCATGGAGATGTCCACCCCGGCTTCCGCCATGACCCGCACTGCGTCCGGGTTCAGGCCGTGGGTCTCGATCCCGGCGGAGTACGGTTCCAGTTCATCGCCCAGCAACTCCCGCGCCCAACCTTCGGCCATCTGGCTGCGGCAGGAGTTGCCGGTGCAGAGGAAGAGGACCTTTTTCATGCTTTGGTAATCGGCCGGTCCGGGTCCGGCCAGTCCACGTGGAAGAACCGGCCCCTGGGCTGGTCGGTGCGTTCGAAGGTGTGGGCGCCGAAATAGTCCCGCTGACCCTGAAGGAGGTTGGCGGGCAGCCTTTCGGCCCGATAGCTGTCGTAATACGCCAGTCCGCTCATGAACGCCGGACAGGGAACACCTGCCTCCGCCGCTGCCGCAACCCCCTGGCGCCAGTTCTTTTGGCCGGCCATTATTTTGGCCGTGAAGTAGGGGTCCAGCATCAGGTTCGGCAGACGGGGGCTGCGCCGGTAGGCGTCGGTGATCTTCTGCAGGAACCCGGCACGGATGATGCAGCCGCCACGCCAGATCCTGGCGATGGTGCCGTAGTTCAGTTTCCAGCCGTACTCCCGGCAGGCTTCGGCCATCAGGGCAAAGCCCTGGGCATAGGAACAGATCTTGGAGCAGTACAGGGCGTCTTCCACCGCCTTGATCAGGGACGCCCTGGAGCCCTTGTAGCGGTAACGGGGTCCTTTCAGCTGTTTCGAGGCTGCTACGCGCTGGTCCTTCAAGGCGCTGATCGCCCTGGCGAACACCGCTTCGGCGATGGTGGCGGCCGGCACCCCCATGTTCAGGGCGTTGACGCTGGTCCAGCGCCCGGTCCCTTTCTGTCCCGCCGTGTCCAGGATCGAGTCCACCAGGAATTTCCTTTTGTTGACCGGATCCCGCTGGCGCAGGATGTCGGCGGTGATCTCGATGAGGAACGAATCCAGGTCGCCCTGGTTCCAGCGGGAAAATATTTCCGAAAGCTCGTCGGGTCGTATGCCCAGCAGGTTGCGGAGCAGGAAGTACGCTTCGCAGATGAGCTGCATGTCTCCGTATTCGATGCCGTTGTGAACCATCTTGACGTAATGGCCGGCTCCGTTCTCGCCGATGTAGGCGGTGCACGTCGCCCCGCCTTTGACCGGCTTGCCTGGCCGTGCGCCGGGAAGTGGTTTGCCGGTTTTACGGTCGACCTTGGCGGCGATGGCGGTCCAAATCGGCTTGATCAGGTTCCAGGCCTCCCGGCTGCCTCCCGGCATGAGGGACGGTCCGAACCGGGCCCCTTCCTCACCACCGGATACCCCGGACCCTACGAAATGTATCTTCCGCTCCCGCAACGCCTTTTCCCGGCGGATGGTGTCGGTCCACAGGGAGTTGCCCCCGTCGACGATGACGTCGCCCTTGTCCAGCAACGGCGCCAACTGGTCGATGACCGCATCCACCGGCCAGCCGGCCTTCACCAGGATTACCACCTTGCGGGGCCGCTCCAGGCTGTTGACGAATCCTCGCACCGATTTGTACCCGGCGAGACCGCCGGGAGTGTTCGGATGGTCCCCGACAAACGCTTCCATGGTGGCGGTGGTGCGGTTGTAGACCGAGACCCGGAAACCGTGATCGGCCATGTTCAGGACCAGGTTCTGGCCCATCACCGCCAGGCCGATGAGGCCGATGTCCGATGCGCTGGTCTTCTTGTTGGCCATGGTTCCTCCCCGAGTGCTTGTATTGATCCGCAAGGCGATAAAGGAATTATTATACCGTTTCGGCCTGCGATACACGGTTTATAATCCGATGATGCGACCATGCTTTTTTATCAGTGATCTCCACGGCAGTGAAGAGCGTTATCGCAAGCTCTGGCGTGCCGTTGAGGAGGAACGTCCCCGGGCGGTGTTCCTTGGCGGCGACCTGTTCGGACTGCGAGGCGGCGCCGGCGGGCCTGACCGCATTGCCTCGGGGCTGGCCGGCCTGCAGGACCGGTTGGGGTCGGATTACCCACACATTTTCCTGATACTCGGCAACGACGACCCCAGGTCGGAGGAAGCCGGTTACCTGGAATTGGAGTCCCGGGGGCTTATGACCTACGCCAACCAACGCCGGACGCTCTTTGATCGTTATGTCGTCTACGGCTATTCCTTCGTCCCCCCGACACCGTTCCGGCTGAAGGATTGGGAGCGTTACGACGTTTCGAGGTTTGTCGATCCAGGCTGTGTTTCTCCGGAGGAGGGGCTCCGTACGGTTGCGGTGGACCCTAGAGAAGTCCGGAACCGGACGATCATGGAGGATCTGGAGGAGCTTGCCGGCGAAGGGGAGATGGAGAACGCCATCTTCCTTTGTCACACCCCACCGTACCGCAGCAAGCTGGACCGGGCGGCGCTGGACGGGCGCATGGTGGACCATGCGCCGGTGGATGTCCATGTTGGCA